>NZ_LZKU01000107.1 GCF_001672975.1 Mycobacterium sp. 1465703.0
GCAGGTGATGAACCGATCGGCTTCCCGCGCGCTCGTGCAGATCGTCGACGTTCTGCGTGATGACGCTGACCTCGGCGATCGTCTATCCGGCGGCGGGCCTGGCCGAGCTGGCGCTGGCTCGCGGCACCGCCGTCATCGAGGTCAATCCCGAAGTCACCCCGTTGTCGGGCAGCGTGACGATCAGCATGCGGGAGACGGCCAGCCGGGCTCTGCCCGGATTGCTGCAGCGGCTACCGGCCCTGCTGAGCTGACCGCGCCGCGGTCAGGGCCGGTGCGCGCGGCCGAGCAGTAGCTCCGACACCGGCATCGGCGACCAGACCGGCAGCGTGAATTCCCGTCGCGACGTGTCGATGTGGAATCCCGCCGCGCGGATCGAGCGCTCGGTGTCCCGATGGGTGTGGCAGTTACCGAACAGCCGTGGCCACAGCGTCGCATCGACAAACCGCTGAAAGCGGCCTCGCGCACCGGCGCTGGCGATGTGCTCCAGGTAGCGCAGCTCCCCGCCCGGTCGCAGCAACGAGTACAGGCGCCGCAGCACGGCCTCGGGGTCGCGCACCGAGCACAACACCAGCGAGCACACCACCGCGTCGAACGGCTCGTCGCCGCCGAAGGCCTCCGCCGTCTCGCCGGTCACCACAACGCGGGTGGGCACCGCGTCCGCGGCGGCACGGGCGCGGGCCGCCAGCCGCTGTTCGGGCTCCACCGCGATCACCTCATCGACCGACTCCGGGTAGTGCGGAAAGTTCGTACCGATTCCGGCGCCGATTTCCAGCACTCGCCCGGACAGGCCGGCCAGATTCTCCCGGCGAAGGGCCCGGATCGCCTGCGCCTCATGGGTGGCGACGACGGGCCAGACGCGCGCAAAGAAGGGGTTGTCGACCACCGTTGTCATACGTACGTGAACCTTCCCGACTCGAATGAGCCTCACAATAGGGTTTTTACGATCACGCGGTCGGCGTTAACGGATATTGGGCACCGGCTCGCCAACCACCGGCTCGGGGACCTCGTCGGGCGCCCGGGGCGGCTCGAGGAATTCGACGGATTCGTCGGCCGCGCCCTCGCTGATGCCGATCCGGTCGTGCAGCCATGCCAGCGGCTTGGGCGCCCACCAGTTCCACCGGCCCATCACGTGCATGAAGGCCGGGACCACAACCATCCGCACCAGGGTGGCGTCAGCGAACACGGCCAGAGTCAGGCCGAGGCCGAACATCCTCATGAAGGAAACGTGAGCGGCGATCAGTGCCGCGAACGACATCGACATCACCAATGCGGCCGCGGTGATCACTCGGCCGGTGCGCGCGACTCCGAGCGCCACGCTTTCGTCGTTGGCGGCGTGGGCCTGCTTCGCGGTCGGCTTGGCGGCGCGGGCGGCGCCGGACGCCAGCCAGTATTCGCGGATCCGGGAGAGCAGGAAGACCTCGTAGTCCATCGACAATCCGAAGGCGATGCAGAACAGCAGCACCGGCATGTTGGCCACCAGCGTCCCGCTGGGCGTGGTTCCCAGCGCGCCCAGATGACCGTCCTGGAAGATCCACACCAGCGCACCGAACGCCGCCGTCAACGACAGCACGTTGCAGGCGAGCGCCTTGGCCGGCAGCAGCACGCTGCCGGTGAGCAGGAACAGCAACACGAAGGTGATCGCTGCCATCAATCCCAGAACCAGCGGAAGCCGGTCGGTGACGGCATCGACGCTGTCGCGGTTGACCTGTGCCACCCCGCCCATCTCGACGGACCGGCCGGGGGGCCCGGGCACCTGATGCAACCGCCTGAGCTGGGTGTCGTTCGCCGTGGAAAACAGCGGCGCCGTGCTGCTGACGGTCAAAAACGCACTGCCGGCGTTCAGCCCGGTGGGCCCGGCCGGGGGGCCCACCCGGTTGCCGGCCGCGAAGGTGCCGCCGGGCGCGGACACCGCCGACACGTCAGCGACCCGCGATAAATCGGCGGCGTAGTTGTTCAAATCCGCCGGGCTCAGGCCGGTGGCATCGGGGATGACGACGGGCACCGAGGTCGCCGAGTCGTGCGCGAAGTCGTTGCGCAGCTGATCACCGACTTGATGCGCCGACGCCGAGCGCGGCAGTACCCGGTCGTCAGGGAAGCCCCATGTCACCCGGAGGAACGGATATCCGAGCAGTAACAGCAGCGCAACCACGGTCAGGCCGATCGGCGCCCAGCGGCGCATCACGAACTTGGTCGACCGATACCAGAACAGCTGCTGGACGGGTTTGTGCACCGGCTCCGTTGTGTTTCTGAGCAGCTTTCGCCGCACCAGCCGGCGCACATCCAGCGCGTCCAGCCGGGGACCCAGCAACACGATCGCGGCCGGGGTGATGAAGATCGAGGCGGCCGCGACGAACGCGACGGTGGCCACACCGGCGTAGGCGAACGACTTGAGGAAGTACATCGGAAACGCCACTGTCGCCGACATCGACAACGCCACCGTGACCGCAGAGAACAGCACCGTGCGCCCCGAGGTGGCCATGGTCCGGACCAGGGCCTCGTCTCGGTCATAGCCCTCGGCCAACTCGTCGCGATAGCGACTCACGATCAGCAGGGTGTAGTCGATGGCCAGGGCCAGGCCCAGCGCGGTGCTCAGGTTGAGGGCGAAGATCGACACTTCAGTGGTGAAGGTGATGAGGCGCAACACCGACATCGAACCGACGACGGCCAGGGCGCCCAGCGCCATCGGCAACGCCGCGGCCAGCAGCCCGCCGAACACCCAGATCAGCACCAGGAAGCTCAGCGGGAGCGCAATCATCTCCATGATCAGCAGGTCGGCCTGGTTCTGCGTATTGATCTGTGCGTACTGCATCGCCGCGCCGCCGGCCCGAACGGTGACGCCGTCACGGTCGTGGATGAACTGGTCGGCCAGCGTCTGCGCGTTGCTCTGCGCGTAGTTTTCGCCGCCTTTGAGGTTGACCACGACGAGTCCGGACTTGCCGTCGCGGCTCACCAGGTCATCTGACTGCCCCGCAGGCGCCGTCCACGGCGAGGAGACGTTGTAGACCAGCGGGGACTTTTGCAGCTGGTCGACGAGGTCGGTGCCGACCTTGCGGGCCTGCTCACTATTGCTGCCTGCCGGAGCGGTCACCAGAATCAGCACCTGCTGGCCGCTCTGGCCGAACTTCTCGCTCAACACGCTGATGGCGCGCGCCGACTCCGAGTGCGGATCTTGGAAACCGCCGGGCGACAAGCTCTTGGCGACCGGGACGCCGAACACGGCGGCGGCGATGAACACGAGGATGCCTGTCACGATGATGCGGCGGGGCGCCCTGATGGCGACTCGGGCGATCTTTTGCAGCATTTCGGCCCTTCCGCTGCCGGTGCCCCGTTGCGCTGGCTGCTGGGTGTCCGCGACAACCTAACAAACGCTAATTTGCACGCGTCGAACAGTGTTCCCTGTAAGCACGCAGCTGAGCGCCCGGACCGTTCAATGCCACTTTTAAACCGCACCGACAGTAAGAGTCCGGCCAGAAAAATGTGCCGCAACTAAGCAGCTCAGGGGCCGAATCGCCGAGTGAACGGTGGTCAACCTACCCGCGGGTAAATTGCCAACATTTTCCGAATCGTGACTCAAAGATTCCTTAATGGTGGCCCATACGCTCAGTCTCATGTGGATCGACGACTCAAGTGCCGACGTCATCAAAGTTGACTTCGAAGCCCTCTACCACGGCGACGTGCTGGTGGAAGGCGAGACCTCCGAGCAGTTCGACGAACTGCAAGCGGCGAGCTGAGGCGCACCATGAGCATGCTCGCACGGCTGTTGATGGCCGAACCCAACGTCAGTCGATGGTTCCGTAAGTAGCCATCCACCCTGGTTATCACGAAAGCCCCCCGCCGATGCGGGGGGCTTTCGTTGTGTCCGACGGTGTGCAACTCAGCGAGGCGCCATGCGGATGGCGCCATCCAGGCGGATGACCTCGCCGTTGAGCATCGGGTTCTCCACGATGTGGACGGCCAGGGCGCCGTACTCGTCGGGATCGCCGAGCCGGGCCGGGTGCGGCACCTGCTTGCCCAGCGACGCCTGTGCCTCCTCGGGCAGCGAACCCAGCAGCGGGGTCTTGAACAACCCCGGTGCGATGGTGACCACCCGAATAAGCTCACGCGACAGGTCGCGCGCGATCGGCAACGTCATGCCGACCACGCCGCCCTTGGAGGCCGAGTAGGCGGCCTGACCGATCTGGCCCTCGAAGGCGGCAACCGAGGCGGTGTTGATGATGACGCCACGCTCTTCGCCCACGGGCTCGGACTTGGCGATACGCTCAGCGGCCAGCCGCAGCACGTTGAAGGTGCCGATCAGGTTGACCCCGATGACCTTCTTGAAGCCGTCCAGCGGGAACGGGCCGTCCTTCGACAGCGTCTTGATGGCGTTGCCGATGCCGGCGCAGTTGACGTTGATGCGCAGTGTGCCCATCGATTCGGCGGCGTCCAGCGCCTTGCCGACAGCGGCCTCATCGGTGACGTCGGCCTCGACGAAGCGCGCGCGGTCTCCCAGTTCGCGGACCGCTTCTTCGCCGCGCAGGTCGATCACGACCACCTGCGCGCCGCGGTCGAGCAGCCGCTTGGTGGTGGCCAGGCCCAGGCCCGACGCTCCCCCGGTGACGACGGCAACGGCGTCTTTGATCTCCATCCGAGTCCTTCCTCGATTCCGTGACTTTGATTCAGTGGCCTCCGGCCAACTGGTTGGTTGGGGGCTATACCCAGTCGTTGAGTATCGCTTGCGCGTCGGTCACCGGCGCGGCGGGACGCGGGGTCTCCGGCGCGGTACGGGAGAACCGCGGTGCCGGAAGCGGCTGCAGGCCGCCGTCGACTTCATAGAACGTGTTCCGCTCGGTGATGTGCGGCTCGGTCTGCACCTCGCCGAACGCCAGGATCGGCGTCACGCACGCGTCGGACTCGGCGAACACCTTGGCCCAGTGGTCGCGGTCCTGGCTGGCGAACTTCTCGGTCAGCACGGCCCGCAACTCCGGCCAGCGGCTGACGTCGTTCTGGCCGGACAGGTCGGCGCCGTCCAAGCCCAGTCCGGTCAGCAAAGCGGCATAGAACTGTGGCTCGATGGCGCCGACCGCGACGTAGCGCCCGTCGGCGCATTCGTAGGTGTCGTAGTAGGGCGCGCCGCCGTCTAGCAGGTTGGTGCCGCGGGCGTCGGTCCACATGCCCGACGAACGCATCTGCCACATCATCTGAACCAGCACGCTGGAACCGTCCACCATCGCGGCGTCGACGACCTGCCCCTTGCCGGAGGTCTGCCGCTCCCATAGCGCGGACAGGATGCCGAGCAGCAGGAACATCGAGCCGCCGCCGAAGTCACCGACCAGGTTCAACGGCGGGACCGGCCGCTCGTTCACCCGGCCGATGGAGTGCAGGATGCCGTTGAGCGAGATGTAGTTGATGTCGTGACCGGCCTGCTGGCTACGCGGGCCGGTCTGGCCCCAGCCGGTCATCCGGGCGTAGACCAGCCGGTCGTTGACCTCGGCGCAGTCCTGCGGCCCCAATCCGAGCCGCTCGGTGACACCCGGCCGGTAGCCCTCGATCAGCACGTCGGCCTTGGCGATCAGTTTCAGGACGAGGTCGCGGCCTTCGTCGGACTTCAGGTCGGCGGTCACCACCCGCCGGTTGCGCATCATCGCGTCCTTCGCTGTGCCCCCCGAGCCCCCTGGGCTCGATGACGGGCGATCGATGCGCACCACGTCGGCTCCCAGATCCCCCAGGATCATCGCGGCGTGCGGGCCGGGGCCGATGCCGGCCAACTCGACTACACGCAATCCCTTCAACGGTCCAGCCACGATCCACCGACCTTTCGTCCGCTCTGACGCCCTCGATCGTTCGTTACCAAACAACCGGTCGTTCGACATCTTCGCAGCCGCGCCGCAAGCCCGCGCATCCCGGTCACTTATGGTGACCGCATGACTTCATCCGCGATCGCCACCCTGACACCCGTCGCAGGCCTTGACGTCACGCTGTCCGACGGCGTGCTGTCGGTGACCATCAACCGGCCGGACAGTTTGAATTCGCTGACCATTCCGGTGATCACCGGGATCGCCGACGCGATGGAGTACGCGGCCACCGACCCCGAGGTGAAGGTGGTGCGCCTGGGCGGCGCCGGACGCGGCTTCAGCTCCGGTGCGGGCATCAGCGCCGACGACGTCTCGGACGGCGGCGGCGTCCCGCCCGACGAGATCATCCTCGAGATCAACCGGCTGGTGCGGGCGATCGCGGCGCTGCCGCACCCGGTGGTCGCCGTCGTTCAGGGCCCCGCGGCCGGTGTCGGTGTGTCCATCGCCCTGGCTTGTGACGTCGTATTAGCTTCGGAGAGCGCGTTTTTCATGCTCGCCTTCACCAAGATCGGGTTGATGCCCGACGGCGGCGCATCGGCGTTGGTGGCGGCCGCGGTCGGGCGGATCCGGGCCATGCAGATGGCACTGCTTCCAGAACGGCTGACCGCCGCCGACGCGTTGTCCTGGGGCCTGGTCACCGCGGTCTACCCGGCCGACGAGTTCGACGCCGAGGTGGACAAGGTCATCGCGCGGTTGTTGGGCGGCCCGGCGGTGGCCTTCGCCAAGACCAAGTTGGCGATCAATGCGGCCACGCTGACCGAATTGGATCCGGCCCTGCAGCGTGAGTTCGACGGACAGTCGGTGCTGCTCAAATCCCCCGACTTCGTCGAGGGCGCAACGGCCTTCCAGCAACGGCGCACCGCCAACTTCACCGACCGCTGAAAGTGGTTGCGGCGATCGGCCGCAACGCTTAATCCCGCTGGGATGCGGTAATCCTCCTCGTCAAACACACTGACGAACGACGGAGTATCGATGCCCGAACAGGTGCGGTGCCTGGTCACCGGAGCGACCGGCTACATCGGCGGGCGCCTGGTGCCCCGACTGCTGGACGAGGGCCATCACGTTCGGGCGTTGGCGCGCAACCCCGACAAGCTCACGGAGGTGCCCTGGCGGTGGCAGGCGGAGGTGGCGCGCGGTGATTTGGGTGACGTCGATTCGCTGATCGCCGCGTTCGACGGCATCGACGTGGTGTACTACCTCGTCCACTCGATGGGCACCTCGACGGATTTCGCCGCCGAGGAAACCCGCGCCGCCCGCAACGTCGTCACGGCCGCTCGGCGCGCCGGGGTGCGACGGGTCGTGTACCTGAGTGGGCTGCATCCCGAAAACAGCGACCTTTCACCGCATCTCGCGTCACGAAAGGCGGTCGGGGACGCCCTGATCGATTCCGGCATCGAGACGGTGGTGTTGCAGGCCGGGGTGGTCGTCGGCTCGGGGTCCGCGTCGTTCGAAATGATCCGGCACCTCACCGACCGGTTACCGGTCATGACGACGCCGAAATGGGTGCACAACAAGATTCAGCCGATCGCGGTCCGCGACGTCCTCTACTACCTGGCCGCGGCGGCGACGGCCACGGTCCCGACGTCGCGCACCTGGGATGTCGGCGGGCCCGACGTGCTGGAATACGGCGACATGATGCGGGTCTACGCCGACGTGGCGGGCCTGGGCAAGCGGTACCTCATCGTGCTGCCGTTCTTGACCCCGACGATCGCCAGCCTGTGGGTCGGGACCGTCACGCCGATCCCCCCGGGCCTGGCGCGCCCACTCATCGAATCGCTGGAATGCGATGCGGTGGTGCGTAATCCGGACATCGACGCCATCATCGAGCCGCCACCGGGCGGGCTGACCGACTACCGGCGGGCCGTCGAACTCGCGCTCGCGCGCGTCGCTCGCGGTTTCCCCGAACCCACGTGGTCCTCGCTGCGGTCCGAACCGGCCGAGGCGCTGCCCACAGACCCGGACTGGGCCGGCGAGATCGTCTACACCGATGTGCGCACCGCCGCGACCGGCGCCGAACCCGCGAAAGTCTGGAAGACGGCGGAGGACGTCGTGAGCTCGTGGGCAACCGGTTGGAGGGTCGAAGAGCGCGCGGCGGGAACCCTATTGCGGCTCCGCTCCACCAGGCGAGCGCCGGGACGGGAGTGGCTCGAGATCACGGTCACCGGCCAGAACGGCAGCGACACCCGCTATACCCAGCGGTCTACCTTTCTGCCCAGGGGCATCCCTGGCCGCGTGTACTGGTTCTTCGTTCGGCCGGTGCGCGCCGCCGCAATGCGGGCGCTGGCCCGCGAGGTCGTCGGTTCGGTCCGCTAACCGGCTTCAGACACCGAACATCGGCGGCAGCACCAGAACCATGATCAGCCCCCACACCAGGTGGGTGAGAACCGGCGCCAGGACGCCGCCGGTCGCCCGGCGCTCGAACGCGCACACCGTCCCCAGGATGATCGCGGCGAAACCAAGCATGAGGTTGCCACTGGCCAGCGTCGCGCACGTGTAGAGGATGGTCGAAATAAGGACGGGGTGATAACGGCCCAGGGCGGTGTAGAGCGCGCCGCGAAAGAACACTTCCTCGGCGACGCCGTTGACAAGCGTGATCGCCACGATCACCGGATACCACCCGTGGTGGGCGTAGAGCAGCACCCGGGTGATCAACTCCGCCACCGGCGCGATCTCCCGGGCGATCAACCCGCCCACAATGAACGCGCCACCCACCAATAGGCCGACGGTGGTGCCGGTGATCACCGGCCGCTGGTTACGGCCTCGCCAGCATATGCCGCCCAGGTGCAGCGGTCCGGAGATCAGCGCTCCGGCGGTCCAGACCGCGGCCAGCACCAGGGCCAACCAATAGAAGCTGGACTCCCCCGGATGGCGCCGTAGCGAATACCCCAGTACCGCGGCGCCTACCACCAGGGTGATGGCCACCAGGATGCGCCGGCGCCGCACGACGGCGGGCGATTCGTTATGGGGCACAGCAACATTGGTGACGGCTTGGCGCAACTCGAAGAAGACACTCGTGCGATACGGACTCATCGACTGGCTCATGCAGGACGCACCTTCGGGGTCAGGGCGATCAGGATGTCGAGACCGGTGCGCAGCGCGCCGGCCACCGGACCGGGGACCCTGTTCACCAGCCCCAGGGTCGGCCGGACGATCGAGGGGGTGACCCGCCGCGCAAGTCGGCGGATGCGCAGCGCGTCGCCGCCGGCCCAGACGGGATCGGTATTGGCGAGGTGGTGCGGATCGGCCAGGGCGTTCACGGGTCGTGGCCGGTGCCTGGACTGGCCGGCCAAGGCCAGGGCGATGGACTCGTCGACGCCGAGCAGGCCGCCGGGCGGGTCGGGAACCCGATCGCGCAGGCCGCTGGCGGAGGCCACCATCGGATGGTCCAGCGATCCGACCAGATCGCCCGCAAGCCCCGGGGGCACCGGCAGCGCGACGCCGGTGACCAGTGACGCCAGCGTGGTGTCGACCCTGCCGACCGGCAGGCCGGTGTGCCAACGGCCGGAGATGCGCGCATACGACTTGAGCAGGCCCCGATACGACGTGGTGTCGGGCCCCGAGATGTCGTACGCGCCCGCGGGCACCAGGTCGCGATCGGCCGCGGCGACGAGATAGTGCAGGACATCGCGGATAGAGATGGGATCGATCGGGTTGTCCATCCAGCTCGGGATCGGTATCAGCGGGAAACGGTCTCCGACGTAGCGCATCATCTCGAACGAGGTCGAGCCGGCTCCGATGATGATCGCCGCGCCCAGCCACACCAGCTCCGGGCCGTCGGGCAGGGTGAGGGCTTCGGCCACCTCGGCCCGACTGGTCAGGTGCTCGGACAGGTCCTCGCCGGCGGGTACGAAGCCGCCCAGGTAGACGATGCGTGGCACACCGGCGTCGCGGGCGGCGGCGGCGACGTTGGCCGCCGCGGTGTTGTCGACGTCGCGAAAACCGGGCTGACCAATCGCGTGCACCAGGTAATACACCACGTCAACGGGCCCGCAACTGGCGAACGCGGCGCGCAGCGATGCGGGGTCGGCGGCATCCAACTTCACCGGTGTGACGTCGTCGAACCAGCCGAACCGCTTGAGGCGCGCCGGGTTTCGAGTCGCCGCTGTCACCTGATGCTGGTCCGCGAGCAGCGCCGTGACCAGTCGTGATCCCACATAGCCGGTGGCACCGGTGACCAGAGCCCGCATACCCTGACCCTATCCCGCACCGGCCGCGGCTAAACGCAAACGTTCCAGTCGCCAACCGGCACCGAGGCAGGGGCGATCACGCCCGATGAAATGACCAGTGGTCATCGTCACAAGAAGTTAGGGTGAACTAACTGACCTCGGATGCCGTGAGCCAATACATGGACAAGATCACAGGGCGCGATTCGGGGGCGCTCGGACTGCAAACACCGACCACCGACGCGCAACCATCAATAGCAGCGGTTGCGGTGCAATTTCCGCCCAACCGGTATACGCAGGATGAAGCGATCGGCGCGTTGATCGACTTGGCCGGCCCAGACTTTCGGCGGTTCGCGCTGAGAAGTGGGGTCGAGCACCGCAACACCGCGCTGCCGCTGGCCCAGTACCGCGAGCTGGACGGCTTCACCAACGCCAACGAGGCCTACATCGAGGTGGCACTCGACCTGGCCGAGCGGGCCCTCCTCACGGCACTCGACAAGGCAGGCGTTAAGCCGTCGGAGCTGGACATCGTGTTTTCGACGACGGTCACCGGGCTGGCCGTTCCGACCCTGGAGGCCCGGCTGGCCACGCGGGTCGGGCTGCGGCCCGACATCAAACGTGTCCCGCTGTTCGGCCTGGGCTGTGTGGCCGGCGCGGCCGGCGTGGCGCGCATGCACGATTACCTGCGTGCCTTCCCCGACCACACGGCTGCGCTGCTGGCCGTCGAACTGTGCTCGCTGACCATTCAGCGCGAAGACATTTCGGTGGCCAATCTGGTCGCCACCAGCTTGTTCGGCGACGGTGCGGCCGCCGTCATCGCCCAGGGTGCCAACCGGGCCGGCCGGGAACACACCGGCCCTCGAGTACTGGCCACCCGCAGCAGGCTCTATCCCGACACCGAAGAGGTGATGGGCTGGAAGATCGGCGCCGACGGCTTCCGGATCGTGCTGTCCGCCGACGTCGCCACCATCGCCGAGAAATACCTGGGCGACGACGTGCGCGAATTCCTCGCCGACCACGGGCTGAGCCCGAGCGATGTGACGACCTGGGTGTGCCGTACC
>NZ_LZKU01000108.1 GCF_001672975.1 Mycobacterium sp. 1465703.0
CAAGTCATGCCGAAACCTCAGCCGGTCACCGTCTTCGACGAGCAGATCCGCGCGCACCGCTTCCTCGAGCGCCGACAACAACGACGCCGGCGACCGTTCCAGCATCGCGGCCAGCAAGCCGGCCGAAAACCGATCCGGCAGCACCGCGGCCACCCGCACCACCTCCGAAGCACTATCGGAGAGCAGGTCCAGCCGCTGGCGCATCGTTGCGCCCAGGCGCCGCGGCAGCCCGTCTCCGGTGACCATCGCCCGCCCGCCGCTAACGTTTAGCCGGTCCTCCTCGCCCAGCCCCCCGACCAGCTCGCTGACCAGAAACGGGTTTCCGTGCGCCTTGGCGGCCAAATTCAGCAGCGACACATCGGCTTTCGCTCGCACCGCGTCGCCGACCATCTCAGCGACCGCATCCGGCGTGATGGCCGCCAATCGCACGAATGTGGCGTTCGCGTGCTGCAGCACCGACAGGGTTTCCTGTACCGCCGGTCCGCCGGCTCCGGTGCGGGCGGTCAAGACCCACAACACAGGTACGTCCGGGCGCGCGGTGGCCAGCGACCGCAGCGCCATGGCCGTGCCGTTGTCGGCCCAGTGGATGTCCTCGAGCACAATCACAAGCGGGGTTTGCCCGGCCGCTGCATGAATCGCGTTGTGCAGATCGTGTACCACCCAGTAGCGCAGATCGGCCGAGCCGCCTAGTTGGCGCAGTGCCTCGGCGTCTCCGACCGGGGGATCAGCGTGCAGGGTGGCCATGAATAACGAGAAGAACGGCACCGTCTGCTGATACTCGAACGCCTCCCCGAACAAAGTGCGCACTCCGCACGTGTCGGCCAGCGCCAACACCTCGGTCAGCAACCGACTCTTGCCAATACCGGGCGGCCCTTCGATGACCAGCGCGCCCCCACGCCCTTGAGCCACCGCGGTAACCAGCGCGGCGATCAGTTTCAGCTCGTCTGCCCGCCCCCGAATCGGCGGAGTGACCAGCCACTGACCGCCGACATCAAAAAGGCCGGTTGAAGGCCCCACCGGGTTTCCCGTCCACGAGTTATTGGACTGTTGCAGTGGCGCAATTGTAATCAACTACTTGATTTGCTGTCGATTAATCGGTGCCCCGCATGAGCTGCGCCAATTGGGCGCGAGAGGTGATGCCGAGCTTGGCGAATGCGTTGTGGATGTGGGTCTTCACGGTGTGGGGGGAGAGGTGCAGCTGCGTGGCGACGGAGCGGTTGGTGGCGCCTTCGGCGATGAGGTTGATGACCTTGAGTTCGGCGTCGGTGAGGCTGTCCCAACCGCTTCTTGGCCGAGGGTGAGTGACGATGCGCCGTTCCACGCCTAATCGGCGCAGCGCGCGGCCGACCCGGCGGGCATCGGCAATCGCTTCACACTCGATGTAGGTGTCGAACGCCGCATTGAGCTGGTCGAGCGCCTCGGCGTTGCGCTGTGCGCGACTCAGCTCACCGCCGGCGTCCTCGGCGGCGCCTGCGTAAAGAAGCGGCCGCGACGACGAATGAAGCAACTCCGCGGCAGCCACCAGCGCCTGGGCATCGTGTTCGAGGATCGCGCGGGCATACCCGGCCACCCCTGCCAACAGCGGCACCACAGGCCGCTCACGCTCCAGCACCTCGGTGGCCTGCAAGACACGCGCGCGCAAGCCGGCATCGCCGGCGCCCGAGGCAACCCGCGCACCCAAGATCAGCCGAGCTAATGCATGGGGGAAAAGGGGTGTCCCCAGTAGGGTGACTTCGCCGAGCCAGCGCATCGCGTCATGCAGGTCGGCGCGCTGCCACGCCGTCAGCGCGAGCACATACGCCGCTCCTCGACGTACGGCGGCTGAGCCAGTGGAGTAGGCATCGCGCGCGTCATTGGCCATCTGCTGCAGCAAGTTTCGGTCATCCGTGTGCGCCGCCACCGCGGCCAGAATCACCATGCGCAGTATGTCCGGCTCGGTCGCGCCTGTCGGCTGTGGGGGCGGCAGGGACTCCGTCGCGTCGCGAGCGGCCGACAGCCGGCCGGCAGCGAGGTGGACGATCCCACTAAAGACGGCCCAGATAGCGAGGGCCATCGCGTTGCCTTCCCGGCGGGCTTGCCCTATGCCGTGGGCGACCCGGGCCGTCGCGTGGTCCAACCGGCCGACCACTGCCAGCAGGTTTGCGCAGTGCATTGCGGCATAGGCATGAGCTAATACCGCATCATTCGTGGACGCGGGCGGGCAAAGCTCTTCGAGGCGGGCTACGGCGCGGCCCGTGTACCCCTCACCGGCGTCGAGCAAAGCGAGGGTGACGTCGGCCATGATTGTGGCCTCGAGATCGCCGGAGGCTGCCGCGGCCGCGGCGGCCTCGTCGGCTGCCGTGCGCCGTTGCCCACCCTGGTCCTGCAACGCCAGGTTGTAGGCCAGCCACGCCAGATGCCGTGCCCGGGTGACTTCGCTGATGTCGCGCAATTCGAGCGCCCGCCGATTCTCCTCCACCCGCCGCTGCGTGCTGTGCTTAGTGTGCGCCGGGAGCCGGAGGCGGATCTCTGCCTCTACCTCCGGCGACGCGGCCTCCGCGAGCGCCGCGACGGCCAATTCTTCGGCCTCCCCGTAGCGGCCGGCTCGGTTGAGCCACTCCACCGTGTCGGCGACGAGTGCCCCATAGTCAAGGTCGTGGGTGGGCAACAGCTCGAACGCGCGTTTGCTTAAGTCCGCGGCCGCGCTCGCATCGCTGTGGCCAACCGATTGTGCGGCTTGGCGCAGTGCGTCGATCGCCTCCCGGTCCCCGGGCTCGGCGCTGCGCGCCAGTTGGGTGGCCACCTCGGCCGGGGCCGCGCCCATCCCCAGCATGACCGACGCCGATTGGCGCTCCATCGCCCGCTGCAACGACTGCGGCAACGACTGCCGGGTGGCCTCGCGCAGCAAGTCATGCCGAAACCTCAGCCGGTCACCGTCTTCG
>NZ_LZKU01000109.1 GCF_001672975.1 Mycobacterium sp. 1465703.0
GGAACGAGTTCCGACGCGCGCCAGCTCGCCGCCGACCGGCACGGTGGCGTCTTCCTCGGCGGTGATGCTGATCAGGACACCGGCCACCGGTGACGGGATCTCGGTGTCGACCTTGTCGGTGGAGACCTCGACCAGCGCGTCGTCGACCTGGACCGAATCGCCGACCTTCTTGAGCCAGCGGGTCACGGTGCCCTCGGTCACCGACTCGCCGAGCTCGGGCATCAACACCGGGGTCGCGTCGCCGCCACCGGAAGCCCGCTGGGCGGGCTGGGGCTCCGGCTGAGCTTGCGGCTGTGGCTCGGGTTCAGGCTCGGGTTGGGGTGCGGGTTGCGCCTGCGGCTCCGGCTGGCTGGGCGCCTGCGCGGCCGGCTGCGAGTCGCCACCCGCCGCGCCGCCTTCTGCGGCGTCGCCGATGACGGCCAGCTCGCCGCCCACCTCGACGGTGTCGTCCTCCTGCGCGATGATCTTGGTCAGCACACCCGCGGCCGGTGACGGGATTTCGGTGTCGACCTTGTCGGTCGACACCTCGACGAGAGGCTCGTCGAGTTCAACCGTGTCGCCTTCCTGCTTGAGCCAGCGGGTGACCGTCCCCTCGGTGACGCTCTCACCGAGTGCCGGCATCTGGACGGAGAAGGCCATCTTTTCTGACTCCTCGATCGCTCGTGGGTCGGGGCGGGTCGATCAGCTCACTTGCGGAAGGCGAAGTAGCAATTCAAAACTATCCTGTCACTGCGGCTGGGTCGGCACACATCCAGGGCAGACCCGCGCGGCCGACGGGTGACGCCGATCACGCTTGCTACGGTGTGGCCACTGCAGCCCGAGCGGGGAGGTCCCGATGCCGCCATCACAACAGTCACGCCAGCATTTCGTCGACAGCGCCGACGGAACCCGCATCGCGGTCTACGAAGAGGGCAACCCCGACGGGCCGACCGTCGTGCTGGTGCACGGCTTCCCCGACTCCCACGTGCTGTGGGACGGAGTCGTCCCGCTGCTGTCCGATCGGTTCCGCATCCTGCGCTACGACAACCGCGGCGTCGGGCTGTCCTCGGCACCCAAACCGGTGTCGGCCTACACCATGGACCGCTTCGCCGACGATTTCGAAGCGGTGACCGGCGAGCTGAGCCCGGGCCGGCCCGTGCATGTGCTCGGCCACGACTGGGGGTCGGTCGGGGTGTGGCACTACCTCAAGCGTCCCGGCGCCCATGACCGGGTCGCCACGTTCACGTCGGTGTCCGGGCCCAGCCAGGACCAGCTGGTCGACTACATCTTCAGCGGACTGCGGACGCCCTGGAAGCCGCGCAGGTTTCTGCGATCGATCAGCCAGGCGCTGCGGCTGAGCTACATGATCTTCTTCTCGATACCGGTGCTTGCGCCGTTGTTCCTGCGGCTGACCCTGTCGGTCCCGGCGCTGCGGCGCAACGCGGTCGACAATATCCCCGTCGAGCAGATCCACCACTCCGACAAACTGGCCTCCGACGCCGCCCGGTCGGTGAAAACGTATCCGGCCAACTACTTTCGGTCGTTCTCCGGTCGCAAGCATGGCGTAGCGGTGATCGACGTGCCGGTGCAGCTGATCGTCAACACCAGGGACAAGTACGTGCGGCCCTACGGCTACGACCACACCCCGCGCTTCGTGCCGCGGCTGTGGCGCCGCGACATCCGGGCCGGTCACTTCTCACCGATGTCGCACCCGCAGGTGATGGCGGCGGCGGTGCACGACTTCGCCGACCTGACCGAGGGCAAAGCACCCAGCCGCGCCCTGCTGCGCGCGCAGGTCGGGCGGCCCCGGGGGGCGTTCGGTGACACCCTGGTATCGGTCACCGGCGCCGGCAGTGGAATCGGCCGCGAGACCGCGTTCGCCTTCGCGCGCGAGGGGGCCGAGCTGGTCATCAGCGACATCGACGAAGCGGCCGTCAAGGCCACCGCCGCCGAGATCGCCACCCGAGGCGGGGTCGCGCACCCCTATGTGCTCGACGTGTCCGACGCCCAGGCGGTGGAGGCATACGCCGAGCGGGTCAGCAACGAGCACGGCGTCCCGGACATCGTCGTCAACAACGCCGGGATCGGGCACGCCGGGAGATTCCTGGACACCCCGGCCGAGCAGTTCGACCGGGTGCTCGAGGTCAACCTGGGCGGCGTGGTGAACGGATGCCGGTCGTTCGCGGGGCGGATGGTGGCGCGCGGCACCGGCGGCTACATCGTCAACGTGTCCTCGATGGCCGCCTACGCCCCACTGCAGTCGCTGAACGCCTACTGCACGTCGAAGGCGGCGACCTACATGTTCTCCGACTGCCTGCGCGCCGAACTCGACGCCGCCGGGGTGGGCCTGACCACCATCTGCCCCGGTGTCATCGACACCAACATCATTAACACCACCAGGTTCGATGCGCCCGCCGGAAAGCAGACCGACGCCGTCGACGGGCGCCGCGGCCAACTCGGCAAGATGTTCGCACTGCGGCGCTACGGCCCGGACAAGGTCGCCAACGCGATCCTGTCATCGGTCCAGAAAAAGAAGCCTATTCGCCCGGTGGCGCCGGAAGCCTATGCGCTGTACGGCCTTTCGCGTGTGGCGCCGCAGGGGCTGCGCAACGCCGCACGGATGCGGGTGATCTGAGGCCGGCTACACGCCCGGCGCGGCTCCGCGGCGGGCGGTCAGCACCGTCGCGCCGATCGCGATGACCCCCAGCACCGCCAGCGGTATCGCCCACGCCCGCCGACTGCCCACCGACGACTGGCACTGCGCGACATAGTCGGTGTGCGGAATGATCTGATTGAGAATCGGGATATTCGCCCCACTGCTGTTGTTGGCGTTTCTGGCCTCGGAAAGATTCGTCGCCACCGCGTTTCCGCACCCAACCGAATGGCCATTACTGTCGGAAACCGACACCGGCGCCAGCAGTCCGATCAGCCCGGCCAATAACAGCACGGCGCCCACACCGATGATCAACCGTCGCACCGTCATGGTCTTGCCTTTCGTCGTCGCGGATTTAGGCCGCTAGGGAGATTAACCGCCGTCCACCGCCGATAAACGCGACGTGACGACGAATAAGACCCCGAATAACCCCTCGATTGCGGGGTATCCGCCGCGATAACCGAAGACATGGGAGGGGTTGCACAGGTGATCACTGCAACGCGGGAGGTGCCCGAGTCGTGTGAGCGGGTGTGGGAGGTGCTCGCCCAGGGCTGGACCTACACCCAGTGGGTGGTGGGCAACAGCCGGATGCGGGCCGTCGATCCGAACTGGCCGGAACCCGGCTCCTCGATCAGGCACTCGATCGGGATTTGGCCGTTGGTGATCAACGACGCGACCATCGTCGAAGAAAGCGAACCGCCGCACAAGCTGGTGCTGCGTGCCAAGCTGGGCCCGTTCGGTGCCGCGCGAATCACCATGCTGCTGCACGAGATTCCGCAGGGCTGCCGGATCGAGATGATCGAAGTGCCCGTCGAAGGCCCGATGGGCGCCGTTCCGGATGCCATTGCGCTGGCCGCGGCCTATCCGCGCAACAAGGAATGCCTGTGGCGGCTGGCGGCGTTGGCGGAACGCCTGGAGCCGAGCCAGGTGAAGTGACCGTGCGTGACACCGCCGATGCAATAGTGATCGGGGCGGGACACCACGGGCTGGTGGCGGCGGCGATGCTGGCGGACGCGGGCTGGGACGTGCTGGTGCTGGAAGCCCAGCCCGAACCGGGCGGGGCGGTGCGCAGCGCCGAGTTGACCCCGGGCTACATCACCGACTTGTTCAGCTCCTATTACCCGATGACGGCGGCCTCGCCGGCCATGGCGGCGCTGCGGCTGGAGGACCACGGGTTGCGCTGGTCACACGCACCGGCGGTGCTGGGCCATCCGCGCAGCGGCGGGGACGACGATCCACCCATGCTGTATCGCGATCCCGATCGCACCGCAACGGAATTCGCGCGACGCGAGCAGGCCGACGGCGACAACTGGTGGCGTCTGGTCGAGCTGTGGCAGAAGATCAGATCCCCGCTGCTGGACGCGATGCTGGCGCCGTTCCCGCCGCTACGCCCACTGATCCGGTTGCTGCTCAAGCTCGGCACCTCGGAAGCCGTCCGGCTGGCGCGGCTGATGGTGCAACCGGCCAACGCGATGTCAGAGCAGCTGTTCGACGGTGAGGCGCCGCGAGTCTTGTTGTTGGGCAACGCAATGCACGCCGACGTCCCGGTCGACGCCCCGATCAGCGGGGCGATGGGCTTTCTGATGACGATGCTGGGCCAAGACTACGGATGGCCGGTGCCGGTCGGGGGTTCAGGGCAATTGACGACCGCCCTGGTCAACCGGGCCCGCTGGGCCGGCGCCCAAATCGAGTGCAACCAAGAGGTTTCGCGCATCCAGGTGCGGGACGGACGCGCGGTCGGTGTGACCACAACCGCTGGGCGCACGGTCGCGGCGCGCCGCGCGATCGTCGCCGACGTGACCGCGCCGCGGCTGTTCTGCGACATGCTGCCCGACGACGCCGTACCGGCCGGCCTGCGCCGCGAACTCGAACACTACGTGTGGGATCCGCCGGTGGTGAAGGTCAACTACGCGCTGCGCGGGCGGATCCCGTGGCGGGCGAAAAGCCTGGACAGCGCGGGCACCGTGCATCTGGGAGCCGACGGCGACGGACTGGTGCGCTGGGTGGCCGACCTGAACACCCGCACGGTGCCGCGGCATCCGTTCATGCTGTTGGGGCAGACCACCACAGCGGACCCGACGCGCTCGCCACCGGGCACCGAAAGTGTTTGGGCCTACACGCATTTGCCGCGCAACGTGACCGACGACGCGTCCGCCGACCGTCTTGCCGCCGCGGTGGACGAGGTCATCGAGGAACACGCGCCGGGCTTCGGTTCGGCGGTGATCGACCGGTTCGTGCAGCGCCCGTCGGATCTGGAGGCCAGCGATGCGAATCTGCATCTGGGTGCGCTCAACGGTGGAACCGCGCAACTACCGCAGATGCTGATCTTTCGCCCGGCGGCCGGGATGGGCCGGGCCGAAACCCCGGTCCAGGGGCTGTATCTGGGCAGCGCGTCGGCCACCCCGGGCGGTTCCGTGCACGGCGCCTGCGGGCGCAACGCCGCCCGGGCCGCGCTGGCCGCGCACGGCATCACGGGATGGCCGCGCCGCAGGCTGACCCGCACGGCGATATCGCTGATGACGAAGTAGCGCTAGCCGTTCTCGGCGATGTCTTCGAGCACCGCGAACATCGTGCGAGTCGGCACGCCGGTGGAGCCCTTCGGCGAATAGCCCCACGGACTGCCCGTGTTGAAGGCCGGGCCGGCGACGTCGAGGTGCGCCCAATTCACGCCCTCGGCGACGAACTCACGCAGGAACACCCCCGCCACCAGCATGCCGGCGAAGCGCTGCCCGCTGATGTTGGACAGATCGGCCACCGTGGACTTCAGGTCTTCCTTGAGTTCGTCGGGCAGCGGCATCGGCCAGCCGTTCTCGCCCACCTTCTGCGAGATCGCCGCGACGCGGTCACGGAACTCGTCGCTGCCCATCACCCCGGGGATGCGGGCGCCCAGCGCCACCGTCTGCGCGCCGGTCAGGGTGGACGTCTCGATCAGGTAGTCGGGGTTGTCCTCACACGCCCGCACGATGGCGTCGGCCAGAATGAGCCGACCTTCGGCATCGGTGTTCTGCACCTCGACGGTGATTCCGCCGTATTGCGTCAGCACGTCGCCGGGCCGCTGCGCGGTGGCCGACGGCATGTTCTCGGCCATCGGGACGGTGGCGATCACGTCGATCGGAAGTCCCAACTGCGCGGCCAGCGCGACGGTGGCGATCACCGCGGCGGCGCCACCCATGTCCGAGGTCATGTGATGCATGCCGGCCGCCGGCTTGATCGATATGCCGCCGGTGTCGAACGTGACGCCCTTGCCCACCAACGCAACTCGCTTGGCTTGCTTGGGTTTTTTGGCCAGCTTGGAACCGCGGTGGATCAACCGCACCAACCGCGGTGGACGCGACGAACCCTGCCCGACGCCGATGATCCCGCCGTAGCCGCCTTTCTGCAGCGCCTTGTCGTCCAGCACTTCCACTTCGAGGCCGACGGACTCACCCAAAGCCCTTGCGCGCTTGGCGAATTCAGCGGGAAACAGGTGGCTGGGCGGAGTGTTGACGAAGTCGCGCGCGGTGGCCACGGCGGTCGCCACGGCCGCACCGTGTGCGGCGTCCTTCTTGGCGTCCTTCGCGGTGGCGAGCACCGTGATTTTGCGCAGCCCTTGGTCTTTGGGTGCCGTCTTGTCGCTGCGGAATTCGGTGAACCGGTAGCTGCCCAAGATCAGGCCCTCGACGACGGCCGAGGCGATGCCCTCACCGGGCAGCTCGGCCAGCGTGGTGAACACCGACTCGGTTTTGCCGAGGGAGCGCGCGGCCACACCGGCAGCACGACGAATGGTGTCGGCCGGCCACTCGGCTTGCGGTTTACCCAGCCCGACGGTCAGCACGCTGGACACCGGCAGCGAATCCACCACCAGCCGGTGCACCTGTTCGGCGCCGCCGGTGGCCTCCAGCGCCGCCAGGCCGGATTCGATCTCGGCGACCGCATCGGAGGACAGGAAAGGCTCGGCCGAGGCAACGGCGGCGCCCGGCTTGTCGTCCTCGCCGGTCGAAACGACGGGCACGATCAGCACGGTGGACGCGGCGGCGCGCCGTGGCAGCGAGGACGCAACACTAACAGCGGGGGAGGCATAACCGGGTTCTGTGCTCATCCGCATCACCCTAACGGTCCACCGGTCAGGGCTGATTAGGGTGAAGAGTCGTGAGCGATGAAGCCGACCTCCTGCACGGACCCTTAGAAGACCGTCACCGGGACCTGGGCGCCAGTTTCGCCGAGTTCGGCGGCTGGCTGATGCCGGTGTCCTATGCCGGCACCGTCAGCGAGCACAATGCGACGCGCAACGCCGTCGGCCTGTTCGACGTCAGCCACCTGGGCAAGGCGCTGGTACGCGGGCCGGGGGCGGCACAATTCGTCAACTCCGCGCTCACCAACGATTTGGGTCGCATCGGGCCGGGCAAGGCTCAGTACACGTTGTGCTGCACCGAATCCGGCGGCGTCATCGACGACCTGATCGCCTACTACGTCGACGACGACGAGATTTTCCTGGTGCCTAACGCCGCCAATACCGCTGCCGTGGTCGAGGCGTTGCAGGCCGCCGCCCCGAGCGGGCTGACCATCACCAACCAGCACCGGTCCTATGCGGTGCTGGCCGTGCAGGGCCCGCGTTCGGCGGACGTGCTCGATCAGCTGGGCCTGCCCACCGAGATGGATTACATGGCTTACGCCGACACCTCGTACTCCGGGGTGCCGGTGCGGGTCTGTCGTACCGGTTACACCGGCGAGCACGGCTACGAGCTGCTGCCGCCGTGGGATTCCGCCGGCGTGGTGTTCGACGCCCTGGCCGCGGCGGTCAGCGCGGCCGGCGGAGAGCCGGCCGGCCTGGGTGCGCGCGACACCCTGCGCACCGAGATGGGCTACCCGCTGCACGGTCACGAACTCGCGCTGGACATCTCTCCGGTGCAGGCCCGCTGCGGTTGGGCGATCGGCTGGAAGAAGGAAGCGTTTTTCGGCCGGGACGCCCTGCTGGCCGAGAAGGAGGCCGGCCCGCGGCGGCTGCTGCGCGGGCTGCGGATGGTGGGCCGCGGCGTGCTGCGCGCCGGTCTGACGGTGCTGGCCGGCGACACCCCGGTCGGGGTCACCACGTCGGGCACCTTCTCACCGACATTGCAGGCCGGCATCGCGCTGGCGCTCATCGACACCAGCGCCGGCATCGAGGACGGTCAGGAGATCACTGTCGACGTGCGCGGCCGTCCGGCTGCATGCGAAGTCGTGCGGCCGCCCTTCGTCGAGGTGAAAACCCGTTAGCCCGGCCGCTTGCGCGGCGAAATTCGATTATTAAAGCGGATATACAATCAGCCAATGACCAGTGGCTCCCTCGAGTTCACGGTTTCGCGCTCGACAACTCCGGTATCTGACCGCGACCGCGAAACCATCCTGGCCGAGCCGGGTTTCGGCAAGTACTTCACCGATCACATGGTGTCGATCGACTACGACGAGACCGGTGGCGGTTGGCACAACGCGCGCGTCATCCCGTACGGCCCGATCCAGTTGGATCCGTCGGCGATCGTGCTGCACTACGCGCAGGAGATTTTCGAGGGTCTCAAGGCGTATCGCTGGGCGGACGGCTCGATCGTGTCGTTTCGGGCCGAGGCCAATGCCGCCCGGCTACGGTCGTCGGCGCGGCGGCTCGCGATCCCGGAACTGCCCGAAGAGCTGTTCATGGAGTCCCTGCGCCAGCTGATCGCCGTCGACAAGGCCTGGATTCCGCCCGCCGGGGGCGAGGAGGCGCTGTACCTGCGCCCGTTCGTCATCGCCACCGAGCCCGGATTGGGCGTGCGGCCGTCCAAGCGCTACCGCTACCTGCTGATCGCCTCGCCGGCCGGCGCCTACTTCAAGGGCGGGATCAATCCGGTGACGGTCTGGGTGTCCACGGAGTACGTGCGGGCCAGCCCCGGCGGCACCGGCGCGGCCAAATTCGGCGGCAACTACGCCGCCTCCCTGTCGGCGCAGGCCGAGGCCGCGGCAAACGACTGCGACCAGGTGGTGTGGCTGGACGCCGTCGAACGACGCTTCGTCGAAGAGATGGGCGGGATGAACATCTTCTTCGTGTTCGGCAGCGGTGGGTCGGCGCGGCTGGTCACTCCGGAGCTGTCCGGTTCGCTGCTCCCCGGTATCACCCGAAACTCCTTGCTGCAGTTGGCCGTTGACGCCGGATTCTCGGTCGAGGAACGCAAGATCGATATCGACGAATGGCAGAAGAAGGCCGCCGCCGGGGAGATCACCGAGGTGTTCGCCTGCGGCACCGCCGCGGTCATCACGCCGGTCTCGCAGGTGAAGTACGGCGACGTCGAGTTCACCGTCGCCGACGGCAAACCCGGTGAAGTGACGATGGCGTTGCGCGACACGCTGACCGGTATTCAGCGCGGCACCTTCGCCGACACCCACGGCTGGATGGCCCGGCTCGGCTGACGCCGACCTAGAACCGCACCAGACCGGCCAGCAGCACCGCGCTCACCGTCGCGGTCAGTTCGATCGCGGCGCCCAGCACGTCACCGGTGATGCCGCCGAATCGGCGCACGCAATGAAGCACCAGCAGCGCGCCGCAGCCCAGGCCCACCGACACCGCCACCGGCCCCTGCCACGGCGCCGTCCCGGCCGGCACCGAGACGGCCAGCAGCACCACCAGCCAGGCCGCCACCACCGCGGTCGGCTGGCTCCCCGCGACCCGGGCACCCAGCGCGCTGCCCGCGGCCGCGGGCAGCGACCGGTGACTGGCCAGCACCGCGGCTACCCGGCCGGCGAAAACCGCCACCGCAATCCCGGGGATCACCGACTTCGCGCCCAACGCCGAAAACGCCAGCGCCTGAAGCATGATCAGTACGACGACGGCGGCCACGCCGAACGGCCCCGTCGATCCTTGCCGCATCACCGCCAGCGCGCGGACCGGCGGGCCGTAGCAGCCCAGGCCGTCCGCCGTATCGGCGACGCCGTCGACATGTAGGCCGCGGGTCACCAGCAGCAGCACCGCGACCGCGAGCATTCCGGGCAGCGGGCTGGACGGCCCGAACACCCAAGCCCCACCCCAGGTCACCCCCGCGGCCAAGACGCCCAACATGGCGCCCACCACCGGCAGTGCGGTCATGGCGCCGCGGCCCATCGGCGCGTTGCTGCCACCCGGGACGGGCAACACTGTGCCGAACGCGAAAGCCGTTGCCAGCGAACGGATCACGACGGCGCAGCAGTAGAATCGGGACCTTCGGTGCGGTTGGACACACCGGCCGCAGTAAAGGTCGCCATCGACGACAGGGCGGCCACCGCGGCGCGCAGCACCGGCAGCGCGAGCGCGGCACCGGTGCCCTCGCCCAGTCGCATGCGCAGGTCGAGAATCGGCTCCAGATCCAGTGCCGTCAGCGCCAGCGTGTGACCCGGTTCGGTGGACCGGTGGCCGGCCTGCCACCACAGCCGGGCGCCGGGCGCCAGATGCTCGGCGACCAGCGCGGCCGCCGTCACCGCCATGCCGTCGAGCAGCAGCGGTGTGCGCCGGACGGCGGCCTGCGCGCAAAAGCCCGCGATCGCGGCCAGGTCGGCGCCGCCGGCGCAGCGCAACAGTGCGACCGGATCGGGCAGCACCCGGCGCGCGCGGAACAGGGCGTCACGCACGGCGGCGGTCTTGCGCGCCCATGCGGCGTCATCGATCCCGGTCCCGAAACCCACCACCACGACCGGCTCGGCGTTGGTCAGAGCCGCCACCAATACCGCTGCGGCCGTGGTGTTTCCGATTCCCATGTCGCCGGCGATCAGTAGGTCGGCGCCCGCATCGACCTCCTCGTCGGCGATAGCCGCACCGGCGGCGAGCGCCCGCGCGGCCTCGTCGTCGCTCAACGCGTCCTCAACCCGGATGTCGCCGCTGGCGCGGCGCACCTTGTGGGCGCCGACCCGTTCGGTCAGCGGGTCCGCGTCGACCGCCAGGTCCGCAACCCGCACCCCGGCCCCGGCGATGTCGGCCAGCGCGTTGATCGCCGCCCCGCCGGCATCGAAGTTGGCGACCATCTGCGCGGTCACCTCCGGCGGGTAAGCCGACACCCCCGCGCGCGCGACGCCGTGGTCACCGGCGAAGACCACCACCCGGGCGCGCTCGAATTGTCTTGGCGGGCACTGGCCCTGGCACGACGCTATCCACACCGACAGGTCCTCGAGGCGGCCCAGCGCGCCACGGGGCTTGGTCAGGGTGTCCTGGCGGGCACGGGCCGCGGCGGCGACACCCGCATCGGGCGGCGAGATGGCGGCGAATTCCATCAGGTCCCCGGTGGCTTGATCGGCACCGGCTGCCCGGCCACCACCAGGACCACCCGGTCACACAACTGCGCGACGCGCTGATTCAGGCTGCCCAGTTCGTCGGCGAACCGGCGGCCGGAGGCGGTGGCGGGCACGATCGTCAGCCCGACTTCGGGGCTGACCACCACCAGTGTGGCGGTGAAGTCGCCGACGGCGGCGAGCACCTCATCGACGGGAGCCGCCACCGATCCACCATCCCAGGCGTTGTGGCGGTCCAGCGCGGCGGTCAGCCAGGTGCCCAGATCGTCGATCAGCGTGGGGGTGTCCGGTGTCTGGCGCAATTGCGTTGCGATGTCGTCGGTTTCGATCGTCGACCAGTGCGCGGGGCGACGGCTGCGATGTGTGGCGATCCGCTGTGCCCAGGCCGCATCGTCGTGACCGGCCGGCCCGGGCGCTAGGAAACGAACCGCTTGCCCGGCCGGCAAACCGTCGGCCATGGCTTGCTCCGCCCACTGCGATTTGCCTGACCTGATCCCGCCGAGCACCAGGGTGCGCACCGGTGTCAGCCGACCTTCCGGCGAGCGTTAATCGACACTGGCGCCGTGCTTGACCTGGGGCCGCGGTGCCCGCAACCGGCGCATCTGAGACGCCCGGCCGGCCGCGTACAGACCCAGTTTCCAGCGACTTTCGGTGTTATTCGGGAATTTCGCGTCGACCAGCCGGCTGACTTTACGGCCCAGGATGAGTCCGTCGACGCTCATCACGGCCATCAGCGCCAGCATCGCCGGAGACACCCACAGCTGCAACTGCGGGACGCCGAACATGGCAAACATCAAGAACAGGGTCGACGGCATGAACAGACCCAGCAGATTGCGCCGGGAATCCACCACATCGCGAACGTAGCGCCGGATCGGGCCCTGGTCCCGCGGCAGCAAGTAGCCCTCTTCGCCGGCCATCATCTTTGCCCGGCGGTCCGAGATGCGGGCTCGGCTGGCTACCTTGTCCGCCCTGCGCTCCTCGCGGCTGAGCTTGGGACCGGCCAGCGATTTGCGCCGGGCCCGCGCCTCGGCGG
>NZ_LZKU01000110.1 GCF_001672975.1 Mycobacterium sp. 1465703.0
GCACAGCCGTCGCACCAGATCGGGTGAGACCAGGTTCTCGGTCGGGACGTGCACCCGCTCGGAGACCGCCGACAGCGCCGAGCGCGCCGCCTCCAGCCGGGCGGCGGCTTCCGGTTTACGCTTGCTCCACCGCGCCGGCGGCGGCGGCCCGTTCGGTGGCTCGCTGTCGGCGGGCGGGTACTTGCTCTGCCGGGCCGCATCCAGCGCCGCCAACCACGTTGCGGCGCTGCGCCGCTGGTTGCGGCCACCGAACACGGGCAAAGCGACCAGTTCCTCGACGGTGGTCGGGTTGGCCAGGGCGGCGTCGATGATGGCCGAATCGGGCAGAATGCGGCGCGGCGCGATGTCGCGGCGCTGCGCGATCCGGTCGCGTGTCAACCACAACTCGCGGACGGCGGCCAGGCCGCGCTGATCTCGCACCCGATGAATGCCCGACGTCCGCCGCCACCGGTCCCGCCGCGCCGCGCTACCCGGGTCTTTCCACCCCGCGTCCCGCAGGTAGTCGAATTCCTGTGCGGCCCAATCGGTTTTGCCCTGCCCGGCCAGGACGTCGGCGATCGCCCCGCGCAGCTCGATGAGCAGTTCCACATCCAGGGCGGCATAGTTGAGCCACTCGGCGGGCAGCGGGCGTTTGGACCAGTCGGCCGCCCCGTGGCCCTTGGCCAGCCCGAAGCCCAACAGGCGCTCGACCATGGTCGCCAGGTTCACCCGTTCCAACCCGGCCAGCCGCCCGGCCAGTTCGGTGTCATAGAGCGCCGGCGGTCGCATGCCCACCTCCGCCAGACAGGGCAGGTCCTGATCGGCGGAGTGCAGGATCCATTCGTCGCTGCTCAGCACCTCGGCCACCGGCCGCAGTGCCTGGAGTGGGTCGGCGCCGTGGCTCACCGGGTCGATGAGCACGGTGCCCGAACCGGCCCGCCGGATCTGAATCAGATAGGCCCGGTTGGAGTAGCGAAAACCAGATGCCCGCTCGGCGTCCACCGCAAACGGCCCGCGCCCACGGTCCAGTCGCCGCGCGGCGGCCTGGATCTCGTGGACGCTCACCGAGATGGGCGGAACGCCCTCGGAGGGTTTCGGCAGCGGGGTGGGCGCGGGGTCGGTGCCTACGTCGCCGGGCGCGCCGCCGCCCGGCCCGTCGGCCGACGGTTCGCCCATGCTAGGCGCGTGACCGCGAGCTCAGGTCGGTGACTCCGGCGGGGGGTAGACCCGCGGCGTGCTCCACCACCTCGCAGAACGCCTCAACGTGCGGCCCGACCGCGGGTGATGTCGCGGTCCACGACGCGCGCAGCTCGAGCTGGTGGGCGCGCGGCGGCCCGGAGATGTCTCCGTAGCGGACCGACGTGGTGGCGGTGACGGTGCCGCCCAGGGCGACGACTTGTTCCATACGTGACTCCAGTGCCTCGACTAACCAGCTCCACGCTACTTCGGGCAGCAGCGGATCAACCGCCTCACTGGGGTCCAGGTCGGCCTGAATGTAGGCGACCATGCGGATGGTGCCGTCCCACGCGTCGGCCCCTTCCGGGTCGTACAGCAGGATCAACCGTCCGAAGGCGTCGCCATCGGAGCGCTCTGGAATGATTTCGCGATCGGGATGTTTGACCTCGGCGCCCAGGGCGTAGCTGTGGGGAGCCAAGCGTTGCGGCGGCCGGATGGGACCCAACTCGATCTCCGGCCGCACGACGACGGCGTTCATCGCCGCTACCGCTTCGCGGAATGGGGCCGGTTCGGATGAGGTCACTTGGCGCCGCTCCTGTTCATCCCGACCGTTCTGCATGGTCACGGCACGGGTCACAGGGATCGACGGTAGACCTACGGCCCGACACGCCGCGACAGGCGCGCCGCGTTTCAAACCCGCCGCGATCAAGCCGTTACCAGGCCTCCACCAAAGCTATATGTCCAGCTCAGGTGTAGTTCAGTGGGTGAAACGTGCCTGGCGTTTCTCGCGGTGTGCGGCCAGGCCTTCCTGCACGTCAGGACCGCTGAAGCTGAGGAATTCCAGCCCCACCGAGGTCTCGAAGGTGGGGCCCATCATGCGGTACCAGTGGTTGAGGCTGCGCTTGGTCCACCGGATCGCGTTCTGCGCGCCCTGCGCCAGGTTTTCGGAGATGCGGGCCGCGGTGGACAGCACGTCGTCATCGTCGACACAGACCGACACCAGCCCGATCCGCTCGGCCTCCTCACCCACCAGCGTCTCGCAGGTCAGCAGGTAGTACTTTGCCTTGGCCATGCCGACCAGCAGCGGCCAGCAGATCGCGGCGTGGTCGCCGGCCGCCACCCCGAGCTTGGTGTGGCCGTCGATGAGCTTCGCGGTCCGGCCCGCCACCGAGACGTCGGCGAGCAGGGCCACCACCAGACCCGCCCCCACCGCGGGCCCCCGGATCGCCGACACGACGGGCGTGTCGCAGTTGATCATGTTGTGCACCAGGTCGCGGGCTTCGCGCATGATGCGGATCCGGCCCTCGTAGTCGTTGATGGTCTCGTCGATCAGGTCGAAGCTGCCGCCGGAGGAGAAGGCCTTGCCTTCGCCGCGGACCAGGACGGCGCGCACGGCCGGATCGCGGTCGATCACCGGCCAGATGTCGGCGAGGTCGCGGTGCATCTGCGGTCCGACCGAATTCAGTCCGGGGGAGTCGAGAACCAGGGTCAGCACGCCGTTCTCACCGAGGTCGCAGCGAAGGCTGGGGAACTCGTCGTAACTCACGGGGGGCTGACTAACCGGCATCTCCGAACTCCTGACGTTCAAACGGTTGCGGTCGTTGATAGTACGCAGCGGAGTTCGGTGTTCTCCGGTCATGGCAGCATTGAGGCCGATGAGTACTCGCCGCGAGCTTCCCGAGTCGCCGTATCTGGCGGCCGTGCGCGGCCGCAAACCCAACCGGGTGCCGGTGTGGTTCATGCGGCAGGCCGGTCGCTCGCTGCCCGAATACCGGGCGCTGCGGGCCCAGACCGACATGCTGTCGGCCTGCTTCGACGCCGAGTTGGTCTGCGAAATCACCTTGCAGCCGGTGCGCCGCCACGACGTCGACGCGGCGATCTTGTTCTCCGACATCGTGGTGCCGCTGCTCGGCGCCGGTATCGACCTGGACATCGTCGCCGGGGTCGGGCCGGTCATCGAGTCGCCGGTGCGCACCGCCGCCGATGTCGACGCGATCAAACCCCTTGAGCGGCAACGGGTTCAGCCGATACCCGACGCGGTGTCGCTGCTGGTGGCCGCGCTCGGCGACGTTCCGCTGATCGGCTTCGCCGGTGCTCCGTTCACCTTGGCGTCCTATCTGATCGAGGGCGGTCCCAGCCGCCATCATGCGCGCACCAAGGCGATGATGCTGGCCGCACCGGACACCTGGCACGCGCTGATGGAGAAGCTGACCGAGATCACGGTGGGCTTCTTGCGGGTGCAGTTGGAGGCCGGGGTGGACGCCATTCAGGTGTTCGACTCGTGGGCCGGGGCGCTGTCCCTGGCGAATTACCGCAGCTATGTGCAGCCGCACAGCGCGCGGGTGTTCGCCGCGCTGGCCGACCACGGTGTCCCGATGACCCATTTCGGGGTCGGCACCGCCGAGTTGCTGGGCGCGATGTCGTCGGTCGGCGCGAACGTGGTGGGCGTCGATTGGCGAACCTCGCTGTCGGATGCGGCCACCCGCGTGCAACCCGGTACGGCGTTGCAGGGCAACCTCGATCCGGTGGTGGTGCTGGCGGGCTGGCCGGTGGTCGAACGCGCGGCACGCGCCGTGGTGGACGACGGCCGGCGCGCGGTCGACGCCGGAGCCGCCGGTCACGTGTTCAATCTCGGCCATGGCGTGCTGCCCGAAACGGACCCCGGCGTGCTGACCGATCTGGTGTCGCTGGTCCACTCCCTATGACTTCGCCCTCGTATTGCGTTGTGGGAGGCGGTATTTCAGGGCTGACGGCGGCCTACCGACTCCGCGCGGCCGCCGGCGACGACGCAGTCATCACCTTGTTCGACCCGGGCGAGAAGCTCGGCGGCATCCTGCGCACCGAGCTGGTCGGCGGGGTGCCGATGGACCTGGGTGCCGAGGCTTTCGTGTTGCGCCGGCCGGAGCTGCCGGCGCTGCTGGCTGAACTGAAACTCACTGAGCATCAACGGGTTTCGAGCGGAGCTCGCCCGCTGATCTACAGCCGGCAGCAATTGTGCGCCCTGCCGGCCGGCACCGTGGTAGGGATCCCCTCGTCGGCCGCATCGGTGGCGGGACTGGTCGACGAGGCCACGGTCGCCCGCATCGACGCCGAGCCCAGCCGGCCATTGACGTGGCAGCCGGGCAGCGACCCATCGGTGGCCGAGTTGGTGGGCGAGCGGTTCGGCGATCAAGTGGTGTCCCGCTCGGTCGATCCACTGTTGAGCGGGGTGTATGCGGGCTCGGCGGCCACCATCGGGCTACGCGCGGCCGCCCCAACGGTGGCGGCGGCACTGGATCGCGGAGCCACCAGCCTGACCGACGCCGTCGGGCAGGCGTTGCCGCCGGCCACCGGCGCGCCGGTGTTCGGGTCGCTCGAGGGCGGCTACCGGGTGCTGATCGACGAACTCGTCGCCCGCGGCCGTCCGCGCTGGGTGCATGCCGCGGTGTCGCGGCTGGAGCCCGCCGGCGCGGGCTGGGCGGTGGTCGACGACGCCGGCACCCGCTGGCACGCCGATGCGGTGGTGCTGGCCGTCCCGGCGTGGGAGTGTTCCCGTCTGCTCGCCGATATCGCCCCGCGCAGCGGCGCCGCCGCCGGGCGCATCAATAGCGCATCGTCGGTGGTGCTGGCGCTCGCCGTGCCGGGGGACACCGCGTTTCCCGACTGTTCGGGCGTGCTGGTGGCCACCGGTGAGCGGTTGCGGGCCAAGGCCATCACGCTGTCGTCCAAGAAATGGGGTTTGCAGGGTGGCGCCCAGCTGCTGCGGCTGTCGTTCGGGCGGTTCGGCGATCAGGTGGCGACCGCCACGTCCGACGACGAACTGCTGAGCTGGGCGTTGGGCGACCTGGAGACGGTGTTCGGGCTGGCCGTCGATCCCGTCGACGTCCGCATCCAGCGCTGGATCGACGCGAT
>NZ_LZKU01000111.1 GCF_001672975.1 Mycobacterium sp. 1465703.0
TGCGGTGACCGCGCTCTCGGGTTCCGGCCCGGCCTATTTCTTCCTGTTGGTCGAAGCCCTTATCGACGCCGGCGTCGCGGCGGGGCTGAGCCGCGAGGTGGCCACCGATCTGACCGCGCAGACCATGGCCGGTTCGGCGGCGATGTTGCTGGAGCGGATGGACGCCGATCGGCGCCTCGGTGAGGACGAGGCGCCGGGGTCGCGGGTGGACACCACGGCAACCCAGCTGCGGGCGACGGTGACGTCGCCCGGTGGGACCACCGCGGCCGGTCTGCGCGCGCTGGAGCGAGGGGGCCTGCGAGCGGCCGTCGACGCCGCCGTTCAGGCCGCCAAAATGCGCTCTGAGCAGCTAAGAATTACATCAGAGTAATCCAAGTTTTTTGAACTGATTGTCCCCCACCAGTACCAGTAACCCCATTAGTCCCGCTATTCTCCTCTTGTAAGCGCGTGTCGGTGCCAGCGGAGGGGAAGCCGCTGGCATGCGCGTGCCTGACACGATTGGGTTGCGATGACGTCTAGTAACGGGCCATCAGCGCGAGATGCTGCAGGTAAGCCACGGGACGCCAGTTCCGTTGATCAGGGCAGGACGCAGTTTCTCACCGTCGCCGAGGTGGCGGCGTTGATGCGGGTGTCCAAGATGACGGTGTACCGATTGGTGCACAACGGCGAGCTACCCGCGGTCCGGGTGGGCCGGTCCTTCCGGGTGCACGCCAAGGCCGTCCACGACATGCTGGAGACCTCCTACTTCGACGCCGGCTGACGTGAAACGGTGCCGCTCGCGGGCGGCACCCAGGCTTCGCGGTTACCCGGCTAACGGTCGACGCCGGTTTGGTGTTCGGTGCGTTCTGCCGGGTAAAGTGTCCGGGTCCAATCTTTGAAGCAGGTCACGGTCAGAATGCGGAGTCCATGGGTTCAGTAATCAAGAAGCGGCGCAAGCGTATGTCGAAGAAGAAGCACCGCAAGCTGCTGCGTCGCACCCGAGTGCAGCGCAGAAAACTCGGCAAGTAACCCGTCCGCGGCGTAGTGCCGCCATCCCGCCTGCCCGCTAGGCTGTTCGGGTGGATCCGTCGAATGGGGAAAACACCGGGCCTGGCGAGGCGGCCGTGCATTACCCCAAGATCGTGCTGGTCACCGGCGCCTGCCGGTTTCTGGGCGGATACCTGACCGCTCGGCTCGCGCAGAACCCGATGATCAAAGGTGTCATCGCGGTGGACGCGATAGCCCCGAGCAAGGACATGCTGCGCCGGATGGGACGCGCCGAGTTTGTCCGGGCGGACATCCGAAATCCCTTCATAGCCAAGGTGATTCGCAACGGCGATGTGGACACGGTGGTGCACGCGGCGGCCGCGTCGTATGCACCGCGCTCCGGTGGCAGGGCGGCGTTGAAAGAGATCAACGTGATGGGCGCGATGCAGTTGTTCGCGGCCTGTCAGAAGGCGCCGTCGGTGCGCCGGGTGGTGCTCAAGTCGACGTCCGAGGTGTACGGCTCGAGTGCACACGATCCGGTGGTGTTCACCGAGGACAGCACCAGCCGACGGCCGTTCCGCGACGGTTTCGCCAAGGACAGTCTCGATATCGAGGCCTACGCGCGCGGATTGGGACGGCGCCGGCCCGACATCGCCGTGACGATCCTGCGGTTGGCCAACCTGATCGGCCCGGCGATGGACACCACGCTGTCGCGTTATCTGGCCGGACCTTTGGTGCCGACCATGTTCGGCCGCGACGCGCGACTGCAATTGCTGCACGAGCAGGATGCGCTGGGTGCGCTGGAGCGCGCGGCGATGGCCGGCAAGGCGGGCACGTTCAACATCGGCGCCGACGGCATCATCATGCTGTCGCAAGCGATCCGGCGGGCGGGCCGAATTCCTTTGCCTGTACCGGGTTTCGGTGTCTGGGCGCTGGATTCGTTGCGCCGTGCGAACCACTACAACGAGATCAGTCGTGATCAGTTTGATTATTTGAGTTACGGCCGCGTCATGGACACCAGCCGGATGCGTTCAGAGCTCGGCTACCAGCCGAAATGGTCCACCGCGGAAGCCTTTGACGACTATGTTCGGGGCCGAAGCTTGACTCCCATTATCGACCCACATCGGGTACGCTCCTGGGAAGGTCGCGCCATATCTCTAGCGCAGCGCTGGGGTAGCCGAAATCCAATTCCGTGGGGTGGGGTCAGGTAGGTATCGTGGCGGGTGAAACCAGAGCCAATGTCATTCCACTGCACACTAATCGGGGTCGGGTAGCGGCGCGTCGGAGAGCCGATCAAAGAGCAGAGTCAACTCGCCAGCATCCTTCTTTACTGTCCGATCCGAACGGTCGTGCATCGGCCGAGCAGATTGCCGCGGTGGTTCGCGAAATCGACCAGCACCGTCGCGCCGCCGGAGTTTCGTCCACCGATGTACCGCTCAATGATCTGGCGCAGCGCGTCGCCTCGGTTGCCGGATTCCTGCGCCAGCGACTGACCGGTGATTACAGCGTCGACGAGTTCGGCTTCGACCCGCACTTCAACAGCGCGATCGTCCGGCCGTTGCTGCGGGTGTTCTTCCGGTCCTGGTTCCGGGTCGAGGTGAGCGGGATCGAGAACCTGCCGGCCGACGGTGCCGCGCTGGTGGTGGCCAACCACGCCGGTGTGTTGCCGTTCGACGGGCTGATGCTGTCGGTGGCCGTCCACGACGAGCACCCCGCGCATCGCGAACTGCGGTTGCTCGCCGCCGACATGGTGTTCGATTTGCCGGTGGTGGGCGAGGCGGCCCGCAAGGCCGGCCACACCATGGCCTGCACGACGGACGCGCACCGGTTGCTCGCCGCCGGCGAGCTCACCGCCGTGTTCCCGGAGGGCTATAAGGGGCTGGGCAAGCGCTTCGAGGACCGCTACCGGCTGCAGCGGTTCGGCCGCGGCGGATTCGTCACGGCGGCGTTGCGGACCAAGGCGCCGATCATTCCCTGCTCGATCATCGGGTCCGAAGAGATCTATCCGATGCTGACCGACATCAAGCTGCTGGCCCGGCTGTTCGGGCTGCCCTATTTCCCGGTCACGCCGCTGTTTCCGCTGGCCGGGCCGGTGGGGCTGGTCCCGCTGCCGTCGAAATGGCACATCGCATTCGGTGAACCGATCTACACCGACGACTACGCCGCGTCCGACGCCGACGACCCGATGGTCACCTTCGAGCTGACTGACCAGGTGCGCGAAACCATCCAGCAGACGCTGTATCGGCTGCTCGCCGGCCGCCGCAACATCTTCTTCGGCTGAGCCGCGCAAATCGGCTGAGCCGCGCAAAAGGAAACGCCACCGCGGAATGCCGCGATGGCGTTGACCTTTGAGAAGCCGACTACTTGACCATGGTGAACTGGCAGACGTTGGTGTAGCCGTCCCGGAACAGGTCCGAGCAGCCCCGCAAGTACTTCAAGTAGATGTCGTAGGTCTCCTGCCCCTTGAGCTCGATCGCCTGTTCTTTGTGCGCCTCGAGGGCATCTCCCCAGGCGGTCAGCGTCGGGACGTAGTTCTTGCCGATGAAGTGGTGGCGCTCGATCTTGAAACCCGCGTCAGTCGCGTACTTGTCGACCAGGTCCACCTGGGGCAACTTTCCGCCCGGGTAGATCTCCTTCAGGATGAAGCTGATGAACCGCAGCAGGGTCATGTTCACCTTCAAGCCCATCGCGTTGCCCTCTTCGCGGCTGGGGACCACGATCGAGTGCAGCAGCATCCGGCCGTCGTCGGGCAGCAGGTCGTAGTACTTCTTGAAGAAAGTGGCGTAGCGCTCGTAGCCGGCGTCACCGGCCCCGTCGGCGAAGTGCTCGAACGCGCCCAGCGACACGATGCGGTCGATCGGAACGTCGCCGGGGAATTCCTCCCAGCCCTGGATCCGCACCTCCTTGCGGCGGGGGCTGTCCATCTTTTCGAACTCCGCCACGCAGTGGGCGTGCTGGTTCTCGCTGAGCGTCAGGCCGATGACGTTGACGTCGTATTCCTGCACGGCGTGCCGCATCGTCGAGCCCCATCCGCTGCCGATGTCCAGCAGCGTCATACCAGGCTCGAGGTTCAGCTTGTCCAGGGCAAGCTTGCGCTTGGCGTACTGCGCCTCCTCGAGCGTCTTGGTCAGATTCTGCGGGTCCGGGTTTTCGTCGAAGTAGCCGCAGCTGTAGGTCATCGATGGGTCAAGCCACAACTTGAAGAATTCATTCGACTTGTCGTAATGCGACCGGACTTTCTCGACCGGCGGCTTGAGCTGCGTGCTTCCCGCTTCCCCCTGTCCAGACATTTACAACGCCCCTAACTTTGCTGCGGATGTGGACTTTCCTGCAGATATGGATGCAACTGCTGCGGCGGTGGCTTCGACGTCCTCTTGATTTGAAGACTCTCCCAACATCGTGACGACACTTGTCACGATCGGCTTTCCATCGGCATCGGTCACTTCGCTGCGGATCTCCGCCAGCACGGTGCCATGGGACTCGATCACCGAGTCGAGGTAAGTGTCGAAGTACAGCCTATCGTGCGCCAGGATCGGCCGGTGGAACTTGAACTTCTGGTCGCGGTGGATAACCCGGGCGATGTTGATCGGGATGCTGAACTTGGTGAAGATCTCCAGCTGAACACGGCGACCGGCGATCGCGAGGAACGTCAGCGGCGCCACCATGTCGGAATACCCGGCATTTTCGGATTCACGCTCGTCGAAGTGCGCTGGGTGGTCGTCCTTGATCGCGAGCGCGAACTCACGGATCTTTTCGCGACCGACCTCGAAGTAATCCGGTGCGCGGTAATGGCTGCCGATAAGTCCTTCGGCTTCCTTGGGGACTGTCATGGCGCGTTGCCCTCCGCTCGATTGTGTCTCAGCGGCGCAGCTTATCAGCGTGATTGCCGTCGAGAGGCCAGCGCGGCCAGCGCACCACCGGCTGCGCCCAGGGCCAACGCCGACGGCACCCCGATCCGGGCCGCCTTGCGAGCGGTGCGGAAATCGCGAATCTCCCAGCCACGCTGCCGTGCCAGGGTGCGTAGCCGGGCATCGGGATTGATGGCGACGGCGGTGCCGACCAGCGACAGCATCGGCACGTCGTTGAAGCTGTCGGAGTAGGCGGTGCAGCGTTTCAGGTTGAGCCCCTCGCGAATGGCCAACGACCGCACGGCGTGCGCCTTGCCGGTGCCGTGCAAGATGTCGCCGACCAGCCGGCCGGTGAACACGCCGTCAACCGATTCGGCGACCGTGCCCAGCGCGCCGGTCAGACCGAGCCGGCGCGCGATGGTCGCGGCGAGTTCGTACGGCGTTGCGGTGATCAGCCACACCTGCTGGCCGGCGTCCAGATGCATCTGGGTGAGCTCGCGGGTGCCGGGCCAGATCTTGTCGGCGATGATTTCGTCGTAGATCTCCTCGCCCAGCGTGACCAGTTGTTCGACCGAGCGGCCCTCGATGAAGGCGAGTGCCTTGCGCCGGCCGGCGGCGACGTCGTCACTGTTCTCTGTGCCGAGGATCTGAAATTTGGCCTGCGCGTAGATGAATCCGATCACGTCGCGATAGGTGAAGTAGTTGCGGGTGGCCAGCCCGCGGCCGAAATGCACGGCCGACGAGCCCTGTACGAGCGTGTTGTCCACGTCGAAGAAGGCGGCGGCGGTCAGATCGATCGGGGGCTGCGGACGATCCTCCGAGGCTGCGGCTTCCTGCATGCCCTCGATCGCGCGGGCCGCACTGGCGTCCGCGGCCAGCGACTCCAGGTCAACGTAGCCCGTGGGGTCTGCGTTGGCCGGGTCAGAGGAAGTCATCGCCAAACCTCCTAGATCGCTGTGTTGCCTGGCGACCCAGCGGGTGCCCGATCTCCAACCCTATCCGGCAGATGGGCTGGGGGCGTTGGCGTGTCCCGGGCCGGTCGATGAGTCCGCCGCCGTCATACGCCAGCGGCGCCATTCGCTCACGACCACATACTCAGATTCGTCGACATGGCGCCGGTGTAGTTGCCGTGCGCGGTCGTGGCCACCTTCTCCAGTTGCACCAGCGCTGCGCGCATCATCGCCTCGCCGCGCACCCAATGCTGATGTGCCTCGGCATGCGCCGCTGCGGCATCACCCGTCCATGATGTGTGCAAACGCGTTACGCGAGAATCGATTTCGGCGATCACGTCTTCGGCGTAGCGCTGAAACGCTGACATCCGCTGCACCGCGTCGGCCAACGCCTGCGGATCCACCCGAAACGCCTCAACCACCACGCACCGCCCGCTCCGCCTCGGCAGACGCGGCCTCATTGCTCTGATAGGCCTCCCCGGCTTGGCCCACCAGCCGGGCCAGCATGGACAACCCGAGCTCTACCTCGCGGGCACCCCTGTGCCACAACTCCCACGCCGATCCGTATGCGGTCCCCGACACACCCTGCCAACCGCCCAACATCTGGCCCACTTGATCGTCGAGCTGGGACAGCTGAGCCGAAAGCTGCTCGGCCGCACCACCCAGCGATGCGGCAAAGCCCTGCACCACGACGGGATCGGCGCGCAGCGTTTCGTCGGCCATTATCGGAACATAACGCCTGGTAAATGGCCCCACAAGTCACCAATGCCACACTGGTGGCCATGACTCAAGCGACCGGTCGGCCGCAGGTGGAGCTGTTGACCCGCGACGGGTGCACCATCTGTGAGCGGGTACATGCCCGGTTGGCCGAACTGGCCGGTGAATGGGATTTCGACTTGTCGTTGACCGACGTCGATGCCGCCGCCGCGGCGGGCAACCCGGCGCTGCGCGCCGAGTTCGGCGACCGGCTGCCCGTGGTCCTGCTCGACGGCCGCGAACACAGCTACTGGGATATCGACGAGCCCCGGCTGCGGGCCGATCTCGGGCGCTGACCCTTCCGCTGCTGCGCAGCGGCGACCGTGGGGCGAATATTTGGTAGCCCAGCTGATAAACGTTTACCGTGGACAGCAGTTCAGTTACTGGAGGAAGCAAGGGAGCTGGCCAGGTGATGCTGCCGTGAGCGTCTTGCTCTTCGGGGTTTCGCACCGCAGTGCGCCGGTCTCCGTCCTGGAACAACTCAGCATTGACGAGGCCGATCAGGGCAAGATCGTCGACCGGGTGTTGCAGTCGCCACTGGTGACCGAGGCGATGGTGCTGTCCACATGCAACCGGGTCGAGGTCTACGCGGTGGTGGATGCGTTCCACGGCGGGTTGGCCGTGATCGGGCAGGTGTTGTCGGAACAGTCCGGGATGTCGATGGCCGACCTCACCAAGTACGCGTACGTGCGCTACAGCGAGGCCGCCGTCGAGCACCTGTTCGCGGTCGCCAGCGGCCTGGACTCCGCGGTGATCGGTGAGCAGCAGGTGCTTGGCCAGGTCCGTCGGGCTTATGCCAGCGCCGAGACCAATCGCACCGTCGGCCGCATCCTGCACGAGTTGGCCCAGCGGGCCCTGTCGGTGGGCAAGCGGGTGCATTCCGAAACCGCGATCGACGCCGCCGGCGCGTCTGTGGTGTCGGTCGCCCTCGACATGGCCGACCGTCGCCTGGGCGGGCTGTCCGGTAAGACGGCCGTCCTGGTCGGCGCCGGAGCGATGGGCGCCCTGGCCGCCGCGCATCTGTCTCGCGCCGGCATCCAGCGCGTGCACGTTCTCAACCGGTCGTTGTCACGGGCCCAGCGGCTGGCCCGCAAGATCCGCGACTGCGGTGTGCAGGCCGACGCGCTGCCCTTGGAGCGCCTGGCCGACACCGTGGCGGGTGCCGACGTCGTGGTGAGCTGCACCGGGGCGGTGAGCCCGGTGATCTCGCTGGCCGATGTGCACCACGCCCTGGCCGCCGCGCACCGCGACGAAGCGACGAACCCTCTGGTGATCTGCGACCTGGGCATGCCCCGCGACGTCGATCCGGCGGTAGCCGGACTGCCCGGTGTCTGGGTCGTCGATGTGGACCGCGTCCAGCATGAGCCTTCGGCCCACGCCACGGCCGCCGACGTTGACGCCGCCCGCACCATCGTGGCCACCGAAGTTGCTGCCTACCTGGCCGGACAGCGGATGGCCGAGGTCACCCCGACCGTGACGGCGCTGCGCCAGCGCGCCGCCGACGTGGTCGAAGCGGAGTTGCTGCGCCTGGACAACCGCCTGCCCGGACTCGAGAGCGCCCAGCGCGAAGAGGTGGCCCGCACCGTGCGCCGGGTGGTGGACAAATTGCTGCACGCGCCGACTGTGCGGATCAAACAGCTGGCCAGCGCGCCCGGCGGTGACAGCTACGCCGAGGCGTTGCGCGAACTCTTCGAACTTGACCAGACCGCCGTCGATGCCGTGGCTGCAGGTGAATTGCCAGTCATCGCAAACGGATTCGACGCGGACAACCCCAAACAAACCGCCGAGTAGGCGATTGGCGAACGTGATCCGGATAGGCACCCGGGGCAGCCTGTTGGCCACCACCCAGGCGGGGGTCGTCAGAGACGCTCTGATCGCATTGGGACACCCGGCGGAGCTGGTGACCATCACCACCGCGGGGGACCGGTCGTCGGCACCCATCGATTCCCTCGGGGTCGGCGTCTTCACCACGGCACTGCGCGAGGCGATGGACGAGGGTCGTGTCGACGCCGCGGTGCACTCCCATAAGGACCTCCCGACCGCCGACGATCCGCGGTTTGCTGTGGCGGCCATACCGCTGCGCAATGACCCGCGTGATGCGGTGGTGGCCCGGGATGGATTGGTGCTCGCGGAGTTGCCGGCCGGTTCGCTGGTGGGTACCTCCTCACCGCGGCGGGCCGCGCAGCTTAGAGCATTGGGTCTCGGTTTGGAAATTCGCCCCCTACGAGGCAACCTAGATACCAGGTTGAACAGGGTAAGCAGTGGTGATCTCGACGCGATCGTGGTAGCCCGGGCGGGACTGGCCCGGATCGGTCGCCTCGACGCCATCACCGAGACGCTAGAGCCGGTGCAGATGTTGCCAGCACCGGCTCAGGGCGCGCTCGCCGTCGAATGCCGCGCCGGTGATAGCCGGCTAGTGGCAGTGCTGGCGGAACTGGACGACGCCGACACCCGTGCGTCGGTCACCGCCGAGCGAGCCCTGTTGGCCGAACTGGAGGCCGGTTGCTCCGCACCGGTGGGCGCGATCGCCGAAGTGGTCGAGTCCATCGATGAGGAAGGCCGGGTCTTCGAAGAGCTGTCGCTGCGCGGTTGCGTGGCGGCGCTGGACGGGTCCGACGTGATCCGCGCATCTGGCATCGGGAGTCCCGGTCGGGCACGAGAGCTTGGGCTTTCGGTCGCCGCGGAGCTGTTCGAGCTGGGCGCCCGGGAACTGATGAGCGGAGCGCGGCAAGACCCGGCGCGAGGAAATTAAATGCGAGTTACCTGGGAGCGACAATGACGACGCGAGGGCGTAAGCCGACACCCGGCCGCATCACGTACGTGGGCTCAGGCCCGGGTGACCCGGGATTGCTGACGACCCGGGCCGCCACGGTGCTGGCGAACGCCGCCCTGGTGTTCACCGACCCTGACGTGCCTGAGCCGGTGCTGGCCCTGATCGGCAAAGACCTGCCACCGGTTTCCGGCCCGGCCCCGGCCGACCCGGCCGCCACCAACGGTGACGCGGGTGCCGACCAGGGCAAGGCCCAGCCTGCGGTGATATCCGGTGGTCCTGACATCCGCCCGGCGCTGGGCGATCCCGCCGAGGTGGCCAAGACACTGACCGCCGAAGCCCGGACGGGCGCCGACGTGGTGCGACTGGTGGCCGGTGACCCGCTGACGGTCGACGCGGTCATCACCGAGGTCAATGCCATTGCGCGCAGCCACCTGCACATCGAGATCGTGCCCGGGCTGTCGCCGAGTGATGCCGTCCCGACCTATGCGGGGCTGCCGCTGGGCTCTTCACACACGGTGGCCGATGTGCGCGCCGACGTGGACTGGGAGGCGCTGGCCGCCGCACCCGGTCCGCTGATCCTGCAGGCCACGTCGTCGCACCTGGCCGAGGCCGCGCGCACGCTGATCGAGCATGAGCTCGCCGAGAACACCCCGTGTGTGGTGACCGCGCACGGCACCACCTGCCAGCAGCGGTCGATCGAGACCACGCTGCACGGCCTGACCGACTCGGCGGTGCTGGGCGGCACCGACCCCGCCGGGCCGTTGACCGGCCCGCTGGTGGTGACCATCGGCAAGACGGTGGCCAGCCGGGCGAAGTTGAACTGGTGGGAGAGCCGCGCGCTGTACGGCTGGACCGTGTTGGTGCCGCGCACCAAGGACCAGGCCGGCGAGATGAGCGAGCGCCTGACGTCCTACGGTGCGTTGCCGATCGAGGTGCCGACCATTGCCGTCGAGCCGCCGCGCAGCCCCGCTCAGATGGAGCGGGCCGTCAAGGGATTGGTCGACGGCCGGTTCCAGTGGGTGGTGTTCACCTCCACCAACGCGGTGCGTGCGGTGTGGGAGAAGTTCGGCGAGTTCGGTCTGGACGCGCGCGCGTTCTCCGGGGTGAAGATCGCCTGTGTGGGCGAGTCGACCGCCGACCGGGTGCGGGCGTTCGGGATCAGCCCCGAACTGGTGCCGGCCGGGGAGCAGTCCTCGCTGGGTCTGCTGGACGACTTCCCGCCCTACGACAGCATTTTCGACCCGGTCAACCGGGTTCTGTTGCCGCGGGCCGACATCGCCACCGAGACGCTGGCCGAGGGGCTGCGTGAACGTGGTTGGGAGATCGAGGATGTCACCGCGTACCGGACGGTGAGGGCTGCCCCGCCGCCGGCCGAAACGCGGGAGATGATCAAGACCGGCGGCTTCGACGCGGTCTGCTTCACGTCCAGCTCCACGGTGCGAAACCTGGTCGGTATCGCCGGCAAGCCGCACGCCCGGACCATCATCGCCTGCATCGGTCCCAAGACTGCTGAGACCGCAGCGGAATTCGGTCTGCGGGTGGATGTCCAGCCGGAGACCGCCGCGGTTGGTCCGCTGGTCGATGCGTTGGCCGAACACGCTGCGCGGTTGCGCGCCGAGGGCGCGCTGCCACCGCCGCGCAAAAAGAGCCGCAGGCGCTAGTGGCGATCGCAAGCGCGGCGCAGCCGGGCGCGGCGGGTCGCCACCATGATGTAGTGGCGATCGCAAGCGCGGCGCAGCCGGGCGCGGCGGGTCGCCACCATGATGTAGTGGCGATCGCAAGCGCGCTGGGTTGCGTGCGGCGGGTCGCCAGTCAACCAGCATGAGCGCCTTCCCCCGGCAGCGACCGCGCCGGCTGCGTTCGACGCCTGCACTGCGCCGTTTGGTGGCGCAAACGTCTTTGGAGCCAAGGCATTTGGTGCTGCCAATGTTCGTCGCAGACGGTATCGACGAACCCACGCCGATCAGTTCCATGCCGGGCGTGGTGCAGCACACCCGTGACTCGTTGCGCGGCGCGGCCGCCAGCGCCGTCGCGGCAGGGGTGGGCGGGCTGATGCTGTTCGGCGTCCCCCGCGATGCGGACAAGGACTCGATCGGGTCGGTAGGGACCGACCCCGACGGCATCCTCAACGTCGCGCTGCGGGACTTGGCCAAGGACCTTGGCGAGGCCACCGTGCTGATGGCCGACACCTGCCTGGACGAGTTCACCGACCACGGACACTGCGGCGTGCTCGACAACCGGGGACGCGTCGACAACGACGCCACCGTGGCCCGCTATGTGGAACTTGCTGTGGCGCAAGCGGAATCGGGAGCTCATGTGGTCGGGCCGAGCGGCATGATGGATGGTCAGGTGGGCGCCATTCGCGACGGTTTGGACGCCGCAGGCTTCACCGACGTGGCGGTTCTGGCTTACGCCGCCAAGTTCGCCTCGGTGTTCTACGGCCCGTTCCGGGAAGCCGTCAGTTCCAGCCTGTCCGGAGACCGGCGCACCTATCAGCAGGAGGCGGGCAACGGCCGGGAGGCGCTGCGCGAGATCGAACTCGATCTCGACGAGGGCGCAGACATCGTGATGATCAAGCCGGCGATGAGTTATCTCGACGTGGTCGCCGCCGCGGCGGACGTCTCGCGCGTTCCCGTCGCCGCATATCAAGTGTCGGGGGAGTACGCGATGATTTGCGCTGCGGCGGCTAACAATTGGATCGACGAGCGCGCTGCGGCGCTGGAGTCGCTCACCAGCATCCGGCGCGCCGGAGCCGATATCGTTCTCACCTATTGGGCCGCGGATGCGGCAGGGTGGCTTTCGTGAGATGGGGCTTGCTTTGACATCAGGGTCTAGCGGCAGCGACACACAACCCAAGCCGTTGTTCTACGAACCCGGCGCCAGCTGGTGGTGGGTGGCGTGCGGGCCGGCAGCGGCGGCTTCCATGATCCTGATCGAAATCTGGAGCGGTGCGGCGGTGTCGCTGGTGGTGCCCGCGGCCTTCCTGGTCCTGGTGTCGGCGTTCCTGGGGTTGCAGGTGAAGGCGGCCAGGATCCACGTCTCGGTCGAGCTCACCGAAGATGCGCTGCGCCAAGGCACCGAAACAATCTTGGTACGCGAAATCCTGAAGGTGTATCCCGAGCCCGAGAACCACGAAGCGTCCGGCAAAGACCTGGCGCGGTGGCAATCGTCGCGGGCGCTCGGCGAGTTGGTCGGGGTGCCGCGCGGCCGCGTCGGCATCGGCCTCAAGCTCACCGGCGAACGCACCGCCCAGGCGTGGGCGCGTCGCCATCGTCAGCTGCGGGCGGCGCTGACCCCACTGGTCCAGGAGCGGGTGGAGCCCACTCGATCCGACGTCGTCGATGCGGATCGGGACGACGAGACGGGCGCGGAGCAGTGAATGCCCGCCACCGCGCGCTGTTCGAGCTCGGCCTGGCCTGCGCCGCGCTGGTGTGCTCGGGACTGAGCTGGTCGCATTCGCGTCACACCGTGTCGGTGGCGCCGATCGCGGACGGGCAGCCCTCCACCACGTCGCTGGTGTATGACCCGCAGCTATTGCTGCTGACGCTGGTGTTGCTGACGAGTGCCGGGGTGTTGGCGGTCGTCGGGGCCGCCCGGCTGCGGCGCGTCCGCTCGGGCGCTACGGCGTCTTCTTGACGAGCGGCAAGGTCATCCGACGGCGCAGTGCGATGGCGTCGGCCCGATCCTGCAGGGCCTCGTGGACCGAGCGCATCAGCGGAAAACTGGCGTCGTGACCGGTGTGATCGAGCACCTCGGTTACCGCTGAGCTGGCGACCAGGGTCCAATCCACGCCTGCGGAGCGACAATCGGCATCGAATGCGTACAGCAGCGAGATGCCGGCCTCAGCAAATTCGGTGACATCGGCCACGTCGAGTACCACAGGGTTTTCCCCGAGCGTGAAGCGAGCGATGTGGTCGCTGATGCGGTCGACATTCCGGTCGTGGACCTCGCCGCGGATGTGCACGACCGTCGCCAGGTGGCGATGGTGCGCGCGGACCTGTGCGCCATCGCAGTCGAACACGCAGTTATCGCGGCCAGTCGCACTGCCTGCGATCGTCATGAGGACCCCTCACTCTCCGTCGCGTTCGCGCCGTCTCTGGGGCGCCTCAGCGCTCACCAAAGGGTGATTCGAACGTTAGGCCGCAAGCCTAAGGAGACCGGAAGCCGCGTCTAACGCTTCGCTAAGAAGCATTGCGACCGCGTTGCGACGCCACGATGAGCAAACGCCCAGCGGAGTGTCGGTTCGGCTAAGCGGCTGGAAGGGCGCATGCCACACCACAACCGTCCGCCCATACCGGCGATTGCGCTGCTAGGCTGCCTAGGCTGCCGGTTGCCAGTCGGGGGGCTTGTGAAAAGGCGAGGATTCCCGCTCAGCCCAAGTAGCTGGACAACGAAACAGCAGGATTCGGACGGGAAGAGCAGCGTGCGGGGCGGAGAGATCAAGGGCGAGATCAGGGCCCTGACGGGACTCCGAATCGTCGCCGCGCTCTGGGTGGTGCTGTTTCACTTTCGGCCGATGCTCGGCGACGTGTCGCCCGATTTCCGCGACGCCCTTGCGCCGGTGCTCAATTGCGGTGCCCAGGGCGTAGACCTCTTCTTCATCCTCAGCGGGTTCGTGCTGACGTACAACTATCTCGACCGCATGGGGCGGTCCTGGTCGACCCGCGCGACCCTGCATTTCCTGTGGCTGCGGTTGGCCCGGGTGTGGCCGGTGTATTTGGTCACCTTGCACCTTGCCGCTTTGTGGGTGATTTTCACCCTGCACGTCGGACATGTGCCCTCGCCGGACGCCGCTGAGCTGACCGCGATCAGCTATGTGCGGCAAGTCTTGTTGGTGCAGTTGTGGTTCGTGCCGTTCTTCGATGACTCGAGTTGGGACGGGCCGGCCTGGTCGATCAGTGCCGAGTGGCTGGCGTACGTCCTGTTTGCCCTGATGGTGTTGGTCCTGTTACGGATGAAGCAGGCCACCCGGGCGCGCAGCCTGATGATGCTGGCATTCGCGGCATCGTTGCCGCCGGTGGTGATGTTGCTTGCCAGCGGCCATTTCTACACACCGTGGAGCTGGCTACCGCGGATCGTCACGCAGTTCACCGCCGGCGCACTGGCCTGTGCCGCGATACGCAGGCTGCGGCTGACCGACCGGGGCCGTCGCGTCGCGGGATACGTCTCGCTGTTTTTGCTGGCCGCCATGGTGGGCGTGCTGTATTGGTTTGGTGCGCACCCGATATCGGGTGTGGTGGAGAACGACAGCGGTGGCGTCGTCGACGTCTTGTTCATTCCGCTGGTGATAACGCTGGCCGTCGGGCTCGGGAGCCTGCCCGCAGTGTTGTCCACCCGGGTGATGGTGTACGGCGGCAAAATTTCGTTCTGTCTCTACATGGTGCACGAGTTGGTGCACACGGCCTGGGGATGGGCCGTGGAGCAGTTCGAGCTGCCAACCCTGGACAACCCGTGGAAATGGAACGTCATCGGCCTGCTCGCGATTGCCCTGGGCGCCTCGGCCGCGTTGTATCACGGCGTCGAAGAGCCCGCCCGCCGGTGGATGCGCAAGATGGTCGATGTCCGAGCCGTGAGCGCTCGAAGCGATCCCGGCGAATCAAACACTAACCTGCATCCGATCGACCGTCCGCTGGAAGCGGTTTCGGCTCGCGCGGTGTGATGGTCGCCTCAGCGGCCTGCCGCGACTCACGGGGAATACTCGATGAGGACGGGGCGAACCCCTACGATGCCCTTGACAGTGGAGGTGAGAGTGAGTCGTCTGGCCACTTTTCTCATTGGGTTGAGTTTTTTGGCCGGCGTGGGCATCGCATACCCGGCGCAGGTGCGTACCTACGAGACGCTGACGCTGGACTTCCGGCTGAATCACGTAGCAGTGGTGGGAGATTCGTACACCACCGGCACCAATGAAGGCGGTCTGGGGTCGCGATCGTGGACGTCGCGCGCCTGGCAGGTACTCAGCTCGCGGGGTTCGCGGATCTCGGGCAGTGTGGCGGCCGAGGGCAGAGCCGGTTATGCCACGCCCGGCGATCACGGCAGTATCTTCGAGGATCTGACCGCCCGGGCGGTCCAGCCCGACGACGCGCTGGTGGTCTTCTTCGGCTCCCGCAACGATCAGGGTGTTGATCCGGCAACGCTGACCGTAAAGACGCACGCTGCTTTGGATCTGGCGCGCCAGTTGGCGCCCGCCGCGCGGTTGCTGGTGATCGGACCGCCGTGGCCCACCGCCGACGTTCCGCCGTCGATGTTTCTGATTCGCGACATTCTCGGTGGGGCGGCCGGGGCGGCCGGGGCGACGTTCATCGACCCGATCGCCGAGCATTGGTTCGTCGGCCGGCCCGACCTGATCGGTGCCGATGGTGTCCACCCGAATGACGCGGGGCACCAATACATGGCGGACAAGATCGCGCCGCTCATCTGTACCCAGTTGTCGACCTGAGTCAGGTGTGCCGGGCCGCTTCCTGAACGAGCTGAACGCGCGATGACACACCGAGTTTGGCGTAGATGTGCGTCAGGTGCGTCTGCACGGTGCGCGGCGAGACGAACAGTCGCGCGGCGATGTCCTTGTTCGGCAACCCTTCGCTGACCAGCCGGACGACGTCGAGCTCGGTGGGCGTGAGTGACTCCCATCCGCTGGCCGGGCGTCCGCGTGCACCGCGACCTCGCTGCGCGTAACCGATCGCCTCGTCGGTGGACAGTGCGGCGCCCGCCGAGCAGGCTGATTCAAAGGCATTTCGCCCCAATGCTTCTCGTGTCTTTTCCACGGCAGCGTCATAGCCGGCTTGAAATGCAGCGAAGCGTGCCGCGCTGTGGCGGTGCCGCATGCCCTCGGCCGCACCGAACAGCCGCGCGGCGTATTCGGGGTTGGTGTCGGCAGTCAGTGCGGCGAGGCGTTCGAGTGTGTCGGGAAGGAACATGTATCCGCCGGTGCGCCCGGCGACTTCGATGGCGTCGTGCAGGTCGCGTTCGGCCTGCTGCGGCTCGCCTTGCGCATTGGCGACTCCGGCCCGTGCCGTCAGCGCCATCACTTGATGACATCCAGGAACCACGGCAGCGGCGACGTCCGCCCATTTCCGGGCGGCCACCAGGTCACCACAGCACCTGGTCGCCTCGGCCATCGGCGCCAGGCTTCGTATGAATAATTCCTTCAGCGAAGAGGTTGATTGCCAGGCCGCGTCACAGGCTTCCTTGGCCGCGGTGACGTTACCGAGGGCCAATTCGGCGTTGGCCAGCGCCACGTAGGCGGTGTCCTCGTGGAAGCCACCTATGGCAGCACCGTTCTCCAGGGCGGTGTGCGCCGCGGTGCGGCCCGCAGGCGCATCGCCGGTGAAAGTCAGCGACTGCGACAGGGTCATCAAACCAAACGTTTCCATCGCGAGATCCTGTGCGGCGCGCGCTTCGTCGACCAGGGCACGCGACACCCGCAATGCCTCGGCGAACTTGCCCTGCATCGCCAGCGTGCCGCTGAGGAACACCCGGCTGTACCGCGACATGAAGCTGTCGCCCAGCCCGTCGGCCAGGGCGCGCCCTTCCTCGCCGGCCGCCTGGGAGGCGACGAGATCACCGGCGACATTGCCGATGAAGCATTGGTAGGCCCGCACGTGGTACAGCGTGACGCCGTCGCTCGCGGCGCGGGCCAGGTCGGCCGCCTCGGTGAAATACGGACCTGGCCGCTCGGGGGTGTTTATCGTCAGGATGCCGCAGGTCATCAGGCAGTGCGCGACCAGTGCCTGGTCGTTCAATCCGCGTGCCGCCGCGAGGGCTTCTTCCGCCCGTTGCAGGTTGGTTGGGGCGGAGAACCACACCGCCAGCACACCAGCGTCGGCAACCGCACGTATCCAGACCTCGGGTGCGACGTCGGTGTCGCGGTATCGCTCGTCGGTGAAGACCGCGTCGAACCCGGCCACACCTTCGCGAAATCGCCCGCGCGTCACCCAAAGTCGCTGTAGCGACGAGACGACCTGCAACGCCGGTCCGAATTCGCCTGCGTCACAACTCCACGCGTGCGCCGCCCGCAGGTTGTCCATCTCGAGCTCGGCCCACGGGACCAACGGTGTGCCATCACCGCGCATCTGCGATTTCAGGGTCACCGCGGCCGCGGTGTAGTGGTCGCGGTGCCGGGTCCGCACCGCCTCGGCTTCGCCCGACTCGGCCAGCTTTTCCAGACCGTACTGGCGGACGGTCTCCAGCAGGCGATAGCGCATCAGGCCGTTGATTTCCTCGGTGACCACCAGCGACTTGTCGACAAGCAGCCCCAGCAGATCGATGAGCTGAAAATGCTCCACCTCGGTGCCGGCGCCTACGGCGTGCGCGGCGTCCAGGTCGAAACCGCCCATGAACACCGCCAACCGGCGAAACAGAATCCGCTCCGGCTCGGTGAGCATGGCGTGGGACCAGTCGATGGACGCGCGCAGCGTCTGCTGACGGCGGACCGCGGTACGCGCACCCCCGGCGAGTAGCCGAAAGTTGTGATGCAGCCCGTCGAGGATCTGGGTCAACGACAGTGTGCGGGTCCGTGCGGCTGCCAACTCGATGGCCAGCGGCATGCCGTCCAGTCGCCGGCAGATCTCCGCGATCACCGGCGAATTCTCTTCGGTGACGCGGAAATCCGGTCTGGTGCGGCGGGCACGGTCGCCGAACAATTCGACGGCTTCACCGTCGGCCGACAGCGAGGGCACCCGCCAGGTGAGCTCTCCGGCGATGCCGATCGGTTCCCGGCTGGTCGCCAGCACGGTCACATCCGGCCCGGCCTCCAGCAGAGCCATCACCAGGTCAGCGCTGGCGTCCAGCAGGTGCTCGCAATTGTCGAGCAACAGCAACATCTTTCGGTTGTGCACGAATCTGGACAGCGTCTCCATGATGGACCGGCCCGGCTGATCGGGTAGGCCCAACGTTCGCGCCACGGAGACCGGGACCATCAGGGGGTGGGTGAGCGGAGCAAGGTCGACGAACCATGCTCCGGCGGCGAACTCGCCCGCAACCTGCTCGGCGATCTGAACCGCCAAACGTGTCTTACCGACACCCCCCGCACCGGTCAGGGTGACCAACCTGTTGTCCTTCAAAATCGCTACCACGTCACTGATCTGGGCGGCCCGTCCCACGAAGCGGGTCAGTTGGCTCGGAAGACGCGAATTCACAACGTCATTCGCGGTGCGCAACGGCGGAAAGTCATTGGGCAGGTCCGGATGGTTGAGCTGCACGACGCGTTCCGGGCGCGGTAGATCCCGCAGGGAATGCTCGCCCAGGTCGGTCAGCCAGGCATCGGCCGGTAGCCGGTCGATCACCAATGGTTCGGTCGCTCCGGAAAGCACGGTCTGCCCGCCGTGCGCGAGGTCGCGCAGCCGTGCGGTCCGATTGATGGTGGGTCCGGCGTAGTTGCCGGCATCGCGCAACTGGATTTCACCGGTGTGCACGCCGATGCGAATCCGGATCGGCGACTGCACGGTTAGCTGGATCTGGAGCGCACAGGCAACGGCGTCGCTGGCGCGGGCGAACGCCGCCACGAAGCTGTCGCCCTCGCCCTGCTCGACGGGCCGCACGCCACCGTAGTCCGCGACCAGATCGTTCACGCTGTGATTGAGCCGCTCCAGCGCGACTGCCATGGTGTCGGACTGGGTTTCCCACAACCGCGTGGAGCCTTCGACGTCGGCGAGCAGCAACGTCACGGTCCCGGTGGGCAGCTCGCTCACGATCTGCTCGCTCCAAGTCAGCAGCGGCATGTCCGCTGGTGGATCAATTCCGATCATGTTAGCCAGCATGGGGCGTGCCCCGAGGCGAAAACATCGGCACAATCGCGTACAACCAGGACGCGGTCAGGCGGAATTACCTACGCGGTCCCTTTGCTAAGCGCGGTCTCAGTCGTCCACGTGCCGCTCGTAGTCCCACCGCTCCAAGCGATCTTGCACGTGGAGAAAACCGATTCCGGCGAAGGGCGCGGCTACTGCGATGCAGGCCAGCAACAGCGGAGACATGTCTTAAAACCTCCAAAAACCCTTCACTGATCTGACGTCGGTCAGCCATGAGAAGTTCATTGCGTTCACCCGTTCGCCAGGGCACGCTCGGCCAGCGCGCCGATCAGCGGAGCCACCAATTGCGCGTATTCGGTTGTTACGTGGTTGTCGTCGCGGAACACCAGGGTGTTGCCGACGATGATCGGGCAGCGCTCGGCGGTGCAGAACATGTCGGTCAGGTCGGCGTACTGGCCGCCGTTGCCGGTCGTCGCGGCCTGCTCGGCGGTGATCCCGCCCCTGTCCAATGCGACGGATTTTGTTGGCGCACAAGCGTTCGCGTCGTCGAGGTGCGCGGACAGGCAGTCGGGCGCGGAGGCATGCGGATCGGGGGCGGGACCCAGCACCAGGACGGTCGCGCCCGCGCTGCGCAACTGTGCCACGGTGCGTCCCAAGGTGTCGATCCATGCCGGGTCGTAGGAGGTGAAGCCGAAGTCCCCGCCATAGCGCCGGCTCATATCCAGCACGACCAGACGCGGGTGCTCGGCGTTCATCCGGGCCATGATCTGGGCGCGCCATTGTTCGCATTCGGTGTAATCGCGCCCCAGGTACGGGCTGAGGATGTGCAGGTCCTGCAGCGGGCAGGTCACCTTGGCCAGCGTCTCCAACCGCCAATGCCGATTGTCGGCGAGCTGCTCGAAGGCCGGGTTCCACATGGCGGCGTGCGAGTCGCCGATCAGGGCGACGGTGGTCGGCGAGGCGGTGTCGCCCGTCGCGCATTCGCTTTGTCCGACGTCGCGCCAGGACCGCACGCAGCCGTTGACGAACACGGCGGCCTTGTCGGCGGGCGCCTTGGCCAGCGGCGGGTCCAGGTTCGACGGAACGGCTCGCAGTTCGGCGGCCGCCGCGAGCGCCGCCTGCGCCTGCTCGAACGCCTGACGAACCGCTGTTTCCTGGGGACTGACGGCGGGGACGTTGGCGGGCGGCAACGCAATGATGTTGGCGCGTCGCGCCGCCAGGCCATGGCCCGCCGGCGCCGGTATCACGTTGAGCAGCACCATGCATGCGCAGGCGGTGGCGGCGCTGGCGCCGCCAGCGACGAGCAGACTGGCCTTGGCCGACCGGCGCAGCGCCGCGGCGAAACGGCCGGGGTTCTCCACCAGATGCAAGGTGATGACCGCGAGTCCCGCGGAGACGGCCGTCGCGGTCAGCCTGACCGCCAGCCCAGCGGGCATGCCGAGCAGCGCCGGCATCAGCAGCAGGGCCGGCCAGTGCCACAGGTACCACGAGTAGGAGATCCGGCCGATCGCCCGCATCACCGGGCGGCACAGCAGGCGACCGGGCCCCAATCCGCCGGTGACGGCGCCGCCACCGATGATCAGCGCGGTGCCCAGCACGGGCAGCAGCGCCTCGGTGCCGGGGTAAGGGGTGTGGGCGTTGAGTTGGGTGCAGGTCAACAGGATCAGCGCCAGACCACCCCACCCGGCGATCGACGCGGTCCGGGGCGTCAGCCGGCGCCAGTGCTGGATCGTCAGGGCGACCAGACCACCGGCGGCGAGTTCCCAGGCCCGGGTGGGCAGCGAGAAGAACGCCCAGGACGGCGAGGTGCGGGTCGACAACGCACCCGCCGTCAACGACGCGATGGCGACGACGGCGAGGACCACCGCATACGGGGTCGCGCGGGTCGCGGAGCCGCGCAGCAGTGGAATACGTCGGGCCGACCACGCGATGAGGATGATCAGCACCGGCCACACCAGGTAGAACTGCTCTTCCACGCCCAGCGACCAGTAGTGCTGGAACGGCGACGGCGCGTCGGAGATCAGGTAGTCGGTGCCCTGCAGGGCGAATCGGTAATTGCCGACGTACAGGGCGCTGGCGATGCCGTCGAGGAACACGCTGCGCGCCTGCAGTGGCGGCAGCACCAGGGCCGCGCCGACCGCGGTGATGACGCCGACGATGGCCGCGGCCGGCAGTAGCCGCCGGGCACGTGCACCGTAAAACCGGCCCAAGCGAATGGTGTTCGTGGTGCTCGCCTCACCGAAGAGCAGCCCGGTGATCAGGAAGCCCGAGATGACGAAGAAGACGTCCACACCGATATAGCCGCCGGTCACCGCGGGAATGCCGGCGTGGTAGAGCACGACGGCGATGACCGCGACGGCGCGCAGTCCCTCGATGTCGGGCCGGAATCCTTGTCGGAAGGTCTGCCGCTCCACTTGGCGTGGGCTGCTGGCGGCTGATTCCTCCCGAACTCTCATCTGCGTGGGCTAAGTAGCCATCCAAGCCAGTTCGGCGGGCAGCTGGCTGCGCCAGTAGGCCATGTCGTGCCCACCGAGGGAGAAGCTGCCCGCTGGTGGAGTCTTCAACTGGTAGGTGAATTGCTTCGTGGCGAAATAGAACCGGTCGAAGTTGCCGCAGTCCACCCGCAGCGGAATCGAATTCAGCGCCGGCAGGCCCAGCACGCTGTTCTGCACAAAATCGTCGTTGCTGTCGAACGCGCCGGGGGCGCTCAGCGCATACGAGGTGTACAGGGCCGGGCTGATCGCGCAAATGCCGGCGGTTCGCGACGGCCCCAGCTTGGCACCCAGGTGAAGCGCCCCGTATCCGCCCATCGACCATCCCATGAAACCGACCCGGGAGGTGTCGAACCCCATCGTGGACAGCATCGGCAGCAGTTCGTCGAGCACCATGGCACCGGAGTCCTCGCCGGAAGCCCTTTTGTGCCAGTAGGTGTTGCCGCCGTCGACGCCGACCACCGCGAACGGCGGTTTGCCCTCCTTGGCCAGCTGGGCCAGCCCGTCCGGGACCCCCATGTCCAGCATCTGGTTGGCGTCACCGTCCACGCCGTGCAGGGCGATCACCGGACGCAGCGCCCCGGTCTGGCCGGGGGGCAGGGCGATCACGTAGTTGGTCTTGATGCCCCCGCGCGCCGCCGACACGAACGACCCGGTGAGCCTGGTCGGCAGGCTCTTGCCGGCCGTCGGCGGCTCGAACGGCGCGGGGGCCTGCGACAACGTTGCGGCGCGCGACTGGGCCGACGCCAGCAGGGAGCTGAAGGTCAGCACGCCGGCGGCTCCGAGGGTGGCACCGGCGCCCATCCGGAGCACCGCTCGGCGTGTGAGGTCAGACATGATCGCAATGATGCCGCGCTGACCGGGTATTACCCGCCGAGCCACGCCGTATTGGAAGCATTGTGTGATGTGGCGTGACCCTTCGGTCACGAAGCGGTGATCTTGGCAGGCGCGAAGACGCCGCCGGTGCGGCGAATTGTGCCGCCGGTTGTGCCGTCGAGTTGCGACATCGCGCCAGACCGTGGTCATCGTAGCGCCGATACGGCCGGTTGCCGCCACCCGAATCATTGCGATCGTATTGCCTTCTGGCACAGGCGGAGACGCGGTCAGCGCTGGACGCGTATCCGGCGTGTCGACGTTGCCGTTCACGGCGGGCGCGCCGTGGTCAGCGCGCCGATCGGACGGTGGGTCCGGGATGCAATCTCGCAGGTTTCAACCCTCGCCCGCGGGCGGCGACTTGAGCAGGATGGACCCTCTGTGCACAGGGACGAAAGCGGAAGAGGATTGTGAATTGAGTCTCGCGTTTCATTGGTTTCTGCCGACCTACGGCGATTCGCGAAACCTGGTCGCGGGCGGGCACGGCACGCCGATGTCCGGCGACCGGCCCGCCACACTGCGGTATCTGCATCAGATCTGTACGGCGGCCGAAGACAACGGTTTCGAAGCCGTCCTCACCCCGACGGGGTTGTGGTGTGAAGACGCATGGTTGACGACGGCGATGCTGGTCGAATCGACCGAGACGCTGAAATTTCTGGTTGCGTTTCGTCCCGGCCTGTTGAGCCCCACGCTGGCCGCCCAGATGGCCGGGACCTTCCAGCGCCATTCCCAGGGGCGGCTGCTGCTCAATGTCGTCACCGGCGGTGAACCGCACGAGCAACGCGCCTACGGCGACTTCCTGGACAAGGAGGCGCGGTATGCCCGCACAGCCGAGTTCTTGCAGGTGGTGCGGCAGCTGTGGACCTCGAACGAGCCGGTGACTTTCGCGGGAGAACACATCCAGGTCGAGGGCGCGCAACTGAACAACCCGCCCGACCCGATACCGGCGGTGTTCTTCGGCGGCTCCTCGGCCTCCGCCGGCCCGGTGGCGGCCAACCACTCCGACGTCTATCTCACCTGGGGCGAACCGCTGGCCGCGGTGGCCAAGAAGCTGGACTGGATCCGCGGACTTGCCGTGGATGCCGGCCGGATCCTGCAGTACGGCTTGCGGATCCACGTGATCAGCCGCGATACGGCCGCCGAGGCATGGGCCGAGGCCGACCGGTTGTTGTCCGCGATCGACCCGGCCGACATCGAGCGGGTGCAGGGCAGCCTGGCGCGCAGTGAGTCCGAGGGCCAGCGCCGCATGCTGGACCTGCACGGCGGCGACAGCAGCAAATTGCTGGTGGCGCCGAATCTGTGGGCCGGGGTGGGGCTGGTTCGTGGCGGAGCGGGCACCGCGCTGGTCGGTTCGCACGCCGAGGTTGCCGAGCGGCTGGCCGAGTACGCCAAGTTGGGCATCAGCCACTTCATCTTGTCGGGATATCCGCATCTGGAAGAGGCCTACTGGTTCGGCGAAGGCGTGCTGCCGATTCTGGAGCGGATGGGTCTGTGGCGCCACCCCAACCGCCAAACGCACCCGGCGGCGGCGACGCCGTTCGCGGTCGCCTCGGCGCACTAAGGGGCCATGGCGTCCACCCTGCCCGCGTCCGGACCCGGCGCCGAACTCGCCGTCCCGGCGCCCGTCGCGGTCGACGAATCCGCCGAGCAGCAGCGGCGGCGGTTACGCATTGTCGTCGCCGCCAGCCTGTTGGGTACCACGGTCGAGTGGTACGACTTCTTCCTGTACGCCACCGCGGCAGGGCTGGTGTTCAACAAGGTGTTCTTTCCCAATGAAAGTTCCTTGGTGGGGACACTTTTGGCGTTCGCGACGTTCGCCGTCGGGTTTGTCATGCGGCCCATCGGCGGCCTGGTGTTCGGCCACATCGGCGACCGGATCGGCCGCAAGCGCAGCCTGGCGTTGACGATGCTCGTCATGGGCGCAGCGACGGCACTGATCGGAGTATTGCCGACGGCCGCACAAATCGGGGCCTGGGCGCCGGTACTGCTGTTGGTGCTGCGGGTGCTGCAGGGTTTCGCGCTCGGGGGCGAGTGGGGCGGGGCGGTGCTGCTGGCCGTCGAACACAGCCCCGGCGACCGGCGCGGCCGCTACGGGGCGATTCCGCAAATCGGGTTGGCGCTCGGACTGGCCTTGGGCACCGGCATATTCGCGTTCCTGCAAATCGCCTTGGGACCGGCGCGGTGTCTCTCCTACGGCTGGCGCATCGGATTCCTGCTGAGCCTGCTGCTGGTCGGGGTCGGCATCGTGGTCCGGTTGCGGGTCGACGAGACACCGGCGTTCCGGGAATTGCAAGACCTGCAGGCCGGATCGACCGTGCCGATCCGCGACATCGTCCGCGAGCCGCGTTCGCGGCGCAACACTGTGCTCGGGCTGCTGTCACGGTGGGCGGAAGGCTCGGCGTTCAACACCTGGGGCGTTTTCGCCATCAGCTATGCCACTGGCGCGCTGGGACTGAACCGGGTGTCGGTGCTGGTGGTGGTGACCATCGCCGCTCTGGTGATGGCTGTGCTGCTGCCGATTTCGGGACGGTTGACCGACCGCTTCGGTGCGCGACGGGTGTACCTGGTCGGCATCGCCTGCTACGGCCTGGCGGCGTTTCCCGCGTTCGCCTTGTTCGGCAGCAAGAATCTGGTGTGGTTCGGGCTGGCGATGATCATCGTGTTCGGCGTCGTGCACGCGCTGTTCTACGGCGCGCAGGGCACGCTGTACTCCGCGCTGTATCCCACGAACACGCGCTATACCGGACTCTCGTTCGTCTACCAGTTCTCCGGCGTCTACGCCTCCGGGATCACCCCGATGATCTTGACGGCGCTGATCGCGGCACTGGGCGGTGCGCCGTGGCTGGCGTGCGGGTATCTGGTTGTGACAGCGGTGATTAGCGTGGTGGCCACCGCGCTGATCCGCGATCGCGACTTGTATCTCTAGGCCCGCCGAAAACCTGGACCGATCGCGGCTCGCCGACCCTGGGCTGGTGTCCCGACCACCGATGTGTTGTGGTTAGTGACCAATACCGGGTGGCGGGGCATCGCGGCGAAGGGCACAGGAGGTGGCTAGCCATGGCTGGCGGTCCGCAACTGCGCCAAGGACTGTCGCAGCGCCAGCTCAGCATGATCGCCCTCGGCGGCGTGATCGGCGCCGGATTGTTCGTCGGGTCCGGTGTGGTGATCAAGAACACCGGCCCCGCCGCCTTCCTCACCTACGCGCTGTGCGGTCTGCTCATCGTCCTGGTGATGCGGATGCTGGGTGAGATGGCGGCCGCGAACCCCTCGACTGGATCGTTCGCCGACTATGCGGCCAAGGCGCTGGGTGGCTGGGCGGGATTCTCGGTCGCCTGGCTGTATTGGTACTTCTGGGTGATTGTGGTGGGCTTCGAGGCGGTCGCCGGCGGAAAGGTGCTCAACTACTGGTTCCACGCGCCGCTATGGCTACTGTCGCTGGGCTTGATGGTGTTGATGACGGCGACCAATCTGTTCTCGGTGTCCTCTTTCGGTGAATTCGAATTCTGGTTCGCCGGAATCAAAGTCGCAACCATCGTGATCTTTCTCGTCGTGGGCACGGCGTATGTCTTGGGGTTGGTTCCGGGGCATCACGGAGGTCTGGCCAATTTGGGATCGCACGGCGGATTCTTTCCGCATGGCGTGGGTGCGGTGTTCGCCGCGATCGTGGTGGTGATCTTCTCCATGGTGGGTGCCGAGATCGTCACCGTCGGCGCCGCGGAGAGTCGCGACCCCGAGCGCGCCGTCCAGAAGGCGACCCGATCGGTGGTGGCCCGCATCGGGATCTTCTTCGTAGGCTCGATCTTTCTGCTGGTGGCGCTGTTGCCCTGGGACTCTGTGGAACTCGGTGCCTCGCCGTATGTGGCCGCGCTCAAACACATGGGGCTTTCGGGTGCGGACCAGGTGATGAACGCGGTAGTGCTGACCGCGGTGTTGTCCTGCCTGAACTCGGGGCTCTACACCGCGTCGAGGATGCTGTTCGTGCTGGCCGAACGGGGCGAGGCGCCAATGCAATTGGTCAAACTGAGCGGACGCGGCGTCCCGCACATCGCGATCCTGTGTTCGTCGACGGTCGGGTTCCTGTGCGTCATCATGGCGCGGGTGGCGCCCAACACCGTGTTCCTCTTCTTGCTGAACTCCTCGGGTGCCATCATCTTGTTCGTCTACTGGCTCATCGCCCTGTCGCAAATCATCCTGCGCCGCCGCACATCCGCCGAGCGGCTGACGGTGAAGATGTGGTGGTATCCGGTGTTGTCGATTCTCACGCTGACCGGAATCACCGCGGTGCTGGTGCAGATGGCGTTCGATCGCAGCGCCCGCAGTCAGTTGTGGCTCAGCCTGTTGTCCTGGGCCGTGGTGATAGCGCTCTACGTTGTTGCCCGATCCCGCGGACGTGTCGGGGGGTTACGGCCCTCGCAACAGCGCTAGCGAATCTTCGACTCACCTGGTGGTCGGATTCGCTTACCCCGCATGCGCACCGGCGCTGGTTCTGAGCAGGCCGAGCCGCTGCAAATCGGCGACGTACTTGTCGATCAGCGCCTCGGTCACGTGCGGTACGTCCTTTTCGCTGCCGATTCCGGCGGATTGTACTGCGGCGCGGAACTTTTCAGCAGGCATGCCGGTACCCTGAGTTGGCTGGCCGGGCTTAGCGTATGCGTTCATCAGCGGCAGCAGCGAGCTCTTCCGCTGGTTATCGGGCAGCGCCTGCATCGCTGCGGTGAATTCGGCCAGCCACTGCTGGTAGTCGTCGATGCGCCTGATCTTGTGCCCGTCGGCGATGAGCCAGTCGACGAAGGTGTCCAAAGAGACGCCGTCGTCGTGGGTATTGAGCACGTTGTAGGTGTGGTAACCGTGCTGGGCGCGCGCGCCGAGCGTGGTGATGGCCTCCGCCGTGAAGTCGGCCGGCAACCCGTCGTAATGGGCCCGCTGCGGGTTGCCTGAAGCGTCGAGCTGATAGAACGACCGCGGCGCGATACCGGTGGCCACCAGACTCAAGATCAGACGCGTGAACATGTCGGGCACGTTCAGCTGACCGGCAAAGTGGCTGTGCGCCAAGATCATGTCGGACCGGAACACCGCCACCGGCACCCCGCACAGGTCGTGGGCCTCGCGCAGCAGCACCTCGCCCGCCCACTTACTGGTGGCGTAGCCGCTGGCATACGACTCGTCGAGGGACCGCGACGGGCTGGCCGAGCGCACATCGACATCCTCGCCGATGAAGCTGCCGTCCGGCAGCGTGGTCACCGCCACGGTGGAGATGTAGTTGATCGGCTTGAGCCGTTGGGTGATTGCCAGCTTGACGATCTCGGCGGTGCCCACCACGTTGGGTCCGAACAGCTGACTGTAGGGCAGCACGTGATTGACCAGGGCGGCCGAATGCACGATGAGGTCGACCGACTCGGCGAGCCGCTGGTAGGTCGGGGTGTCCAGGCCGAGATTGGGTGCCCCCACATCGCCGACGAGCACCTTCAGTTGCTTGTCGGCCAATTGGCGGAAACGCTCGGATAATTCGGCGTCGCCGCTGTCGATCGCGGCCTCGATGCGCTGACGTCCGGCGGTCGGATCGGCGCCGCGGGCCAGGCAGATCACCGTGCCCCCGTGCGGAGCCAGACGTTCCAGCCAATCCAGGCACAAGAAGCGCCCGAGGTAGCCGTTGGCTCCGGTCAGGAGCACGGTGCGGACCGTGCCGGACGGGCCGGGGAGTCGGGGCGCCGCGGCCAACGTATCGGCGTCGATGAAATTGTCCAGGGTCAAGTCCGCGGCGCGTGCCACCGTGGCACCGCGTCCGTGCACCGAGGCGAACGTCGGCCGTGTCGATTCCGAGGTGCGTTCGCCGTCAACGAAATTGGCGACGGTGTCCAGGTTGGCGGTGGGGCTGACGATGGTCTGCACCGGCACATCGATGTTGAAGATCTCCGACAGCAGCGTGGCGAAGGAAAACGCGGACAGCGAATCACCGCCCAGCTCAATGAACTTCGCGTCGGCACGCAGCGCGGTGTCCGCCGGCAGGCCCAGGGTGGCCGCGGCCGCTCGCCGGACGGTGTCGATGGTGGGCAGCTCGCGGCTGGCGGCGCGCAAGTCCGCGAGTTGGTTGCCCTGGCTGGCCTCGATGTCGTCGTACATGGCGTCCAGTTGTTCGCCGTAGCGCGCCTTGAGGGCCGGACGCAGTAGCTTGCCGACCCCGGAGAGCAACCCGTTGTCCCGGGTGAAACGTTGTCTCTCCAGCAGGAAGTCGCGAGGGATCTCATACGGGTGTAGCCCCGCGTCAGTGGCGATCCGTTGCAGGGAGTCGGCGATCAGGGCATGGGCATCCCCGTCGCCGACCGCGTCGTCGTTCGGCACGACCACCGCGAGCAGGAACGGCTGCTCGCTGCTGCCGTAGAGAAAGATCTGCCGGATGTAGGGGCTGGTGGAGAACGTCGCCTCCAACTGTGAGACCGCGACGAATTCCCCTTGCGAGAGTTTGATCACGTTGTTGCTGCGGTCTAGATACATCAGGTGGTCGGGTCCCAGCTCGGCCATGATGTCGCCGGTCTTGTAGAACCCCTCGTCGTCGAAGATCTTCGCCGACAGTTCGGGGTGCTTGAAATACCCGGGAATCACGTTGCTGGCTTTGAGGTGTAGCTCGCCGCGCGGGTACGGCTTGTCGGTGGTGAAGTAGCCCAGTTCGGGGACATCGACGAGTTTGTAGTCGGTCACCGGTGGGCGCCTGATCCTGCCGCTGCGCATGATGCCGCCGCCGGTCTCGGTGGCTCCATAGCCGTCGGCTACCGGGATGTCCAGCAGCGACTCCATGAAGTCGTGCATCTGCTTGGACAACGGCGCGCTGCCGCACATTGCCGAAATCACCCGGCCGCCGATGAAGTCTTGCCGCAGTTCGGCTTTCACCGCCTCGTCGAGTTGTTCTGCGGAGAGCTCGCCGCCGGATCGTTGGTCGAGTTCCTTGCGGTAGCGCCGGTAGAACATGTCGCACACCCGGGGAACGAGGTTCAGGGCAGTGGGCCGGACCAGGGCGATGTCGTCGAACAGGGTGGACATGTCACTCTTGGCGGCGAAGTAGCCGATCCCGCCGGAGGACAGCGTGGCGATCAGCCACTCCAGGCCGTACACGTGGGACAGCGGCATGTACTGCAGGTGGATCGCCGGAATCAGCCGGCCGATGTCCACCGATGGGCTGTGCGGTCGCTGCCAGATGCGGGTCATCATGTCGGCGGTGTACATGGCACCCTTCGGCGCGCCGGTGCTGCCCGAGGTGTAAATCAGTGTGGCGAGCGGTGTTTCACCATCGGCCGGGACGTACGCCGCAGGTGCGGGAAGTCGGCGGCCGGACTCCAGCTCGGTGGCAAGCGACACCACCTCTGCCCGGTGCCCGGCGTCACCGAGCCGCGCGCGGGCGTGTTCGTAGCGCTCCCGTTGATTGTCGTCGGCGCTGGTGTAGTCGAACACCACCAGGCGCTGGACAGAGGGTGCGTTGACGACGACGTCGACTGCGGTGCCCAGGGATTCAACGCTGACAGCCAGGACGCGCGGTTCGGTCTCGGCGACGATCGGGGCGAGCTGGGCCACCGTGGAGCTGGTCTGCAGCGGCACGAATACCGCACCCAGCCTGATGCACGCCAGGTAATGCACAACGTAATCGATGCTGGTGAAACCCAAGACGCCGACGAAATCGCCCGCGCTGAATCCGCCGGGCAGACCGGCTTGCCACGCGGCGGCCAGCGCCGCGACCCGGTCATCGAGCTCGCGGTAGGTGATGGTGTCGAATCCCGAGAGCAGTGTCGTGGAAGCGCTGCCGGTCGCCGGATCGCGCACCACCTCGCAGGCGCGCTGCCCCAGGGCGGGCCGGTCGGCATAGCCGCGCAGATAGGTGTCGACGACCTCGGACAGCCGCAAACCGGACCGATGCGCGGCGTCGGTGACTTCCGGTGAGGACGCGGCGGCCCGAAACTGTGGATCGGTGGCGTACAGCTGGTCGACGCGCTCGGCCAGTCGCTGTTCGCGGCCGGCGTCGGTGACGGTCTCGGTCATCGTTCGCTTCCTCTCGTCGCGGCGTATGCCGGTGCGGTATACCCGCCCTGACTGCGCCCAGTCGGCTCCGCGGCACATCGCGGCGCGCCGACCGCCGTCAGACCGTCCGCGTGCTCGACGATCGCCGTGATCCGCATCACCCGGCGGTCAGGACGTTCGGGTAAGCAACACCGCTTGCTCGAACGGCAGCCTCGCGAAAACCCGTCGTGCCCGTGGTGTTACGTGCGCCGCGGCCTCGGCCTTGGTGACCACGCGCGGGTCGGCGATGCCGAAACTCTTGCCCTTGGTGCGCAGCCGGCCACCGCCGGCCGCCTTGAGATTCTTCAACCAATCCCGGTCGGGACCATAGGAAAGCAGGATCGCCACCCCTGGGTCGCCATCGGCATCGGTGTTGAAAACGTTCACTGGTGTGCGGTACGTCTTGCCCGAGCGCCGCCCCACATGCTCGACGATCCCGAACGCCGGGAGCCAACCGGCCCACAGTCGCTGAATCGGGTTGGTGACGTGACGGTTGAACCGGGCAAGTCCTTGTGGGAGTTGCATACCGCTATCCAACTCGCAGGCACCGGTCGAGAACAACCCGTCGATTCGTCGCCGGGGGGTCTACTGTTTTGTAATGGCCGACACAGCGGGTAAGGACGCGGCCAGGCGTGCCGAGGAGTTGCTGCACCGTGGGCAGGAACTTGCCGCCCGCAAGCCGGTCACCGCGGCAGACGCACAGCGTGCCGGCGAGCGCGCCGAGCAGGCCCACGTGCGCGACCAGGACGCCCGCGACCGGGAGTTGCGGCGCCAATATCAAGCTGCCGCCGCTCACGAGCGTGCCGCCGAAGTCCACGAACGCGCGGTGGAAGAGGGCCTCGGTGATGTCGCCGCTCACCGGCGCGCCGCGGCAAAGGAACGTGAGGCCGCCCGCCGTGACTACCAGGGGGCACAGGAGGCCGATCGGCAACAGGCCTGACCCGCCGACCGGCGCGGCTGCTACACCCTGTAGTGGAATGACCCGCGGGGGCTGGGACACTAGTCCTCATGGGAAGCAGTGATCAGGCGACCGCGCACGCCTCCCGGGCTACGGCGACGTCGGCCCGGCTGTTCGAGGATGCCTGCGCCGTCATTCCCGGCGGGGTGAACTCTCCGGTCCGGGCGTTCACCGCGGTGGGCGGGACGCCGCCGTTCATCACCGAGGCACGCGGGTGCCGGCTGACCGACGCGGACGGCAACCAGTACGTGGACCTGGTCTGCTCGTGGGGTCCGATGATCCTGGGCCACGCGCACCCGGCCGTCGTCGAGGCCGTCGCCAAGGCCGCCGCCTCCGGCCTGTCGTTCGGGGCGCCCACGCCGGCCGAGACCGAATTGGCCGCCGAGATGATCGGGCGGGTGGCACCCGTCGAACGGATACGGCTGGTCAACTCCGGAACCGAGGCCACCATGAGCGCGGTGCGGCTGGCCCGCGGCTTCACCGGCCGGGCCAAGGTCATCAAGTTCTCCGGCTGCTACCACGGTCACGTCGACGCCTTGCTCGCCGACGCGGGCTCCGGGGTGGCGACGCTGGGCCTGCCGTCCTCGCCCGGGGTCACCGGTGCGACGGCAGCCGACACAATCGTGTTGCCCTACAACGACATCGACGCTGTCCGCCAGGCCTTCGCCCGGTTCGGCGACCAGATCGCGGCGGTGATCACCGAGGCCAGCCCCGGCAACATGGGCGTTGTCCCACCCGCTCCCGGCTACAACGCCGCGCTGCGCGCGATCACCGCCGAGCACGGTGCGCTGCTGATCATCGACGAGGTGATGACCGGCTTCCGGGTCAGCCAAAGTGGTTGGTACGGAATCGATCCGGTGGATGCCGACCTGTTCACTTTCGGCAAGGTGATGAGCGGCGGCCTGCCGGCCGCCGCGTTCGGCGGCCGGGCCGAGGTGATGGAACGGCTGGCGCCGCTGGGGCCGGTGTATCAGGCCGGCACGCTGTCGGGTAACCCGGTGGCGATGGCCGCCGGACTGGCCACCCTGCGCAACGCCGATGCAGCGGCCTATTCCGCGCTGGACGCGAACGCCGATCGGCTGGCCGGACTGTTCTCCGAGGCGCTCACGAATGCTGGTGTAGCACACCAGATTCCACGCGCCGGCAACATGCTGAGCGTGTTCTTCTCCGAGACGCCGGTGACGGACTTCGCGTCCGCGCGCGCCACCCAGACCTGGCGTTATCCGCCGTTCTTCCACGCGCTGCTGGACGCCGGTGTGTACCCGCCGTGCAGTGCCTTCGAGGCGTGGTTCGTCTCGACCGCGCTGGACGACGGCGCGTTCGACCGGATCGCCGATGCCCTGCCCGCGGCGGCCAGGGCCGCCGCCCACGCCGAGGAGGGGAAGCCCTGATGGCCGAGCACACCCGGGTACACGTCGTCCGCCACGGCGAGGTGTACAACCCGAGCGGCATCCTCTACGGCCGGCTGCCCGGATTTCACCTTTCCGACAATGGCCGGGCGCAGGCCGCTGCGGTGGCCGATGCGCTGGCCGACCGCGACATCGTCGCGGTGATCGCCTCACCGCTGCAGCGCGCGCAGGAGACCGCGGCGCCCATCGCCGCCAAGCACGGCCTGGTCGTGGACACCGACCCGGACCTGATCGAGTCGGCCAACTTCTTCGAGGGCAAACGGGTCAGCCCCGGCGACGGCGCCTGGCGGGACCCGAGGGTGTGGTGGCAACTACGCAACCCGTTGCGGCCGTCCTGGGGTGAGCCGTACACCGAGATCGCGGCCCGAATGGAGACGGCGGTGCAGAAGGCCCGCGCCCGCGGCGCCGGCCACGAGGTGGTGTGCGTCAGCCACCAGCTGCCGGTATGGACGCTGCGGCTGCACCTGACCGGCAAGCGGCTGTGGCACGACCCGCGGCGGCGGGAGTGCGGGCTCGCGTCGGTGACCACCCTGGTTTACGACGGCGAGCGGCTGGTCGACGTCGAGTACTGCGAACCGGCGGGCGTTTGACCATCATGACCATCTGGCGACAGGCGATGGCCGCGGCGGTGCTGGCGGCTCTGCTTCCCGGCCTGCTCGTCGGCTGCTCCGGTCGCGACGCCGTCGCCCAGGGCGGCACCTTCGAATTCGTCTCACCCGGCGGCAAGACCGACATCTACTACAACCCGCCGTCCAGCCGTGGCCGCCCCGGACCGCTGGCCGGCCCCGACCTGGCCGACCCCGCACACACGCTTTCGCTGGACGATCCGATCTTCGCCGGCCGGGTCGTGGTGATCAACATCTGGGGGCAGTGGTGTGGGCCGTGCCGGGCCGAGGTCACCCAGCTGCAGCAGGTGTATGACGCGACCCGCGGTTCCGGAGCGTCGTTCCTCGGCATCGACGTCCGGGACACCAACCGGCAGGCCGCGCTGGACTTCGTCAACGACCGGCAGGTGACGTACCCGTCGATCTACGACCCGGCGATGCGGACCCTGATCGCATTCGGCGGCAAATACCCCACCACCGTGATCCCGTCCACGCTGGTTCTGGACCGTCAGCACCGCGTCGCGGCCGTCTTCCTGCGGGAGCTACTGGCGGCCGACCTGCAGCCGGTGGTGCAGCGACTGGCCGCTGAGGCTGCGCCAACGTCGGGACAGCGATGACCGGATTCACCCAGATCGCCGCCGCCGGACCGCTTCTGGTGGCCCTCGGTGCCTGCTTGCTGGCCGGCCTGGTGTCGTTCGCCTCGCCGTGCGTGGTGCCGCTGGTGCCCGGTTACCTCTCATATCTGGCCGCGGTCGTCGGGGTCGACGAGCAGCCGCCCGAAGGCGCGGTCAAAGCCCCGCCGGGTGCCCGGTGGCGGGTGGCAGGGTCGGCGGCGCTGTTTGTCGCCGGATTCACCACGGTGTTCGTGCTGGGCACCGTCGCCGTCCTCGGCATGACGACCGCCCTGATCACCAACCAACTGCTGCTGCAACGGGCCGGGGGAGTGCTGACCATCGTGATGGGACTGGTGTTCGTAGGCCTCATCCCGGCCTTGCAGCGCCAGGCCCGGTTCAGTCCGCGTCAGCTGACGACGGTCGCTGGAGCGCCGGTGCTGGGCGCGGTGTTCGCCTTGGGCTGGACACCCTGCCTGGGGCCCACCCTGGCCGGCGTGATCACCGTCGCCTCAGCCACCGATGGCGCCAGCGTGGCTCGCGGCATCGTGTTGGTGATCGGCTACTGCCTGGGCCTGGGTATCCCGTTCGTACTGCTGGCCTTCGGCTCGGCCGGTGCGGTCGGCGGGCTGGGCTGGCTGCGCCGGCACACCCGGGCCATCCAGATCCTCGGCGGCGTGCTGCTGATCACGGTCGGGGTGCTGCTGGTCACCGGGATGTGGAACGAGTTCATCTCCTGGCTGCGCGACGCGTTCGTGTCCGACGTGAGGTTGCCGATTTGAGGCGGTTTCTCGTAGGGCTCGTTCAAAAGGGCCGCAACACCTGGCGCGCGCTGACCTCGATGGGCACCGCGCTGGTGCTGTTGTTCCTGCTCGCACTCGGTGCCATCCCGGGGGCGCTGGTGCCGCAGCGCAGCCTCAACGCCGGCAAGGTCGACGACTATCTGAAAGCCCACCCGGTAATCGGTCCGTGGCTGGACCGGCTGCAGGCCTTCAACGTGTTCTCCAGCTTCTGGTTCACCGCCATCTACGTGCTGCTGTTCGTGTCGCTGGTCGGCTGCCTTACCCCGCGGATGATCGAGCACTTCCGCAGCCTGCGGTCCACCCCGGTGGCCGCCCCGCGCAACCTGGCCCGGCTGCCCAAGTACACCAGCCGCCGGATCCCGGCCGCCGCCGAAGAGCTGAACACCCTGGCCAACAGGCTGGCCGGGCGGCTGCGCGGCTGGCGCACCGCCATCCGCCACGACGAAGCCACCGAGACCGTCGAGGTGTCCGCCGAGCGGGGCTACCTGCGCGAGTTCGGCAACATCGTCTTTCACTTCTCATTGCTGGGCCTGCTGGTCGCGGTGGCCGTCGGCAAGCTCTTCGGTTACGAGGGCAATGTCATCGTCATCGCCGACGGCGGCCCCGGCTTCTGCTCGGCCTCGCCGGCTGCGTTCGACTCGTTCCGGGCCGGCAATACCGTCGACGGCACCTCGTTACACCCGCTCTGCATCCGGGTCGACGACTTCACGGCGCACTACCTGCCCTCGGGGCAGGCCACCTCGTTCGCCGCGAGCATCGACTACCAGTCCGGAGCGGACCTGAGCACCAACAACTGGCGGCGTTACCAGCTTGAGGTCAACCACCCGCTGCGGCTCGGCGGTGACCGGGTGTACCTGCAGGGGCACGGCTACGCACCCACCTTCAGCGTCACCTTCCCGGACGGGCAGATCCGCAGCGCCACCGTGCAGTGGAGACCCGACAATCCGCAGACCCTGCTCTCGTCGGGCGTGGTGCGCATCGATCCGCCCGCCGGCAGCTATCCCAGCGCCGCGGAGCGCCGCAACCACCAGATCGCTATCCAGGGCCTGCTGGCGCCCACCGAGCAGCTGGAGGGCAGCCTGCTGTCGTCGCGGTTCCCGGCGTTGGACGCCCCGGCGGTGGCCGTCGACATCTACCGCGGCGACACCGGGCTGGACACCGGCCGGCCGCAATCGCTGTTCACCCTGGATCCCCGCCTGATCGAGCAGCACCGATTGACCAAGGAGAAGCGGGTCAACCTGCGCGCAGGGCAATCGGTCCGGATCGACCAGGGCCCGGCGGCCGGCACCGTGATCCGCTTCGACGGCGCCGTGCCGTTCGTCAACCTGCAGGTCTCGCACGACCCGGGCCAGACCTGGGTGCTCGTCTTCGCCATCACGATGATGGGCGGTCTGGTGGTGTCGCTGCTGGTGCGTCGCCGCCGGGTGTGGGTCCGTCTGACGCCCGACGCCGGCGCGTCGCCCGGTACGGTGAACGTCGAACTGGGTGGCCTGGCGCGCACCGACAACTCCGGTTGGGGCGACGAGTTCGAGCGACTGTCCGAGCGGCTGTTGACCGGGCTCGGCGACTCCGGCGGCGCTCGCGCCGAGGCGCCCACCGCGTCGGACGGCGACGCCATAGCCGCAGCGTCCAAAAGGAGTTCTGAGGTGGACGTCAAATGAATACGGTGCACGTCAATATCGAGTTGGCGCGCTACTCCGACTGGGCGTTCACCTCGGCCGTAGTGGCGCTGGTCATCGCCCTGCTGTTGCTGGCCTTCGAGCTGGCCTACGCCGGCGGACGCCGCGCGGATCAGCGCGCCCGGGTGCTGGCCGGTTCGGTCAGCGCCGACTCCGCCACCCCCGGCGTGGTGGAAGAGTCGGCCCAACGGCCCATCGACGAGCGCGCCGGCCGGGCCGGGCTGGCCGTGGTCTACCTGGGCATCGGACTGCTGCTGGCCTGCCTGGTGCTGCGGGGCCTGGCCACCCTGCGGGTGCCGTGGGGCAACATGTACGAGTTCATCAACCTGACCTGCCTGTGCGGGTTGATTGCCGGCGCGGTCGTGCTGCGCCGCCCGCAGTACCGCCCGCTGTGGGTATTTCTACTGTTGCCGGTGCTGATCCTGCTCACGGTTTCCGGCCGCTGGCTCTACACCAATGCCGCGCCGGTGATGCCTGCACTGCAGTCCTACTGGCTGCCCATCCATGTGTCGGTGGTCAGCCTGGGGTCGGGGGTGTTCCTGGTTGCCGGCATCGCCAGCATCCTGTTCCTGCTGCGGACTTCGCCGCTGGGAGACCCCGAACAAAGCTCGCACAGCGCGCTGAGCCGGCTGGTGCAGCGATTCCCCGACGCGCAGACCCTGGACCGCATCGCCTACCGGACGACGATCTTCGCTTTTCCGGTGTTCGGTTTCGGGGTGATTTTCGGGGCGATCTGGGCCGAAGAAGCATGGGGCAGATATTGGGGCTGGGATCCCAAAGAGACCGTCTCATTTGTCGCCTGGGTGATTTATGCCGCCTATCTACACGCCAGGTCGACGGCCGGATGGCGGGATCGCAAAGCCGCCTGGATCAATGTCGCGGGCTTCGTGGCCATGGTCTTCAATTTGTTCTTCGTTAATCTGGTCACTGTCGGCCTGCATTCTTATGCGGGCGTCGGGTGACGGTGAAGAACCGGCCCGCATAACGCACAACACGCCGAATAACGCACAACAAGGGGGAGTGCCGTGAGCGAGCATCCAACGTCGGGCGTGGGGGCGCCCGAACAACCGACCACGCAGATACCCCCACAGACCCCGTCGGAGCCCGACCAGCAGAAGAAGACGGCCCAATCGCAGAGCGAGTCGGGTGATGACGCCCCCACTCGCGCCTTCGCCGGATTCCGCACCGAGCGCCGCGTCCCGGGTCCTGAGCGCCAGCAGGCCGCACCACCCACCGCTCCTCGCCCGGGTGGGATGCCGCCGTGGGACTCCACCCCGGTCACCGGCATCCCGCGCGTCGACCCCACGGCCTACGGCGCTTACTACGCCGGCCCCGACGCGCCGCCCACCGAGACCCACGGCGCCCCGCAGCGTCCCGAGCACCTGCCGCACACGCCGTATCCGGAGCTGTCCACCGGCATGTTGCTGCGGCCGGTCGCGCCACCGCCGTCCGATGGATGGCGGAAGCTGCTGTTCAAGCTGTCCGGCGGGCTAATCAACCTGGGCGAGAGCCCGCGGGCCGCCCGCTACAACAATCTGGTCGCCCAGGTGAACCGGCCGCTGCGCGGCTCCTACCGGGTGGCGTTCCTGTCGTTGAAGGGTGGTGTGGGCAAGACCACGATCGCCGCGACGCTGGGCGCCACTTTCGCCTCGATCCGCGGGGACCGGGTGGTGGCCGTGGACGCCAACCCGGATCGCGGCACGCTGAGCCAGAAGATCCCGCTGGAGACGGCGGCGACTGTGCGTCAGCTGTTGCACGACGCCGGGACCATCGAGCGCTACAGCGATGTGCGCCGCTACACCTCCAAGGGGCACAGCGGTCTGGAGGTGCTGGCGTCCGAAACCGATCCGGCCATCTCGGAAGCCTTCAGCGCCGAGGACTACCAGCGGGTCATGGACATCCTCGAACGGTTCTACGGTCTGGTGCTGACCGATTGCGGGCCCGGCCTGCTGCATTCGGTGATGAAGTCGGTGCTGGACAAGGCCGACGCTTTGATCGTGGTCAGCTCGGCATCCATCGACGGCGCGCGCAGCGCCTCGGCGACGCTGGACTGGCTGGACGCGCACGGCCGCGAGGACCTGGTTCGCAACTCGATCGCGGTCATCAACGGGGTGAAGCCACGCCCGGGCAAGGTCGACATGAGCAAGGTGATCGACCACTTCTCCCGGCGCTGCCGCGCGGTTCAGCTGGTGCCGTTCGACCCGCACCTCGAAGAGGGTGCCGAAATCGATCTGGACCGGCTGCGGCGTGGGACTCGCGAAGCTCTCACCGAGCTGGCCGCCATCGTGGCGGATGGGTTCCCGGGTGACCAACACAACCCGGGAGTGCTCGGCTAACGAGGCTTACAAGCTAGCGGGCCGCCGCCATCGAGCTAGCGCGGGTTGTTGTCGCCATGTCCCAACCGCCGCAGGAAATCTGGATCGTCGTCGGGCCCGATGACGCGTGTCTTCGGCCGGTGGGCCTGCGATCGCGCAGCACGCCAGCCGACATAGATCAGCGTCCCCAAAATCACGACGAGCAGCAGGTAGAGCACTCAACACCTCCTTGGGGCGAATATACCCGCGCCGTAGGCTCACCCTGTGTCACAAGAAGCTAGCGACGACAGCATCGGGGGCGCGGGAAACCACGCCGCAGACCAGAGCACGCCGCAACACGTCAGTAACCACGTCGCCCTCCACGTGTCGGTGTACGTGGCGGCGCGGCTGATGCTGACGGCGGTGCTCACCGGGGTGATCTACGGCATCGCTCGCCTGGCGGGCATTACGCAGTTCCCGATCGTGGTGGCCGTGCTGTTCGCGCTGATCATCGCGATGCCGCTGGGCATCTGGGTGTTCGCGCCGCTGCGCCGGCGCGCGACCGCCGCGCTCGCGATTGCCGGGGAAAGACGGCGCCGGGAACGCGAACTGCTGCAAGCCCGGCTGCACGGCGACGCCGCACCCGACCAGGGCGGCGGCCAAGAATCAGGACGCGGCTAGCCGTTCGGTAGCCGCACGACCTGCGCGGCATAGCTCAGGCCGGCGCCGTAGCCGAGCAGCAGAGCCAAGTCGCCGGCCTTGGCCGCGCCGGTGCTCAGCAGCTCGGCCATCGCCAGCGGGATAGACGCGGCCGACGTGTTACCGGTGTGTTCGATGTCATTGGCCAGGACCGCATCCGACCGCAGCTCGAGGCTCCTGGCCAGTACCTCGTTGATCCGGCTGTTGGCCTGGTGGGGCAGGAACACGTCGATCTCGTCGGGCCGAACTCCGGCCGCGTCCATGGCTTGGCGACCGACTTTGCCCATCTCGAATGCCGCCCAGCGGAACACCGCGCTGCCTTCGAGGCGCAGGTACGGGCGCTCACCAGCGAGGTTCTCCAGGAAGTCGATCCACTCGATGTCCTGGCGAATGGCGTTGGCGTGTGCGCCGTCGCTCCCCCAGACGGTGGGTCCGATGCCCTGCTCGGGTGTCTCGCCCACCACCACCCCGGCCGCGCCGTCGGCGAAGATGAAGCAGTTGCTCCGGTCCTGCATGTCCACGGTGCAAGACAGCTTCTCCGAGCCGAGCACCAGCACCTTGGCGGCCGTCCCGCCGCGAACCATGTCGGCTGCCACGCCCAGCGCGTGGCCGAAGCCCGCGCACCCGGCCCCGACGTCGAACGCGGGCACGCCGCCCGCGCCCACCGCGGTAGCGACCGCCGGCGCGCACGGCGGGGTCTGGGTGAAATGGGTGCTGGTGGCGACGATGACGCAATCGATGTCGGATGGCTCGAGGGAGGCCTTGGCGATCGCCTCCAGCCCGGCCGCGGTCGCCATGGAGGTGACGGATTCGTCGCGCCTGGCGAACCGGCGGGTCTTGATTCCGGTGCGCGAGAAGATCCACTCGTCGGAGGAGTCGATGTTCTGGCAGAGCTCGTCGTTGGTCACCACCCGGTCGGGCCGGTATGACCCGACACTGAGAAGCCCGATGTTGGTGGGCCCGCTGGTCGCGGCAATCTGGTTCATTGCGGTCCTTCGCTGTCGCCCGAGAGACGCAAAAGTATCCCAAAACGATCGGCCCTCGGGAGCCTTTGCCTCACTCTAGGTAGTGCGGACGCCACCCTTAGGTAGCCACGGACAACGCTGCCGCCACCGCGATCGCCCACACCACCATCGCCAGCCCGGTGTCGCGCAGAACTGGGATCAACTGTCGGCCGCCACCACCCGATCGCACCGGAGCCATGGCGCGCAACGCCAACGGCGTCGCCACCAATCCCACGGCGCACCACGGTGTCGCCAGCATGAGCACCAGGGTCAGCACTCCAGCAGTGCCCAGCAGCGCCTGGTACAGGATCCGGGTCCGGGCATCGCCCAGCCGCACGGCCAGGGTGATCTTTCCGGACCGTGCGTCGGTCGGGATGTCCCGCAGGTTGTTGGCCACCAGTACCGACGAGGACAGCGCCCCGATCGACACCGCGAGCACCAGGCCTACCCAGTCCACCCGCAGTGCCTGGGTGAACTGGGTGCCCAGCACGGCGACCAGCCCGAAGAACAAAAACACCGCGATTTCGCCAAAACCGGCGTATCCGTAGGGTTTCGACCCGCCGGTGTACAGCCACGCCCCGGCGATGCAGACCGCGCCCACCGCAATCAGCCACGGCGCGCTGGACAACGCCAGCGCGAACCCGGCAAGCGCGCCGATCGTCAAACTGGTGACCGCGGCGGCCAGCACCGCGCGCGGCGCCGCCAGCCGCGAACCGACCAGCCGCACCGGACCGGCCCGGTCGTCGTCGGTGCCGCGGATGCCGTCGGAGTAGTCGTTGGCGTAGTTGACGCCGATGGTCAGCGCGAGCGCGACGGCCAGGGCCAGCAGCGCCTTCCACCACACTGCGGAGTGCAGCCATGCCGCCGCGCCGGTGCCCGCGACAACCGGCGCCACCGCGTTGGGCAACGTCCGCGGCCGCGCACCCGAAACCCACTGCCCGAAGTTGGCCACACGAACATCCTGCCAGGATGCGGGCCCGCGATCCCCGTGCCCCGCGATCAGCCCATGGTCATGCACCACAATGGTCGGATGCTCGGAGTCATCGGCGGCAGCGGCTTCTACACCTTCTTCGGATCCGACGCCGACGACATCACCGTCGACACCCCGTACGGGCCGCCCAGCGCCCCGGTCACCGTCGGCACCGTCGGCGACCACGCGGTGGCCTTTCTGCCGCGCCACGGCGCCAAGCACGAATTCTCCGCGCACACCGTGCCCTACCGGGCCAACATGTGGGCGTTGCGCAAGCTCGGCGTGCGGCGGGTGCTCGCGCCGTGCGCGGTGGGCAGCCTCCAACCCGAACTCGGTCCGGGCGCCGTCGTGGTGCCCGATCAGTTGGTCGACCGCACCAGGGGCCGCGCCGACACCTATTTCGACTCCGGCGGCATCCACGTCGACTTCGCCGACCCGTACTGCCCGACGCTGCGCGAGGCGGTGACCGCCCTGCCCGACGTGGTCGACGGCGGCACCATGGTGGTGATCCAGGGACCGCGCTTTTCCACTCGCGCGGAAAGTCAGTGGTTCGCCTCCGCCGGGTTCTCGCTGGTGAACATGACCGGCTACCCGGAGGCGGTGCTCGCCCGAGAACTTGAAATGTGCTATGCGGCAATCGCTTTGGTGACCGATCTGGATGCCGGTGTGAGCGCCGGCGAGGGCGTGAAGGCCGTCGACGTGTTCGCCGAATTCGAGAAGAACATCGAGGTGTTCAAGAGACTGGTACGTCAAGCCATCGGCCTGGTCGACGCCGACCGCACCTGTACGCACTGCCTGCCGCACACCGGAGTCACCTTGCCCATCGAGTTGCCGTGAGGGTGCTACTGACCGGGGCCGCCGGTTTCATCGGTTCGCGGGTGGGCGCTGCGCTGCGCGCTGCGGGACACGAGGTCGTCGCCGTCGACGCGTTGCTGCCCGCCGCGCACGGCCCGAATCCGGTGCTGCCGCAGGGATGTCAGCGCGTCGATGTGCGCGACGCCGACGCGCTGGCGCCGCTGATGGCCGGCGTGGACGTGGTGTGTCATCAGGCGGCGATGGTGGGTGCGGGTGTGGACGCCGCCGATGCACCCGCCTATGGCGGGCACAACGATCTGGCCACCACGGTCTTGTTGGCGCAGATGTTCGCCGCCGGGGTGCAGCGCCTGGTGCTGGCGTCCTCGATGGTGGTGTACGGGCAGGGCAGCTATCACTGCCGAGAACACGGATACGTGGATCCGCTGCCGCGGCGGCGCGCGGACCTGGACGTCGGAATCTTCGAGCACCGTTGTCCGGTCGGCGGGGAGGAATTGCGCTGGCGTCTGGTCGACGAGGACGCCTGTCTACGGCCGCGCAGCCTGTACGCCGCCAGCAAGACCGCGCAGGAGCATTACGCGCTGGCGTGGTCGGAGGCCACCGGCGGCTCGGTGGTGGCGCTGCGCTACCACAATGTCTACGGCCCCGGCATGCCGCGCGATACCCCCTACTCCGGGGTGGCGGCGATCTTCCGGTCGGCGCTGGAAAAGGGTGATCCGCCAGAGGTTTTCGAGGACGGCGGGCAGATGCGCGACTTCGTCCATGTCGACGACGTGGCGGCCGCCAACGTCGCGGCGACGCAGCGGGGCGAGGGTTTCGTCGCGGTCAATGTCTGCTCGGGACAACCCATTTCGATTCTGCAGGTGGCCGACGCGCTGTGCGACGCGCGGGGTGGTTCGCTGGCCCCGGTGATTACCGGGCGGTACCGCAGCGGCGACGTGCGCCACATCGTCGCCGACCCGTCCCGGGCCGCGCAGCTGCTGGGTTTCCGGGCGGCCGTCGCACCGGGTGACGGGTTGCGCGAGTTCGCGTTCGCGCCGCTGCGGTGAGCGCTACTCCTGCGGGGGACGGTAGATTTGCGGCTTCTGCACTGCTATCTGCCGCGTTCCGGAGTCGTCGCCGCGGAAGATCCTGGGGCCGTGGGCCTGCGGAGGGATCTCGGTGGTCGGCGGGTCGTGGTCGTCGCCGGGGGCGCCGGCGGGGATGCGGGTGGTCGCCGAAGCCGACGGCCCAGCGCCCTGGCCCACTGGCACCCGGGTGGTCGGAGCCGCCGCATTCGCGGCGGCGGCGCGCCTGCGGGCGGCGCGGCGCGCCAGGCGCCGACCGCTCAACTGCCCGGTGACCACGGCGGCCACCAAAATGCCCAACGCCAGGCCACACAGCGTCACGTCGAAGGTGCTGGTGATCTGCTGGGCCAGGTTGTTGCCGTAGACCGGGTGCAGCGCAGGCGAATTGGGTGAGTCCGCGAACCGCGGCGCCAGCGCGACGCCGACGATGACGCGGGCAACGCTGAGTGTGGCGACAAGTCCGCACAGCGACGTGACCGTTCTCGCCGACAGGGTGGCCAGCCTACGGCGCAGCCAGATCGTCAGGACCGCGGTGACCAGATCGAACGCGGCCAGCACGATGCTGTCGTACCGGGAGAACGGGTAGTTCAAGATCACGCCCACCACGAGGTCGGTGATCCTCATCGCCATCGACCCGATGCACCAAATGGCGATGAGCAGCAAGCCATTTCGAATCATGGCCCGCCACGCGGACTCTTCCGTCGGCGAAGCGTTGCGGTGCCCGAACAGCGCCCGCGGCGCGAACAGCGCCGCGCCGGCCGCCCACGCCAGGTATCCCTCGAACCCGACACCGGCGGTGGAGGTGTTCTGCGCGATGCCGTGGAACGCGTCGATGTCACGACCGGCGGGCAGGAACCACACCAGGGTTCCGGCGACCAGCGTCGAGGCGCCCAGCGCGACGGTGGTCAGCCGGCTGGCCCGGGCGCTGCGCAGCAGCCATCGGGACGCGACCAGCACCGCGACCAGCGCCACCACGCCGTACACCACCGCGGTCGCGATCACAGCGATGTTCTGCTTGCCGAATTCCGCGGTGCCGCCGGTGGTTTGCAGCGCGTACCGCACCCGCCAGTACAGGTTGAAACCAAAGCTGAGCACCGCCGCCAGCATCGACAGGGAGCCGATCACCCGTGCCGACCGGTGCCAGCCGGTGGACTCGTCGCCGGCCGGAACCGGTCCGGCCAGGGCGCCGGTCGGTACTGCCTGGGCGCTCAACAGCGAGCCGGCGATTCCGGCCCAGGCCCCCGGCCCCACCCCGCCCGGCACGTTGACCGTGCCACCGAAACGGACGGTCTCGTACGCGTCGAACACCACGAAGGCGAGCACCAGCAGCAGGTAGGGAACATTGAGCGCGAGGCGCAGCCGGGCGGCGCGCGCGGGGTTGAATCGCAGACCGGTGGACCGCCAGGACCCGGCGACGGCGACCGCGACGACGGCCAGCACCGTCACCGCGACCAGCACAGCGAACAGGGTCGGGTCGCTGTGTGGGATTCCGATACCGAAGTAGAGATTCCACGGCATGAACACCGCGAGGACCAGCAGCGCCACCGCGGTCAGGTCGCTGACCACCGGCCGGAACCGCTTCGTCGCGCCTGCCGCCGGCGCGGTGCCGCCACCGGCGCGCGCGCGGATGATCCGGGGCGCCGACGCTTGCTGCGCCTCACCGCGGATCGGACCGGTAGGTGTGTCGTCGCTGATCTGGCTCACCATGCCCCCCAGGATTCAAGGACCGACATTCTTGGCGCAGTTTCGGGCGGTCGGCCGGGACATACCCTGCCGAGCCGAATGCACTGCTCGCTTGCGAACATATTCTCCGTTCGGATGCCGTGGCAGTGGCTGAGACCGGCTGCTCGGGTGGAGATGATTCCGCGGTGAGGCGTCCTGTCGTTCGAAAAGCTGGTTACGCTGCGCTAGTAGGCGAAGCCTTCGCCTGAATGACTGATAGTGCCAACGGTATCGCAAGTGTAGTGATGCCGGGACATAGCTGGTGGTGGGGTAGCCAGCCGAAGGAGACCGGGATGGACGTCGTTTTGGGGGTTGCGGTCACCGGCCCCGTCGCCCGCTTGGCGCTTGTCGGGTCGGGCGCGCAGGGGACCGACGTGATCGACCAATCCGTCGTCGACCTCGCCGACAATCCGATCGGGACACTGACCGAGACCGTGGTCGGCACCAATCGGCTGTTGGCCGACGAGAACCACCGGCTGGTCGGCACCCGGCTGTGCTGGACCGACCATCCCGCCGCCGACCAACTGCGGCGGGCGCTGGAAGATTCCGGCGTGCACAACGTCGCGGTGCTCTCGGAATCGCAGGCGGTGGCCGCCCTGATGCGCGCGGCCGGCCGCCCCGGGGCGGCACTGGTGATGGACGACGCGACCGCGACGTTGTCGCTGGTGGGTGCGGCCGACGGCGATCCGGAGGCGCCGCCGACGGTGCTGGCCACCCAGCCGCTGGCGGGCGCCGCGGGCGGGGATGCGACGGCCGCATTGATGGCGAACCTGCGCGCCCACCCGGACGCGCCGCAGGATGTGTACCTGCTCGGCGCCTCGCCGGAGCTGAACCGGGTCGCCGACG
>NZ_LZKU01000112.1 GCF_001672975.1 Mycobacterium sp. 1465703.0
TCGCCGGAGTCGCCACCCGTGCGGTCCGTGACGGTGACGACTGGATTGTCAACGGGCAGAAGGTGTGGACGTCGCAGGCGCAGCACGCGCAGATGGCCATCCTGGTCGCTCGCACCGATCCGAACGTGCCCAAGCACGCCGGTCTGACCTACTTTCTCTGCGACATGACGCAACCCGGTGTCGAGATCCGCCCGCTGCGCCAGATCACCGGCGAGGCCGAATTCAATGAGGTGTTCCTCACCGACGTCCGGGTTCCCGATGCGAATCGGCTTGGCCCCGAGGGCGGCGGATGGCGAGTTGCGACCACCACGCTCAACAACGAGCGCATCGCAATCGGCTCTCGCTCCGGCGTTCCGCGGGAAGGCGGCCATATCGGCAAGGTCACCACGGCCTGGCGCGACGAACCGGCGCTGCGTAACCCCGCTATGCACGACGAGCTGATGCGACTGTGGGTCGAGGCGGAAGTTCTTCGACTGAGCGGCGAGCGGTTGCGACAGCAGGCCGCCACCGGTCAGCCCGGGCCCGAAGGTGCCGGCATGAAAGTGGCGTTCGCCAAGCTGGCGCAGGCGATCTCGGGATTCGAGATCGAGTTGCACGGCGAAGCAGGGCTGCTCTACGACGACTGGACGATGCGCAGGCCCGAGACGGTCGATTTGGTCGGACGCGAGCCCGGCTACCGTTACCTGCGGGCGCGCGGCAACTCGATCGAGGGCGGCACGTCAGAAATCCTGCGCAACACGATCGCCGAGCGGATCCTGGGCCTGCCGGGTGAACATCGCGCCGACAAAGACGCCGCCTGGAAGGACCTGCCCCGATGAGCGCACACACCGGCGACTTGCTGTACTCCGACACCGAAGAAGCACTGCGGTCAAGCGTCCGACAGCTGTTCGCCGAGCGGTGTCCGCCGGAATCGGTGACGCACGTATACGACCGTGAACCACAAGACTTTTCGGGCGTTTGGCGCACGCTGGCCATCGAATTGGGGGTGGCCGGTCTGCTGGTTCCCGAGTCGCTGGGCGGCGCCGGCGCGAGCGCCCGCGAAGTCGCGGTCGTGATGGAGGAGATCGGCCGGGCCGTCGCGCCGGTGCCGTTCTTGTCGAGCGCGGTGCTGGCCACGCTCGCGCTGTTGCGCGCCGGTGACACCGAGACCGTGCCGGCGCTGGCTCAAGGCGAACTGACGGCGGCGCTGGTGGTACCGCTGTCCAGCGCGCCGGGCGATCCGGTCACCGGTGTCAGCGGCGGCGCCGACGGGCTGAGCGGCTCGGTCAGCAGCGTTGCCGGCGCCGAGACCGCCGATGTGCTGGTGGTTCCGGTCACCGGGCGAGACGGGCTCGAGTTACACACCGTCAGCCGCGCCGCACCCGGCGTGCGGATTTCACCGCTGCTCGCCTTGGACATGACCAGACCCCTTGCCGCCGTGTCGTTTTCGGGCACGGCGTCGTCGCGTGTCGGGCTGGGCGACGAGCCGGTCACCGACGCCCTGCTGGCCGGGGCGGCCCTGCTGGCATCCGAGCAACTCGGCGTCGCCCAATGGTGTTTCGAGACCACGCTGGAGTACGTCAGGCAACGCAGGCAGTTCGGCCGCACCATCGGCTCCTACCAGGCGATCAAGCACCGGTTGGCCGATCTGTGGTTCGAGGTCGGTGCGGCGACCGCCGCAGCCCGCTACGCGGCCGACACCTGCGCCCGCGGCGGCGACGACGCGCCCGCCGCGGCGGCCATCGCCCAGGCCTACTGCGGCGACGTCGCCGTGCACGCCGCCGAGGAGTGCATCCAGCTACATGGCGGCATCGGTATGACCTGGGAGTATCCCGCGCACCTGTACCTCAAGCGGGCCAAGAGTGACCAGTTGGCATTCGGCACCGGCTACCGTCACCGCGCCCGCCTGGCCGAGTTGGTGGACCTGCCGCCGTCTTGATGTTCGCGGCGCCCACCACTTGCGTGCCGGCGCCAGGCTTGGCCTCGTGGTGATTTTTACCCGCGTGCTGGTGAAAGTCGGCGACCGCACCCTCATTCGGCTGCGATGTTCGCCGTGGCAGCCGGCGTCGGGTGCGCCGCATGATCGGCGCCGACGATAGAGTTTGCCGACCACAGGCCTGGAAGTGGGAGCGGCGGATGCGAGTGTTGCTGTCGGCCTACGACTCGCGTGGCGGCGTCGCGCCGCTCGCCGCGCTCGCGGTGCAGTTGCGGGCGCTCGGCGTCGACGCGCGGGTCAGCGCGCCGCCGGATGCGGAATTCGTCGAACTGTTGGCCGGTGTCGGCGTGCCGCTGCTGCCCTTCGGCGAATCAATTCGGGCGATGAAAACCGGGGCCCTGCCGTCGGAGACGGACTTGCACCGGCAGTTGGACGGGTTGATGGCCGTGCAATTCGACACCGTGGCCGCGGCGGCCGAAGGGTGCGATGCGCTGGTGGTGGCGGGCTTCCCGCCCGCCGCGGCCGCCGCCCGATCGGTGACCGAAAGCTTGGGGATTCCCTACGTCTACGTGAGTTACCAGCCCACCATCCTGCCGTCGCCGCACTACCCGCCGCCCACCTATGCCAGTGCGCCGTTCCCGTTGGGCATGGCCGAAAACCGGCTGTTGTGGCAACTGGATGGCCGGCACTTGCAGGAGTTGTTCGGCGAGACGCTCAACGGTCACCGGGCGTCAATCGGGTTGCCGCCGCTGGACAACCTGCGCGACTACGCGCTGACCGACTGCCCGTGGTTGGCGACGGATCCAGTCCTGGACCCGTGGCGGCACCGCGGCGATCTCGATGTAGTCCAAACCGGCGCGTGGCTGCTGCTCGACGAACGCCCGCTGCCGGCCGAGTTGGCGGCCTTCCTCGACGCGGGTGACCCGCCGGTCTATGTGGGCTTCGGCAGCATGCCCATGCGCGCCTCAAAAGACGTCGCCTCCGCCGCCATCGAGGCGATCCGGGGCCAGGGCCATCGCGCCCTGGTCTCGCGCGGTTGGGCGGATCTGGACCTGATCGACGACCAGGACGACTGTCTGGCCGTGGGCGAGGTCAATCACCAGGCGCTGTTCGAACGCGTCGCCGCCGTGGTGCACCACGGCGGCGCGGGTACCACCACGACGGCCGCCCGGTTAGGCGCGCCGCAGGTGGTGGTGCCCCAGGGGGCCGATCAGCCCTATTGGGCGACCCGGGTGCGCGACTTGGGCATCGGCGCCGCCCATGACGGACCTGCCCCCACCACCGAGTCACTGTCCACCGCGCTCACGGCGGTGCTGACCGAACAGACCCGCGCACGGGCGAGTTCGGTGGCCGCCACGATCCGCACCGACGGCGTATCCGTGGCCGCAACGCTGCTGATGACTGTGCTAACGCGGTAGCGCCGCCGCGAACACCTCTGCCATCGCGTCCCAATGCCGCTCGGCCGCGGCCGGGTGATAAGGCCCGTTGTCCGGAACGGCGAATCCGTGTCCGGCCGAATACCACTCGATGGTGTGCTCGACGCCGGCCGCGGTCAGCGCCTTATCCAGTTGCTCGGCGTGATCGGCGGTGAACGAGGCGTCGTTCTGGGCGCCACCCACGTACACCCTGGCGCTCATCCGGTCGGCGAGCAGGTGCGGGCTGTCCTCGCCGTCGGTCACCAGGCCGCCGCCGTGGAAGGACGCCGCCGCGGCCACCCGGTCGGGCACCCGTCCCGCCACGATGAGCGAGGTCCGCCCGCCCATGCAGTAGCCGCACACCCCGAATCGCTCGCCGACCACCTCGGGTCGGGCGGCCAGATAGTCGAAGAACGCGCGGGCGTCGGCGGCCATCCGGTCCGGGGTGACAGTGCCGATCAAAGAAAACAGTCGCCCGCGTTCTTTCTGGTCGGCGAACACCGTCCCCATGTCGAACGGCGCCCAGTCGCCGCTGCGGTAGTAGACGTCCGGCAGCAGCACGGTGTAGCCGAACCCGGCCAGCTTGGCGGCCATCTGCTGGAACGTGTCCCGCACGCCGCCGGCATCGGGATACATCACCACACCAGGCCACGGGACTTGGGATTCCGGGCCGTCGGGGGTGAAGAGGTGCACCGTGCAGGTGCCATCGGCAGTGGTGACGACGTCAATGATGTTCGGCATGGCACCCGTTCTACTCCGCGTGCTTAGACGTATTCTTGCGGCGTGCCGATCGCGACCCCCTACGAGGACTTGCTCCGCCTGGTGCTCGATCAAGGAACGGCCAAATCCGACCGCACCGGCACCGGGACCCGCAGCCTGTTCGGTCAGCAACTGCGCTATGACCTGTCGGCCGGATTCCCGCTGATCACCACCAAAAAGGTGCACCTCAAATCGGTGATCTACGAATTGCTGTGGTTTCTGCGCGGCGACTCCAACGTCAGCTGGCTACATGAGCACGGAGTCACCATCTGGGACGAATGGGCAAGTGCCACAGGAGATCTCGGTCCGATCTATGGGGTGCAGTGGCGATCCTGGCCGACGCCGTCGGGTGAGCACATCGATCAGATCAGCGCGGCCCTGGATCTGTTGCGGACCGACCCCGACTCGCGGCGCATCATCGTGTCCGCCTGGAACGTCGGCGACATCCCGCAGATGGCACTGCCGCCGTGTCACGCGTTCTTTCAGTTCTACGTCGCCGACGGCCGGCTGAGCTGCCAGCTTTACCAGCGCAGCGCCGACCTGTTTCTGGGCGTGCCGTTCAACATCGCCAGCTACGCATTGCTGACCCACATGATGGCCGCCCAGTCCGGCCTCGAGGTCGGCGAGTTCGTGTGGACGGGTGGGGACTGCCACATCTATCACAACCATCTCGAACAGGTACGCCTACAGCTGAGCCGCGAGCCCCGGCCGTATCCGGAACTCGTTCTGGCCGAGAGGGATTCGATCTTCGATTACAGTTACGACGACGTCGTCGTAAAGAACTACGACCCACATCCGGCGATCAAAGCCCCCGTCGCTGTATGAGGCACGCCGGCGCCGATGCCGGCGCGGTCGGTGTGCCAGCCGGGATCAAGGAGTACCGCGTATGACTGAGGTAGGCCTGGTGTGGGCTCAGTCGACCTCCGGCGTCATCGGACGTGGTGGCGGCATTCCGTGGACCGTGCCGGAAGACCTGACCCGGTTCAAAGAGGTGACCATCGGGCACCCGGTGATCATGGGCAGGCGGACGTGGGATTCGTTACCGGCGAAGGTGCGCCCCCTGCCGGGCCGCCGCAACATCGTCGTGTCCCGCGATACCCGCTGCGTGGCCGATGGGGCGCAGGCGGTCGGGTCGGTCGAGGCGGCCCTTGCCCACATCGAGGGCGAACCCGAGGCGTGGGTCATCGGCGGCGAGCAGATCTATTTACTAGCCCTGCCGCACGCCACGCGCTGCGAGGTCACCGAGATCGAAATCGATTTGCGGCGCGACGACGACGACGCGTTGGCACCGGCCCTGGACGACACCTGGGTGGGTGAGACGGGGGAGTGGCTGGCGAGCCGCTCGGGGCTGCGGTACCGCTTCCACAGCTACCGTCGGGGAGCCTGCGCACCTGTTCGGACGAACCGCCCGACCTGACATACTCGGACGCGGGGGTCGGTATGCACAGGCTCAACCGGTCGTTTGGAGAGAGAAGGGGGAATTGGCAGTGATAACCGAACCCGTGAAGACGTTCTCTCGAAAATTCATGGGCTACGACTCGGCCGCGGTTGACGCCCACGTCGAGATGCTGACCGCCAAGCAGCAGCTACTGCTTGACGACGTGGAGAGCTTGAGGGCCCGGCTGCAGGAATCCGCCGATCAAACCGCGGCGCTGCGTAAGGAAGTGGCCGTCCTGACCGACACTTCGCCCTCGCCGCACGCGGTGCAACAGCGGATGTCGAAAATGCTGAGCCGCGCGGTCGACGAGGTGGCCGAGATGCAGGCCGAAGCTCGGGCCGAAGCGGATGCGCTGATCGCGGCGGCCGAGGCCGAAGCCGAGGCCGCGGAGCGAAAGCGCGACGAGGTGCTCGCCGACATGGCCGCGCAGCAAAAGGCGCTGGAAGCCGAGTACGAGGAGACCAAGGAAAAGCTCGACGCCGAACTGGCCGAAATGCGTGCCGAAACCCAATCGGCGATCGAGGAGGCGCGCCGAGAGGCCGAGCAGGAGTGCGAGCAGCTGCTCGGTGACGCGAAACAGGGCGCCGATCATTACCGGGAGAAGGCTCGGCGCGCTGTGGAGGACGCGGCGGCGCAGCGAATCAAGATCCTCGAGCAGTTGATGACTGTGTATCGCGAGCTCGGCGACGTTCCGAAAGCGCTTGAGGCGGCGTATGCGGAACAAAACGATGCGGCCGAGGACGGCGTCTTGAAGCCGCTGGACCGCACGGCCCGGGCGGGATGAGTCCGCGCTAGCCTCGCCGCCGAGGGCTGCCCGACGGAGCGGTATTCTCGGCGCCGTGTCGACCCGCAGGCTATCGGCCGCCCAAGCCCGGCGGATAGCCGTTGCGGCCCAAGGTTTTAGCGAGCCCCGCCCCGGTGGCGAGATCACCCGGGCGCATCTAAGGCGCTTGATCTCGAGGATCCAAGTGCTGCAACTGGATTCGGTGTCGGTGGCGGTGCGTGCGCACTACGCTCCGGTGTTCAGCCGGCTCGGTCCCTACGACCGTGACGTGCTCGACCGCGCCGCCTGGGGTCCGCGGTCGTCGCGGCTGCTGGCCGAATATTGGGCGCACGAGGCCGCGCTGATGGCCGTCGAGGACTGGCCACTGTTGCGCTGGCGGATGCGCGAGTACCGGCACGGCCGGTGGGGGAGACACATCGTCAAGGCCAATCCGCGGCTGGCCGACGAGATCGTGGCCGCCATCGCCGAACTCGGGCCCAGCACCGCGGGGCAGATCGAAGCGCATCTGGCCGCCGAGCCGCGGCGCAAGAAGGGCACCTGGTGGACGCGCAGCGACACCAAGTGGGTGGCCGAGGCGCTGTTTTCGTCCGGGGTGCTCACCACCGCCACCCGGGTGGGATTCGCTCGTCACTACGACCTGGTGGAGCGGGTGCTGCCGGCCCGGGTGCTGGCCCGCGAGGTCGACGACGACGAGGCGATCCGCGAACTCTCGCTGCGGGCCGCCACCGCGCTGGGCGTGGGCACCGAGGCCGACATCCGCGACTACTTCCGGCTGTCGGCCGCTCAGGTCAAGCCGGCGATCGCCGCGTTGGTGGCCGACGGCGAACTCGAGCCCGTCGAGGTCGAGAGTTGGTCCGCACCAGCCTATCTGCGATCCGGCCGGACCGTGCCGCGGCTGGACCGTGGCACCGCCCTGCTGTGTCCGTTCGACCCGTTGATCTTCTTTCGGCCCCGGGTGGAGCGGTTGTTCGAATTCCATTACCGCATAGAGATTTACACCCCGGCCGCCAAGCGGCAGTACGGCTACTATGTGTGGCCGCTGCTGATGGACGGGCGCCTGGTGGCGCGGGTCGACCTCAAGGCCGACCGCGCCGCCAATTCGCTGCGTGTGCTCGGCGCATTCGGCGAACCCGATACGTCCAGGTCCCGCGTCGCCGCGGCGCTGGCCGGTGAACTGGCATCCATGGCGTCCTGGCTGGGGTTGGGCGGGTTCAGTGTCGCCGGGCGCGGTGATCTGTCCGGCGAACTGCGCACGGCGGCCAAGCGGGTCAGCTGATGCCGGCGTCGACGCCCAAGGAGCTCAAAGCCACGCTGTGGAAGGCCGCCGAGTAGGTGCGCGGCTCGCTGTCGGCCGGTCAGTACAAGGACGTGATCCTTGGGGTTGGTGTTCCTCAAGCACAACTCTGGACGTCTGGGTTCGCGACGTCCGCCGCCTGAGCCCTGCGGCGCTGCGGACCATCACCGGTGCGCTGTGCCACGCGCGCCGCACCGAAAACACGCGGTTGGCCGGATTGCGTGATGCGCTACTGCCGTTGCTGGTCTGCGGCAAGGTGCGGGTCAGGGACGCTGCCGCGCCCCTCAGGCTTTAAGGTGAGCGCCGTGGCCGAGATCGCTCCGCTGCGCGTGCAACTGATCGCCAAGACCGACTTCTTGGCGCCCCCGGACGTGCCGTGGAGCACCGACGCCGACGGCGGCTCCGCGCTGGTCGAGTTCGCCGGCCGGGCCTGCTATCAGAGCTGGTCGAAACCCAATCCCAGAACCGCGACCAACGCCGGCTACATCAGCCACATCATCGACGTCGGCCACTTCTCGGTGCTCGAACACGCGAGTGTGTCGTTTTACATCACCGGCATCTCGCGATCGTGCACCCACGAGCTCATCCGGCATCGGCATTTTTCCTATTCGCAGCTGTCGCAGCGCTACGTCCCCGAGCAGGACTCGCACGTCGTGGTGCCGCCGGGCATGGAGGACGATCCGGAACTTCAGCAAATCCTGGCCGCGGCCGCCGACGCCAGCCGCGCCACCTACACCGAGCTGTTGACGAAGCTGGAAGCGAAGTTCACGGCGGGTGAGCCCGGCGAAAAGCTGGGAGTCCTGCGGCGTAAACAGGCCCGCCAGGCCGCCCGGGCGGTGCTGCCCAACGCCACCGAAACCCGCATCGTCGTGACGGGCAATTACCGGGCGTGGCGCCACTTCATCGCCATGCGGGCCAGCGAGCACGCCGACGTGGAAATCCGGCGGCTGGCCATCGAATGCCTGCGCCAGCTGGCCGGCGTGGCGCCCGCGGTGTTCGCCGACTTCGAGATCTCCACCTTGGCCGACGGCACCGAGGTCGCCACCAGCCCATTGGCCACCGAAGCCTGACCGGCCGCCGCGCCGCGCCGCGCGTCTACGTGGGTGCTAAATACCTTGCCGCCGCCAGGTAACCTGAACACCGTGAGCACGGTCGGATTCGACGCCCCAGCGCGGTTGGGAACCGTGCTGACCGCAATGGTCACACCGTTTGCATCCGACGGCTCCCTTGACACCGCTGCGGCCGCACAGCTGGCCAATCGCCTCGTCGACGCGGGTTGTGACGGACTGGTGGTCTCCGGGACGACCGGAGAATCCCCGACGACCACGGACGACGAGAAGCGCGAGCTGTTGCGCGTCGTGCTGGAGGCGGTCGGCGACCGGGCCCGCGTCATCGCCGGCGCTGGCACCTATGACACCGCGCACAGCGTCCGGCTGGCCAAGGCCTGCGCGGCCGAGGGCGCTCACGGGCTGCTGGTGGTCACGCCGTATTACTCGAAGCCTCCGCAGACCGGGTTGATCGCCCACTTCACCACCGTCGCCGACGCGACCGAGTTGCCGGTGGTGCTCTACGACATCCCGCCACGTGCGGTGATACCGATCCAGCCCGAGACCATCCGCACGCTGGCCGCCCACCCGAACATCGTCGGAATCAAAGACGCCAAGGCCGACCTGCACAGCGGCGGCCAGATCATCGCCGAGACCGGTCTGGTCTACTACTCCGGAGACGACGCGCTGAACCTGCCCTGGCTGGCCATGGGCGCCATCGGCTTCATCAGCGTGATTTCTCACGTGGCGGCCGGACAGCTCCGAGAGATGTTGTCCGCCTTCGGCTCCGGGGACATCGCCACCGCCCGCAAGATCAACGCCAACCTCGCCCCGCTGTGCGATGCGATGGGCCGGCTGGGCGGGGTGACCATGTCCAAGGCCGGGTTGCGTTTGCAGGGCTTCGACGCCGGCGATCCGCGGTTGCCGCAAATGCCCGCGACGCCACAGCAAATCGAGACGCTGGCCGCCGACATGCGTGCGGCCTCCGTCCTCCGGTGACCCAGAGGGTGTCCGAGAAGTGGATGTAGACCTCACCCCGCCAGGCCCTTTGGCCACGGGAGGGTTGCGGGTCACAGCACTGGGCGGCATCAGCGAAATCGGCCGCAACATGACCGTTTTCGAGCATCTGGGCCGGCTGCTGATCATCGACTGCGGGGTGATGTTTCCCACCCACGACGAGCCCGGGGTCGATCTGATCCTGCCGGACCTGCGCCATATCGAGGATCGGCTCGACGAGATCGAGGCGCTGGTGCTCACCCATGCCCACGAGGACCACATCGGCGGCATTCCGTTCCTGCTCAAGCTGCGCCCCGACATCCCGGTGGTCGGTTCGAAGTTCACCCTGGCGCTGGTCGCCGCGAAGTGCCGGGAACACCGACTCAAGCCGGTGTTCGTCGAGGTGAGCGAGGGCCAGAAGAGCACCCACGGCGTGTTCGAGTGCGAATACTTCGCCGTCAACCACTCCATTCCCGATGCGCTGGCGATCGCCGTGCGTACCGGTGCCGGAACGATTCTGCACACCGGTGACATCAAGCTCGACCAGCTTCCGCTGGACGGGCGGCCGACCGACCTGCCCGGCATGTCCCGGCTCGGCGACGCCGGGGTGGACCTGTTCCTGTGCGACTCGACCAATTCCGAGTTACCCGGCGTCGGGCCGTCGGAAAGCGAAGTGGGCCCGACGCTGCACCGGTTGATCCGCGGCGCCGACGGCCGCGTCATAGTGGCGTGCTTCGCGTCCAACGTCGACCGGGTGCAGCAAATCATCGATGCCGCAGTGGCACTAGGCCGGCGGGTGTCGTTCGTCGGCCGATCCATGGTGCGCAACATGGGCATCGCCCGCGAGCTCGGATTCCTGCGGGTGGCGGACTCCGACGTGATCGACATCGGTGCCGCTGAGATGATGCCGCCCGACCGGGTGGTGCTGATCACCACCGGCACCCAGGGCGAGCCGATGTCGGCGCTGTCGCGGATGTCGCGCGGCGAGCATCGCAGCATCACGCTGACCGCGGGGGACCTGGTGGTGTTGGCGTCGTCGCTGATCCCGGGCAACGAGGAAGCGGTCTACGGCGTCATCGACGAACTCGCCAAGATCGGCGCCCGCGTTGTCACCAATGCCCAAGCGCGCGTTCATGTTTCCGGACATGCCTACGCCGGTGAACTGTTGTTCCTGTACAACGGCATTCGGCCGCGCCATGTCATGCCCGTGCACGGGACGTGGCGGATGCTGCGCGCCAACTCCAAGCTGGCGGCCCGTACCGGGGTGCCGGAGGAGTCAATCCTGTTGGCCGAGAACGGGGTGAGCGTCGATCTGGTCGCGGGCAAGGCGTCGATCGCCGGCGCGGTGCCGGTCGGCAAGATGTTCGTGGACGGCCTGATCGACGGCGACGTCGGCGACATCACCCTGGGCGAACGGCTGATCCTGTCGTCGGGGTTCGTGGCGGTGACCGTGGTGGTCAAGCGCGGCACCGGACGTGCGATCGGCCCACCGCACCTGTATTCGCGCGGATTCTCCGAAGATCCCAAGGCGCTCGAGCCCGCTGTGCGCAGGGTCGAGGCAGAACTGGAAGCGCTGGTGGCCGAGCAGATCACCGACCCGAGCCGCATCGCCCAGGGCGTGCGGCGCACCGTCGGCAAGTGGGTCGGCGAAACCTTCCGTCGTCAGCCGATGATCGTGCCGACCGTCATCGAGGTCTAGGTCTTCTCGGCGTAGGCCGACCACTCCAGCTGCGAGGCTTTGAGTTTGCGGCCGGTGGGCTCGACATAGCGGTGGGCGAGTTCATCGGGACCGGCCTGCTCGATCAGTCGCCAACCGTACTCGCCGAGGAACGCGGCGACCTCGTCCGGCTGCAACCCAAAATGCCATAGCTGCCGGCGCTGCCGCACGGTGCGGTACAGCGTGCGGGTGCCATACCGGTTGGTGCCGTCGATGAAATCCCTACGGACGTAGGTGAACACCAAACGGCTGCCGGGCGCCGCCGCGCGCAGGCCGTCGAGCGTGCGTCGCACGGTGGCTTCGGTGAGGTATTGGGTGACGCCCTCGCAGATGAAGAACACCCGGTAGTCGGTGCGATAACCGTGCTCGGCGAGCGCGGTGAGCAGGTCGTCATGCTCGAGGTTCAACGCCACCAACCGAACCGACAGTGGCAGCTCCCCGAGCACCCGGCGGATCGTCTTGAACTTCCTGGCGACGTTCACCGGCAGGTCGACCTCGAACACCGGGATGCGGACCCGTCGCGTCAGCTGGTAAGCGCGGGTGTCCAGCCCCGCCCCGAGGATGACGACGGCGTTGATGTCGTCCAGCGACTCCTTGAGCTTGTCCGCGATAAAACGCTTGCGGCAGGCCAGGTTTGCCCACAACCCCGGACCGGTGAACTCCGAGCCCTGGATCATCAGCCGGCGCACCGGCGCGAATCGGGTCGCGCCAACCAGCCAGCGCAGCCCGGTGGGCAAGAAGAGCTCGGCGAAGTCGTCGTCGACCAGGCGCCGTCCGGGCGGCTCGTTCTGCTCGACGGCGGCCAGCACCATGGGGCCAAATGCCGTCTGCGCAACCGGGTTTCGTGCCATAGCAGCTACTTGTTCAAGAATCCCGCATCGACGGGCAACGTCACACCGGTGATGTAGCGGGCCTGGTCGGACACCAGCCACGCCACCGCGTTGGCGATGTCTTCGACATCCAGCACCTCCACCGGCATGGCATTGCCCATGGCGCCGGGTATGTCGGTCGCCGCGGCCATCTTGGCCAGCCATTGCCGGGTGAACTCGTTGTTGATCATCGGAGTCTCTACGCCGGACGGATGGATGGAATTGACTCGAATCATCTGCCCGGCAAGCAGATTCGCGTAGACCCGCATCAGCCCGACCACACCGTGCTTGGCGGCGGCGTAGCCGACCGAACCGGCGTCCGAACTGCCGACACCGGCCAGCCCCGCGCTCGAACTGATCAGCACGATCGACCCGCCGGCGCCCTGCTTGACCATGGTGGGTATCGCGACCTTGATGGTGTGGTAGACGCCGGTGAGGTTGACGTCGATGACGTCGTGCCAGCCGTCGTCGCCGGATTGCATGGGTGCGATCCCGGCGTTAGCCACCACGATGTCGAGGCGGCCGAATTCATCGAGGCCGGCTTGCAATGCCGCGGACAGGGATTCGCGGTCGCGGACGTCGGCGCGAGAGGCCACGATGCGCGCGCCGGTTTCTTCCACCAGCTTCACGGTCGCCGTCAGGTCGTCGGGCGTGGCCAATGAGTAGGGGACGCTGGCGATCTGGTCGCACAGGTCGACGGCGATGATGTCGGCGCCGTCGGCGGCCAGTCGTACCGCGTGCGCGCGCCCCTGTCCGCGCGCGGCGCCGGTGATGAAGGCGACCTTGCCTTTCAGGGGACCTTGCGACGAGTGAGCCATCAGGGCCGCAACTGTCCTTTAGCCGGATCGCCCGCCAAGACCGGCTGCAGCATCTTGATGTCGGGAGCCCCGGCCAGGTGCTCACCGGCCGCGGTGAACATCTTGGTGACCGCGGGGGCGGTGCTGTGCGCCTTGAGTGCCTCCGCGTCGGCCCACTGCTCGACGAAGACGAAGGTCTCGTCCGACTGGTGCAGCGCGTACAGCTGGCAGCCCGGCTCGTCGTGCACTTCTTCGACCGCCCGCGTCAGGATGTCGCGAACGGCGTCCACCGACTCAGGTTTGACGGTCAGGGTGGCGACGACGACAACGGGCATTGATGGCCTCCTGGAGCGCTCTGGGATGGGTGACGAGCACGACTTCTCGCACCGAATGTCACCCTACTCACGCGATGCGGCTGCCGACCCGCCACGTGCCCGAGAAGCCGGATCGTTACCAGTGTGGCGGGTGGTGTAGATGATGTCGTTGCGACTACTCTTGCCGTCATGCCCAGTAAGACCGCCGCCCGCTCCGGAAGCCGAACGAGCAGGTCAAAGGCCACTTCGCGCGCCAGCGGGTCCCGGCGTGCGCGCCCTGCGGCGCCCCGCAAGAAGGTCAGCAAGCCGGCCCGGCGGCGTAGCCACGCGCCGCTGGTCGGGGCGGGGCTGACGTGCGGTCGGGCCATGCGCGCCATCTGGGTGATGGCCGCCCGCGGGACCGGCGGCGCGGCCCGGTCGATCGGGCGGGCCCACGACATCGATCCCGGACACCGCCGCGACGGGATCGCGCTGCTCTTGCTCGGGTTTTCCGTGGTGGTTGCGGCGAGCTCGTGGTTCCACGCCGCCGGGCCGGTCGGCGCGTGGGTGGACACCCTGCTGCGGACCTTCATCGGCGCGGGTGTGCTGGCGCTTCCGGTGGTGACCGCCGCGGTGGCGGTGACCCTGATGCGCACCGAGCCTGACCCGGACGTGCGCCCCAGGCTGATCCTGGGTGCCAGCTTGATCACCCTATCGGTGCTGGGTTTGCGCCACCTGTGGTCCGGTTCGCCGGGAGACCCGGAAGCGCGCCGTCGCGCGGCCGGTTTCATCGGCTTCGCCATCGGCGGGCCGCTCTCCGACGGGCTGACCCCCTGGATCGCCGCACCGCTGTTGTTCATCGGCTTCATGTTCGGCCTGTTGCTGCTGACCGGCACCACCATCCGGGAGGTGCCCGTGGTGATGCGGAACTTGTTCCACACCCGGTTCGTGGACGAGGACTACGACGACGAGCCCTACGACTACGCGGACGAGTTCGACGACGGAGTCGGGGACGGCCAAGACAACTACGACGCCGCTTCGGTCGCGGATAACGAGCCGCCGGCGTGGTCGCCGGACGACGACGCCCAGGCCGCGCTGCAGGACGACATTCCCACCGTGCCCGAGCCCGCCTTGCAACCAGGCTCAGAACCCGGAACCGTGCGCGGCCGCAAGCGCGGACGGTCGGCGGACAAGCAGGACACCATCGAGCTGGACCGGGTCGTTGAGGGTCCCTACGTGCTGCCGTCGCTGAGCCTGCTGGTGGCCGGGGACCCGCCCAAGAAGCGCAGCGCCGCCAACACCGTCATGGCCGATGCCATCTCCGAGGTGCTGACCCAGTTCAAGGTGGACGCGGCCGTGACCGGCTGCACCCGCGGGCCGACCGTCACCCGCTACGAGGTCGAGCTGGGACCGGGCGTGAAGGTCGAGAAGATCACCGCGCTGCAGAAGAACATCGCCTACGCGGTGGCCACCGAGAGTGTGCGCATGCTGGCGCCCATCCCGGGCAAGTCCGCGGTGGGCATCGAGGTGCCCAACACCGACCGGGAAATGGTGCGGCTGGCCGACGTGCTGACCGCGCCGTCGACCCGCCGCGACCACCACCCGCTGATCATCGGGCTGGGCAAGGACATCGAGGGCGACTTCATCTCGGCCAACCTGGCCAAGATGCCGCACCTGCTGGTGGCCGGCTCCACCGGATCCGGTAAGTCCAGCTTCGTCAACTCGATGCTGGTATCGCTGTTGGCCCGGGCCACCCCGGAAGAGGTCAGGATGATCCTGATCGACCCGAAGATGGTGGAACTCACGCCCTACGAAGGCATTCCGCATCTGATCACCCCGATCATCACCCAGCCCAAGAAAGCGGCGGCCGCGCTGGCGTGGCTGGTCGAGGAGATGGAGCAGCGCTACCAGGACATGCAGGCGTCCCGAGTGCGGCACATCGACGACTTCAACGAGAAAGTGCGATCCGGTGCCATCACCGCGCCGCTGGGCAGCCAGCGCGAATACCGGCCGTACCCGTATGTGGTGGCGATCGTCGACGAGCTCGCCGACCTGATGATGACCGCGCCCCGCGACGTCGAGGACGCCATCGTGCGGATCACCCAAAAGGCCCGTGCCGCAGGCATTCACCTGGTGCTGGCCACCCAACGTCCGTCCGTCGACGTCGTCACCGGCCTGATCAAGACCAACGTGCCGTCCCGGCTGGCGTTCGCCACGTCGTCGCTCACCGACAGCCGCGTGATCCTGGACCAGGCCGGCGCGGAGAAGCTGATCGGCATGGGCGACGGGCTGTTCCTGCCGATGGGCGCGGGCAAGCCGATCCGGCTGCAGGGCGCCTTCATCACCGACGAGGAGATCCAGGCAGTCGTCACCGCCTGCAAGGAGCAGGCCGAACCCGAGTACACCGAGGGCGTCACCGCCGCCAAGCCGACCGGCGAGCGCACCGATGTGGACCCGGACATCGGCGACGATATGGACGTGTTCTTGCAGGCCGTCGAGCTGGTGGTGTCCAGCCAGTTCGGCTCGACCTCGATGCTGCAGCGCAAGCTGCGGGTGGGCTTCGCCAAGGCCGGCCGGCTGATGGACCTGATGGAGACCCGCGGCATCGTCGGTCCGAGCGAAGGCTCCAAGGCGCGCGAGGTGCTGATCAAGCCGGACGAGTTGGCTGGAACCCTGGCGTTGATCCGGGGCGGCAGCGACGCCGACGGGGGCGACCCCGAGGACTAGCGCCGGGCTGATGGCGGCGACCCGTCTCCCGCAAGCGGGAGGTGCCCCCGGCGCCCGGCTATGCCGCGCTTGCGATCACCACGGCCGCGCTTGCGATCGCCGCTAGAGCCTCAGCAGCATCCGCGAGTTGCCCAGAATGTTCGGCTTGACGTAGCTGAGGTCCAGGAATTCGGCGACACCAATGTCGTAGGAGCGGCACATCTCCTCGAACACCTCGGCCGTCACCGGAGTGCCCTCGATCTCGGTGAACCCGTGCTTGGCGAAGAACTCGGTTTCGAACGTCAACACGAACAGCCGCTTCAGCTGCAACTCGCGGGCGACTTCCAGCAGCCGATCGACGATCGCGTGGCCGATACCGTGGCCGGTCAGCGCCGGGTTGACCGCGACGGTACGCACCTCGCCGAGGTCGGACCACATAACGTGCAGCGCCCCGCAACCGACCACCTGGCCGTCCACCTCGGCCACCCAAAACTCTTGGACGGCCTCATAAAGCGTCACGAGGTTCTTCTCCAGCAGGATCTTTCCCGAGTAGGTGTCGACCAGATGCTTGATGGCCGGAACGTCGGACGTTCGCGCGCGCCGAACCAGCGGCCGATGACGCTGCGGACTTGTGCTCACGGCTAACAGTATCGGCATCACGAACGGCTGCGCTGGTCAACCGTTATTCTGTTGCCGTGTCGGGGCAGCCGCAGATAGGTCCGCTAGCAGGACCGTCAGGCCGCGCGAATATCGCCAACCTCGCCAATACGCTGACCCTGTTGCGTCTGGTGCTGGTGCCGATCTTCCTGCTCGCCCTGTTTGCCGGAGACGGCCATCAAACCGGCTTCCGGGTGGCGGCTTTCGTGATCTTCGCGTTCGCCTGCATCACCGATCGACTGGACGGCCTGCTGGCCCGCAACTACGGCATGGCGACCGAGTTCGGGGCGTTCGTCGATCCGATCGCGGACAAGACGCTGGTGGGTTCGGCGCTGATCGGGCTGTCCATGCTCGGTGAACTGCCCTGGTGGGTCACGGTGCTGATCCTGACTCGCGAAGTCGGGGTCACCGTGCTGCGGTTGGCCGTCATCCGGCGCGGCGTCATTCCGGCCAGCTGGGGCGGCAAACTCAAGACCGTGGTGCAGGTGCTGGCCATCGGACTGTTCGTGCTGCCTTGGGCAGCAACGCCCGGCCCGTTCCGGGTGGCCGCGGCGGTGGTGATGGGCGCGGCGATCGTGCTGACCGTGATCACCGGCATCGACTACGTGGTGTCGACCGTTCGGGAAGTGCGCCGCACGCCTGGCTGATTCTGACGGCAGAACGGGAACCAGACCACCGCCCTCGGCGTTCACCTAATGAGCACCTGCCGGATGCAAGCTGAGTACGCGCCGCGCAGGGCCCGACTGGACGAAGGAGGGCGGGATGCCGCCATTGGTGCGCGAGGTCATCGGCGACGTGCTGCGCGAGGCCCGCACGACACAGGGCCGGACGCTGCGCGAGGTGTCCGATTCGGCGCGGGTCAGCCTTGGATACCTGTCCGAGGTGGAGCGCGGCCGCAAGGAGCCGTCCAGCGAGCTGCTGAACGCGATCTGCGATGCGCTCGACGTCCCGTTGTCGTCGGTTCTCACCCACGCCGGCGAGCGGATGGCCAGCGAGGAGCGGGCGGCCGTCGGCGCGGCCACGGACGGGGCCAGCGGCACCAGCATCAAGGTCGTCATCCCGCCGGTGGCGTCATTGGCGCTGGCCTGAGCGCGCCCGGGATGGATCCCGCGTAAGGGGTGGGGCGATTGGCGTCGACCCACTAAATTGAGCGACAGGCGCCGAGCCCGTTTAGGCCCGTCCGGGGACCATCCGGATCCTCAAGAAGCGAAGGTGGAGCTAACTCATGGCCAATCCGTTCGTCAAGGCGTGGAAGTACCTCACGGCGCTGTTCAACGCCAAGATCGACGAGCACGCAGACCCCAAAGTGCAGATCCAGCAGGCCATCGAGGAAGCGCAACGCGCGCACCAGGCGCTGACCCAGCAAGCCGCGCAGGTCATCGGCAATCAGCGTCAACTCGAGATGCGGCTCAACCGTCAGCTGGCGGACGTGGAGAAGCTGCAGGTCAACGTGCGTCAGGCGTTGACGCTGGCCGACCAGGCCAGCGCGGCCGGTGACACCGCCAAGGCCACCGAGTACAACAACGCGGCCGAGGCGTTCGCCGCCCAACTGGTGACCGCCGAGCAAAGCGTCGAAGACCTCAAAACGCTGCACGACCAGGCGCTGGGCGCGGCCGCACAAGCCAAGAAGGCCGTCGAGCAGAACGCCATGGTGCTGCAGCAGAAGATCGCCGAGCGCACCAAGCTGCTCAGCCAGCTCGAGCAGGCCAAGATGCAGGAGCAGGTGAGCGCCTCGCTGCGGTCCATGAGCGAGCTCGCCGCCCCTGGCAACGTCCCCAGCCTGGACGAGGTACGCGACAAGATCGAGCGCCGCTACGCCAACGCGATCGGGGCCGCCGAGCTGGCACAGGGTTCGGTGCAGGGCAGGATGCTCGAGGTCGAGCAGGCCGGTGTACAGATGGCCGGCCATTCCCGGCTGGAGCAGATTCGCGCCTCGATGCGGGGCGAGGCGCTGCCGACCGGTGGGACGCCGGCCGCCGGCGCCACCCCCGCCACTCCCACCACCCCCGCGGAGAGCACCGGCGGCCAGGTCGCCGAGAAGCCGCTTGGCCAGTAGTCGAAGTGTCATGGCGGTGAAAGCAACACAGCCCGGTCCTTGGCGCGCCTTGCTGCACCACGGACTGGCCACCGCCGCCGACCTGTCCGACCTGGTGATCCGCAAGGTCAGTGCCGCCGCCGACCCGCGGGCGCGGCAGTTGCGCCGTCGTC
>NZ_LZKU01000113.1 GCF_001672975.1 Mycobacterium sp. 1465703.0
GGTGTCCGCCTCCGCCGCCGCCACCGCCGTGGCCGCCACCGAAACCGCCACCACTGTGACCACCGCCGAAGCCGCCTCCGCTGTGCCCGCCGCCGAAGCCGCCACCGCCACCGGGAGCCGGCGCGTGACCACCACCGAAGCCGCCGAGGCCACCGCCGCCGCCAGGAGCCGGCGCGTGACCACCACCAAAGCCGCCACCGCCACCGGGAGCCGGCGCGTGACCGCCACCGAAGCCGCCGCCGCCACCGGGAGCCGGGGCATGACCACCGCCGAAACCGCCGAGACCGCCGCCGGGACCGCCCGCGGGAGGCGTCGGAACGTGGCCACCACCGGGCGCAGGAGCGTGGCCGCCACCCAAGCCGCCGGGACCGCTGCCGGGCGTGGGAACGTGACCGCCGCCCGAGCCGCCCGGCCCGTTGCCAGGCGTGGGGACATGACCGCCGCCCGACCCACTGCCGGGTGTAGGCACGTGGCCGCCGGGACCACTCTGACCGGGCGTCGGAACGTGGCCGCCGGAGTTACCGGGACCGCTCTGACCGGGCGTCGGAACGTGGCCCCCCGGGCCGCTCTGACCAGGCGTCGGAACGTGGCCGCCGCCGGAGTTACCGGGACTGCTGGGCTTGGGCGGGGTACCTTCGCCAGGCGGAGTCTGGTGCGGCGGTGACAGCGGACCGGTGCCGCCGACCTGCGGCGGCGATGGCTCCGGGAGGTGCACCGGAGGATGAGGCTGCACCGGTTGCGGAATGGACAGGTGCGGTGGCACCGCAAGCATCGGTGGGTCATCGACCGGGTTAGGAACAGGAATGCGAACCGGTACCGGCACTGGGACCGGGGGAACCACGACAGGAACCGGAACGATCGGGGCGGCGGGCAGCGGCGGGGCCGCCGGCGGCGGCGGAACCGCGGGCAGCGGCGCGGCGACCGGCGGGTTCAACGGCTGGGGGGCGGCCATCGGGACGGGCTGGCCGACCTTGGGCTGCGGCACGGCTGCCTGCACCGGCGCCGGGGCCGGTGCCTGCTCGGTGGGAACGATGAGGTGCTGGCCCGGGGTGGGTTGTAAAGCCACGGTGCCCGTGTCGCGGATGCCGATCGCCAACGCGATCTCGAGAGCCAGCACAGCACTGATGCCGACCACCGCCAAGCCGCTGCCGACCAGCAAGACAGGCCGCCGCCGCTGCTGATTCTCCTCGGGAAGGAAGAGCTTCTCGATGACGACGGTCGGCGAATCGGCGTCGTCATCGCCGACCGCGCTGTAGGCGAGCTCGTCGTCACCGGGCTCCGGCCCGAACGGAACATAGAGGTATTCGGGGAGGGAGTACTGGTCCACCGCGCCGGTGCCGGGGTCTTGCGCGTAGGCCAGCGCGGCGGTCGAGGAGGCAAACAGCGGCGCGTTAGCCGACGCCAAGGCCGCCCCACGGGCCAGCGCCGTCTCGGGTTCCTCGGCCACGCTCACGTCGAGGAACGTCGTCGCCTGCAACACCTCTTTCAAGGGAGAGACGTCGATGCCCGAGCCGACCAGGAACAGGCCCCCCGGCGGGAGTTCGAGCTTCTCCATCCCGGCGACCATCGCGCTGAGCTGCTCGGCGGCATCGCCGTAGGACTCCGCGTGGATCTGCTGCTTGTAGACGTCCGGGATGGAACCGTCGGAGGTCTCGACGACCGCAAGCGTCGCGGTGTCGGGCTCCACCAGCAGAACGGCGGTGCGCTCGTAACCCATTGCGCCGCCGACGTTTTGCGCCAGGGCTGCGGCGGCCAAGAAGGCCGAGACCAGCATCACGTTGTCGATCCGGTGAGCGGTCAGCGCGTCGCGCAGTGCCGCGGCTTCGAGTTGATCGGTCCACGTCACGCCGATGGACGACAGCTCTAGGCCGGCATCGACCGCGCCTTCACGGGTGCCCAAGATGGCTGAGATCACTTGGTCGGGCCCCGTCGAGGTGGCCGCGTCATCGACGTCAGCGACGTCGAACACGTCCTCTTCTACCGTGGCGCCGTCGGCGTATTCGCCTTCCAGGACAACCATTTGGATCGATGACGGTGCCATCGACACCCCGAGCACGATATCCAATACAAACCCCTCCAAAGGTATTGCACGATGACCACGGCCAGGCGGAGGAAAAACCACGGCTAACTAAGTATCGCGCAGAAGGGGAGCGTGAGAGCCCCTCAGAACCTATGTAGTCCGTATGAAGTTCTGATAGGAGCGCGACGGGGTCGGTCCTCGCTGGCCCTGATACTTCGAACCTACTTGTGTACTGCCGTAAGGATGTTCGGCCGGACTGGTCAACCGCAGAATGCACAGCTGACCGATCTTCATGCCTGGCCACAGCGTGATGGGCAGGTTGGCGACGTTGGACAGCTCCAGCGTGATGTGACCACTGAAGCCGGGGTCGATGAAACCGGCAGTCGAGTGCGTCAGCAGGCCAAGGCGGCCCAGCGACGACTTGCCTTCCAGACGTCCGGCGAGGTCGTCGGGCAAGGTGATGAGTTCCAGCGTCGAGCCGAGCACGAACTCGCCGGGATGCAGCACGAAAGGCTCCCCGTCGACCGGTTCGACCAAGGTGGTCAGTTCATCTTGCTGCTTCGCCGGGTCGATGTGGGTGTAGCGGGTGTTGTTGAACACCCGGAACATGCAGTCAAGCCGCACGTCGATGCTGGACGGCTGCACCAGGCCGGCTTCGAACGGTTCGATGCCCAATCGCCCGGCGCTGATTTCGGCCCTGAGGTCGCGATCGGAGAGCAGCACGCGACGAGCCTAACTGCTGGCGCATGCGCTCAGCGGAGATAGACCTCGCTGCCGTCCGGATATCCGCCGCCGGTGGTGGTGACGTGCACGTGGTCGTAGTGCCCCAGCCGGCTCGGCTGCGCTCCGCCCGGCGTGTAGTAGACGCCCCGCCAGATCGCATCCTGAATGCCGAACCGGTCGGCGTTCTGCAGCACGTACGCGACGATCGCATTGCCCAGCGCTATACCGTCGGCCGACTGCGGGTTGGGAATCATCACATCGAGCGCCAAGCCGCGGGGGTGCCACGGCAACGGGTCCGGTCGCACTCCCCCGATTTCGTGGATCTGGGGGAAGTCCGCCGTGATGCTGCGAGCGGTCAGGATCGTCCGGACTTGCAGGCCCCGTTCCGGCGCGACGTCGGCGGTCAGCATCGGGGCTCGCGTGTGGTACCGCGAAGCCGCGGCGGGTTCGCTGTCAGGGGATCCTTTAAGGATCCGATTCGATGCCAGCGTCACGATTTGCACGCAGCACGGAGCTGCCTCGTTGATAACGGGTTTGGCCTCATCATGGGCCTTAACTGGATGGACATCGCCTGACACCGCGAAGAACACGGCGGCGGGGGCGAGCACTGCAGCCAGGGCCACTGAAGGTTTGCGGCGCTTCCTGGCTAATGCGTGTCGACCCACGCCGAGCACATTACGTTACGATAACGAAATAATAAACGTGGCTTTCTTAAGAATTGCGGCTGGGCGAGCTTAGATTCAAAGCGTATTGGAGTTGAGCGGCTGCCGGCGACGGTTGATTCGTGCACCGAGATGACGGTGTGCGTCGCGGTCGTCGCCCGCCCACCCGCGTCGACGGGCATCGGCGGTGCTGGATGCTAGCCTTCTGAGGCGACTGTGCCGATGTAGTTCAATGGCAGAACATCAGCTTCCCAAGCTGAATACGCGGGTTCGATTCCCGTCATCGGCTCCACGAAACACCAGCTCAGCGAAATTTGCTCAAATCTCACACAGTCGACTGTCGCCGTTCTTGACCGTCGTTTGACCGTCAGTCAGCGCAACGCCGGTCCGAAAGATGTTTGCTGACCCGCCACGCGCGCTGCGCCAATTGCTGATCGGCTATGGCGCGGCCGCCACCCACGTGCTCGGCTGATGTTCGGCGGTGTTTTCGGATAACCGACGATTGCCATCCCGATACCGCGGGTAATAGATACCTCAGGCGGCGTCGATCCGCGCTGTCAGCAACATGCCGAGGGAGCCGTCATACCGATGGATAGCTGTTCCGCCACGCCAGTGACAGTCGCAAGCGTCCCGCACGACGACCTGCGCCGCGTCGAACGGCCGATCTCACCCGACGACGACCCCTTCTATCGAGCGCCAGAAGGCTACGAGCACGCGGAACCGGGCACGGTGTTGCGCTCGCGCGACGTGGAGATCGGATTTCTCGGTCTTATCAGCCAACGGGTACAAGCCACTCAGTTGCTGTACCGCACCACCAATCTGCACGAAGACCCGGAAGTCGCCGTGACCACTGTGCTCATCCCGCCGCAGCGCGAGTCAGACGTTGCTTATCCGGTCCTTTCTTATCAATGCGCGATCGATGCCGTGGCGTCGCGCTGTTTCCCCTCGTTCGCTATGCGGCGCGGCGCGCGACCGATCGGTGCATTCGTCCAAGCCGAGTACTTGTTGGTGACCGCCGCGCTGGCCGAAGGCTGGGCGGTTTGCGTACCCGACCACGAAGGCTGCCACGGCATGTGGGGCGCTCCCGTCGAGCCCGGCTACCGGATTCTGGACGGGCTGCGGGCCGCGATGCGGTGCGAGCGCCTGAAATTGTCGCCGTCTGCACCGGTGGGTCTGTGGGGGTACTCAGGGGGAGGTTTGGCGTCGGCGTGGGCGGCCGAACTGTGTGAGGGATATGCACCGGAGCTCAATATCGTTGGGGCGGCTTTGGGCTCGCCCGTCGGCGACCCGGGGAGCGTGGCACGCCGCCTCAACGGCAGCTTCTTCGCCGGTCTCGCCGCGCTGATGATTTCCGCTTTGACGCAAGTTTTCCCCGGCGCGCAGAACGTCGTCGACGAGCACGCGACTGACGAGGGCAAGGCGCTGCTCGACGAATTGCAGACGATGACCACGGCCCAGGCGGTATGGCGCTTCCGCAAGGTCGACATCGGGTCCTACGTCGACATGACGGCCGACGAGCTGTGGGACCTCCCACAAGTGCGGCACATCTTCGACGAGACCAAGCTCGGCAAGTCCAGGCCCAAGCCTCCCGTGCTGGTCATACAGGCGGTGCACGACGGAATCATCAGCGTCGACGATGTCGATGCACTGGTCGCCGAGTACGAACGCATTGGTGCCGCGGTCACCTATCACCGCGACCGGTTCTGTGGTCATCTGCTGTTGCATCCGCTGTCGGCGCCCATGACGCTGAGGTGGCTGCGCGATCGATTCGGGGACCGGCCGGTAAACGAGCACAAAACCCGCACGGTTTGGCCGACGCTGTTCAACCCGTCGACGTACTTGGGCATGGTCAAGTTGGGCGTCATCACGGCGAAGGTCGTCCTCGGGCGCCCCGTGGAACGCCAACCGCTGTCGACAACGGATACCCGATAACTTCTAGTCCTCGGTTCCTCTCACACAGGCGCATCCGCACGGG
>NZ_LZKU01000114.1 GCF_001672975.1 Mycobacterium sp. 1465703.0
TGGGTGGTGATCCTGCTCTATGCGGTCTGCGTGGTGTTGCGGCTGGCCCGATTCAACGCCTTGCAAGACGACGGCAGCCAGCCGTCCTATGCGCACGAATTCTTCGTCGGCATGCCCGCGCCGGCCGGCGCGATCTCGATGATCGGTCTCATCGGACTCAAGTTGCAGTTCGGCGACGGCTGGTGGACCTCACCGTTGTTCCTGTGCATCTGGATCACCGGCACCTCGATTCTGATGGTCAGCAAGATTCCGATGCGCAAGATGCATGCGGTCGCCGTGCCGCCGAGTTGGGCGGCACCGCTGCTGGCGATCTTGGCGATCTGCGCGGCGGCGGCGGTGCTGGCGCCCTACGTGTTGATCTGGGTCATCATCATCGCCTACCTGTGCCACGTGCCGTTCGCCATCCGCAACCAGCGTTGGTTGGCCGCGCATCCCGAGGCGTGGGATCACGCACCCAAGCAGCGTCGCGCCACACGGCGGGCGATCCGCCGGGCACAGCCCAACCGCCGGTCGGTGGCGCGGCTGGGCTTGCGCAAACCGGGCAGGCGCGTGCCGTGAGCCCCGGCGCGGCCCGCCAGCTCACCCTGACCGCCCGGCTGAACACCTCGGCCGTCGACTCCCGCCGCGGTGTCATTCGGTTACACCCGAGTGCCGTTGCCGCACTGGGTATTCGGGAATGGGACGCGGTGTCGCTGATCGGCTCGCGGACCACGGCCGCGGTCGCGGGCCTGGCCGGTCCGGACACGCCGGTCAGCACGGTGCTGCTCGACGACGTGACCCTGTCCAACGCGGGGCTGCGCGAGGGAACCGCGGTGATCGTCAGCGCGGTCACCGTCTACGGCGCACGCACGGTGACGTTGTCCGGCTCGACGTTGGCCACCCAGTCGGTGACCCCGGTGACGCTGCGACAAGCCTTGCTGGGCAAGGTGATCACCGTGGGCGACGCCGTGTCGCTGCTGCCCCGCGATCTGGGCCCGGGCACCTCGACGTCGGAAGCCACCCGCGCGCTGGCCACCGCGGTGGGCATCAGCTGGACCTCGGAGCTGCTCACCGTCACCGGGGTCGATCCCGAGGGGCCGGTGAGCGTGCAGCCCAACTCGCTGGTCACCTGGGGCACCGGTGTTGCGGCCGGCGCCGGGACGCGGATATCGGTTGAACTCGCCAGGCCGCAGTTGGTCGTCGAGGAACTCAAAGGCACTCAGCCGCAGGCCGCCAAGCTCGTCGAATGGCTCAAGCTCGCGCTCGATGAACCGCACCTGCTCAAGGCATTGGGCGCCGGGGCCAACCTGGGCGTGCTGGTATCGGGTCCGGCCGGCGTGGGCAAGGTGACCCTGGTGCGCGCGGTGTGCGGCGACCGCAGGCTGGTCACGCTGGACGGCCCGGAGGTCGGCGCGCTGAGCGCCGAAGACCGGGTCAAGGCGGTGGCCTCGGCGGTGCAGACGGTCCGCGACGGTGGCGGCGTGCTGCTGATCACCGACGTCGATGCCCTACTGCCAGCCACCGCCGAGCCGGTGGCCTCGCTGATCCTTGGCGAGCTGCGCACCGCCGTTGCCAGCGACGGCGTCGCCTTGATCGCCACCTCGGCACGACCCGACCAGCTCGATACCCGGCTGCGCGCGCCCGATCTGTGCGACCGCGAGCTGAGCCTGCCGCTGCCCGATGCCGCCACTCGCAAAGCACTGCTGGAGTCACTGCTGAAAAACGTGCCCACCGGCGATCTTGGTCTCGACGAAATCGCCTCCCGTACACCGGGTTTCGTTGTCGCTGACCTGTCCGCTCTGGTACGTGAGGCGGCGCTGCGAGCAGCATCGCGGGCCAGTAGCGACGGCCGGCCACCCGAGCTGAAACAGGATGACCTGGTCGGCGCGCTGACCGTCATCAGACCGCTGTCCCGCTCGGCCAGTGAGGAAGTCAGCGTTGGCAACATCACCCTTGATGACGTCGGCGACATGGTCGAGGCCAGACAGGCCCTCACCGAGGCCGTGTTGTGGCCGTTGCAACATCCGGACACCTTCGCCCGGTTGGGGGTCGACCCGCCGCGCGGGGTGCTGCTGTACGGACCGCCCGGGTGCGGCAAGACCTTCATCGTGCGCGCACTGGCCAGCACCGGGCAACTATCCGTGCACGCCGTGAAGGGATCCGAGCTGATGGACAAATGGGTGGGCAGCTCGGAAAAGGCGGTGCGCGAACTGTTTCGGCGCGCCCGTGATTCGGCACCCTCGCTGATCTTCCTGGACGAGGTGGACGCGCTGGCGCCGCGGCGCGGGCAGAGCTTCGACTCGGGCGTCTCCGATCGTGTGGTCGCCGCGCTGCTGACCGAGCTTGACGGTGTCAACCCGCTGCGCGATGTTGTCGTGCTGGGCGCCACAAACCGGCCGGATCTCATCGACCCCGCGCTGCTGCGCCCGGGCCGGCTGGAGCGGTTGGTGTTCGTGGAGCCGCCCGACGCCGCCGCGCGCGGCGAAATCCTGCGCACCGCAGGCAAATCGATTCCGCTGAGCGCCGACGTCGATCTCGACGAGGTCGCGGCCGGACTCGACGGCTACAGCGCCGCCGATTGCGTGGCGCTGTTGCGGGAGGCCGCGCTGACCGCCATGCGCCGATCCATCGATGCCACCGACGTGACGGCCGCCGACCTGGCGGTGGCGCACGAAAACGTCCGTCCCTCTTTGGATCCCATCCAGGTCGAGTCGCTACGGGCGTTCGCCAAAGCTCTGTAGTACGGCCCGCACCGACGCCGCTACGTCGTTTTCCAGCCAGGACGGCATCGGCTCGTCGTGTGCGTGGCGCCGTACCACTGCGTAGGGCAGGTCGGCGACGGCTCGCGCGACGGCGTCGACGGATCGCGGCTTGTTGTTGCCATACAGTTGGCGGGCCAGCATCGCGACGCGCTCGGTCAGCGGGGCGTTCATCGTGGCCAGGGTCTGCTGGAACGACGCGTCGGGTTCGCCGTCCAGCAGGTCGCCCGGCCGGATCGTCAACAACAATCGGGCGTCTTCGGGGTGGGCACGCGCGAACCTCACGGCGGCCAAGGCCATCGCAACGGCGGTGTCCGCGGGGGTCTCACCGTCGGCGGCCAGCGCGAGCGCCTGGAAGCGCTCAAGGGCGCGCAGCCAGGCCGCCGTCAGGATGCCGTCGCGGTTGCCGAACCGGTGGTACAAGGTGCCCGCCGGTGCCCCACTGGCTTTGGCGATCGCGGCGACGCCGGCCGCCCGCGGTCCGCCGTCGAGCACCAGCGCTCGGGCTGCGTCCAGGATCACATCGGTTTCATGCTTCCGCGGAGGTGCCATGATCTAGTACATTCCTTCTATATGGAACGATTACCCTATATCGATGAGCATGCCATATCCATTGATGCGAGCCGTGCCGACACGTGGTCGGCGCTGCTGCGGGTGATGTGTCGCGACCCGCACGACCCGTCGACCGTGCCGATCGGCTTCACCGTGGACGAAGCCCGGCCACCGCAGCGGTTCGCCCTGAAGGGCCGGCACTGGTTCGCGGTCTACCGGTGGGTGTTCGAGCTGGACGAACTCGACGGCGCCGCGCGCACCCGGCTGCGGGCGGCCACCTGGGCGGACTTCCCCGGTGTGCACGGCAAGGTCTATCGGGCGCTGGTGATCGGCACCGGCGGGCACCGAATCGTGGTGCAGCGAACGCTGAAACGTGTTGCCACAACGGCGCTCGACGAACGCGCGCAGACCGGCGAGACGGCCGCCGATTACGCTGACGTCTTCGAAGTCCCGATCCCCGCTGGTGACGTGCGCACCGCCGAACAGATGTTTCGTGACGGACTTCGGGATGGACCCGGGGGCGGCGCTGTGTTGTGGATTCACCGGCACGTCTTGAGATTTCGGCTGGGTCCGATCTCCTCGCCGAATCACCTGATCGGCTGGTCGATCATGCGTTCGGATCCAGACGAACTGGTGTTGGCGACGCGCGGATCGTTGCTGCGCGGCGAACTGACGTTGCGGCGCCTGGACGGTCGCCGCGCCGTGCTCACCACTCGCCTGCACTACCGGCACCGGTTCGCTGCCCGGGCGGTCTGGGCGGTGGTCGGCCCGCTGCACCGGATCGTGGCACCGCGACTGATGGAACGCAGCGCCGGCCGGCGAGGTGACCTGGCGCGGATAAGTTAGCCCGCTGCGTCGGCGCGCACGCCGGCCAGGATCCAGCGGATAGTCATCGGGAAGTTCTTGGCGATTTTGCCGGTCTCGGCCTCGCTTCGGGGCGAGTGTTGCGGCTCGCGTAGCGCCCGCACCTCGATGATGGTGTGGTTGATCGTCACGGTGACCAGCGACCGGCAGCACTCACGCGCCAGAGCTCGCGGAATGCCGTCACGCACAGTCGCGTTCAGCAGATCATCAATGTAACCGGCCACCGCTTGGCGGTCGTCGATGGTCATCAGCTCGGTCAGGAACGGGTGCGCACGCAAGGCCGCATGCAAGGCCTGACACCAGTGCCACGCGGTGGACTCCCAGGTGTCGTACTCCGCGAAGTCCAGTCGCAGCCGGGAGAAATGCTGTGCTACCAGCTCCCGGATGAGCTGCTCGCGGGTGCCGACCTGTTGGTAGAGCGTCCGCGTCGAGATCTTCAGCTCGGCGGCCAGCCGCCGAGCGTTCAACGCGCCTGCGCCTTCGGCGTCCAGCAGCGCCAGCGCCCGATCGTAGATGTCCTGCACCGGAATCAGCGGCCGGGGCATGAGAGGGCTACCGGCCGCTCATGGCTCGGGAAGCGGTGTCCACTCGTGGGACAGCCGCGAGGTGAAGTGCGGTGACCGGCGTTCGAGGAAGGCGGCGACTCCTTCGGCGGCATCGGCGCCACCCATCAGCCGCTCGTGCAACTGGGTTTCCAGCGATGCGACCTGTCGCGGCGTGTAGCGATTGATCGCGCTGTCCCACAGCAGGCGCTTACACAGCGCCGCCGACATCGGGGCGACATTGACGGCGATATCGCGGGCCATCGCCACGGCGTGGTCTAACACCTGCCTGGCCGGCAATGCCCGGTTGGCGACACCGAGTGCGGTGGCCTCGGTCCCGCCGAATGTGCGCCCGGTGAGCAGGATGTCGGCGGCCACGCCCAGGGTGGTCAGCTGGGCCAGTGTCCAATGCGACATGCAGTCCGGCATGACGCCCCGGCGAACCTGCACCACACCGTATTTGGCGTCCTCGGCGACGATGCGGATATCGGTCTGCAATGCGATGGTCAGCCCGATGCCGATGGCGTGGCCGTTGACCGCGGCGATTACGGGTTTGCGTAATTCGAAAGCCGCCGGGCTGATCGGGGCGGCCGAGAACGTGCCGTTGTCCGCGGGTGCGTCGAACGGGCTTGTGCCGCCGGAGAAGTCAGCCCCGGCGCAAAAGGAGCGTCCGGCGCCGGTCACGACGATGGCCCGTACGTCGTCGTCTTCGTCGCAGTCCCGGTAGGCGCGGCTCAGCAGCGTGCCCATTTCGGCGGTGTAGGCGTTGAGATGTTCGGGCCGGTTCAGCGTGAGAACCGCTACGCCCGAATCGATTTCGATTGTCAGGTGAGGGCTCATGGCAGGGCCGGTACCCGGTGCAGTGCGCCGATCATGTCCGCGACGTCCGCTGGGCGGGGGGTGTAGCCGGGAAAGTAGCAGCACACCTCGTCGGCGTGCTCGCCGAACCGCGCGGCGATCTGCTGTGCGCACTGCTCGGGTGTACCGACCACCCCGATTCGGGCCACCATCTCGTCGGTGATCAGTCGGCGCATCTCGGCGAAACGGCCCTGCTTGGACAACACGTTGAGCTCGGGGTGGACCTCGGCCCACCCCTCGACCTGCAGTACCGGCAGATACGCAGGCGTGGAACCGTAGAACGCGATCAGGGACGCTACCCCGTTGATCGCGGTCGCCAGGTCGGCCTCGTCGCGGCCGACGGCGACCATGGCCTGGGCGATGATCTGGAACTCACCCGGCGTCCGCCCCGAGCGGTGCAGCCCCTCCCCGATGGCCGGCACGGTGCGTTCGGCGAAGTGGCGGGCACTGTTGAACGGCATCACCAGCAGACCGTCGGCCACCTCGGCGGCGGTCCGCGTCATCACCGGACCCAGGGCACCCAGCAGCACCGGCGGTGGCCCGAACGGGTTGGGTCCGGGGTTGAAGTTGGGCGCCATGATGGTGTGCGTGTAGTACTCGCCGCGAAAGTCCAAGCGGCTCTGGCCTTCCCACGCGGCGAAGATGGCCTTGATCGCGGTGATGGCTTCGGCCATTCGCGGCGCGGGTCTGCCCCATGTGCTGCCATAACGCTTTTCGATGTGGACTCTGATCTGCGAGCCCAGGCCCAGCCGGAACCGGCCGCCGCTGTACAACTGCAGGTCGTAGGCGGAATGCGCCATGTGTAACGGGCTGCGCGGCGGGGCGATCGCCACGTTGGTCGTCAAGTCCAGGCTGGTCGTTTCGGCGGCGATCAGCAGCGGAAAGAAGACGTCATGCTGGCCCTCGAAGGTGAACAGCCCATCTGCCCCGGTCGCGGCGATCTCGGCGGCGCTTGCCGCCGCGTGCGCCGGTGAACCGCTGACCTGAAGCTGTACCTTCATGCGCCCACCGTTCGTTAGGAAAACACTGTGTTTCTACCGCATCGGCGAGCGCAGCCGCAACCACGAAGCCCGCGACCGCTATTCGGAGAGCTGAAACTCCACCACCTCGGCGACCGCATCCACCGCTTCGCGCAGCGCGGCGAGACGGCCGGCGGCCGTCGGCGCCGACAACACCGCGTAGCGGTCGGCCGTGCCGATCGGGATGCGAGACGCCAACGCGTACAGCCGTTTCCCGGCCTCCTCGGCCGGGTCGTGGCCCAGGATCACCTCGCGGTCGGGAAGTTTGATGTCGCGTGCCTGCGCGATGCGTTCGAACAGCGCCATGGCCCGGTCCTCCACGTCGAGCAACTGGGCGTCCGAAACCCCATCCCCGGACTCGTCGGGCCACAGCGCGACCCTGGCCCGCGGATAGGGGTCGTCGGGCAGCCATTCGGACACTCGAATCCGTTCCCCGGTACGGCAATTCAATGAATACCGGCCGGTGCCGTGGTCGGCGCAGTCGATGATCCGGCACAACACGCCCACATCGCAACGCGCATCGCCGCCGCCGACCTCGCGCCCACGCGAGATCAGTACCACTCCGAATGGGTCCGCGGTGTCCAGGCAGTGCCGCACCAGCGCACCGTAGCGCGGCTCGAAGATCCGCAATGGCAGGTCCTGATCGGGCAGCAGCGCTGACTCCAGCGGGAACATCGCCAGCTCAAAGGATTCCATCGTCAGATCTCCAGTTCGGCCACCAGTGCGTCGACGACCGCGCGCAAGTCCCCGTCGTGTTCTTCGGCCACCCGGCGCTGTCGTTGATAGGAGGCGCCCTGCCGGACTATGTCGGCCACCGCGGCCAACTCGTCGACACAATGCAACTTCTTGGCCACCGGCTCCAGCCGGTTCAGCACGTCCTCGAGATCCTCGGTGACCAATCGCTCGTTGCTGTCGGCGTCCAGGATGATCACCGCATCCAGGCCGTAGCGGGCGGCGCGCCACTTGTTCTCCTGGTTGTGCCAGGGCGGCATGGTCGGCAACGACTCGTCGGCTTCCAGTCTGCGGTCCAAATCGACCACCAAACAGTGCGTCAACGCGACCAGGGCACCCAGCTCGCGCAGGTTGGACACGCCGTCGCAGATCCGCATCTCGAGCGTGCCCAAATGCGGGGAAGGCCGGATGTCCCAACGGACTTCGTCGACGTGATCGATGATGCCGGTCTTCTTCTGGTCGTAGACGAAGCCTTCGAATTCCGCCCAGGTCTGAAACTGAAAGGGCAGCCCGGCGGTGGGCAACTGCTGGAACATCATCGCGCGGTTGCTGGCGTATCCGGTGTCTACGCCCGCCCACCACGGTGACGACGCCGACAGTGCCAGCAGGTGCGGATAATAGTTGAGCAACGACGTCATGATCGGCATTGCCTTGTACGGCGAGGAGATGCCGACGTGCACGTGCACACCCCAGATCAGCATCTGCCGTCCCCACCATTGGGTGCGCTTGATCAGTTCGGCATAGCGCGGAGCGTCGGTGAGCTTCTGAGAAGTCCACTGCGCGAACGGGTGTGCGCCGGCGCAGAACAACTCCATGCCGCGATCCCGCACAATGCGGCGCGCCGGCCCCAGGGTCTGCCGCAGATCCTCCATGGCCTCGCCCGCCGAACCGCAGATGCCGGTGACCACTTCGACGGTGTTGCGCAGCAATTCCTTGTGCACGCGCGGATTTTCGCCGATCTCGGCGATCACCGCGGTGGCTTCGTTGCTCAGGTCGCGGGTGTGCGCGTCGACCAGCGCGAACTCCCACTCGACCCCGAGGGTGGGCCGGGGTGAGCGGGCGAAATCGATGTGCGCTTCGCCTCGCTTCAAGGCAGCTTTAGCCGGCACCGATGACACCGCACGCCACTCGCTTGCCGGCGTCACCGGTAGTCATCGTCATATCGTCGGCGCCCGGCGTTCCGTTGGACTGTTTGTAGCGCTCCGCGGGGATGTTGGCGAAGTTGTCGGCACCGGCATGAATGATGAGCGCGGTCTTCTGCCCGGAGACCAGATCCTGCATGGTGAATGCGTCCGTGGTGGTCGTCAGGTTTCCGGAGCCGTCCTTGCGAACCTGCAGCGAGGTGAGGTCGCCGCTGGCGGGTTCGACGTTGTGCCCGGGTGCCTGGAAGTGGCCACCGGCGGACAGGAAGTCGCCCGGCGCACCCCCGGTCGGGGCGACCGAATTGGGCTCGCACTTGCCGATCTTGTGGATGTGCACTCCGTGGAAGCCCGGGGTGAGTACCCCGCCCGCGGTCGTTTGGATCGTGACGGTGGCATAGCCGTCGTTGAACTCGAACTTGGCTGTGGCGACCTGGGTGCCGTTTGGTGCCTTGAGGTGAGTGCCGACGTTCGGTGTCGTTGCGGGCCCGGGCTCCGAGGCTTCGGCGCTCGACGCCGGCGATGGTGATCCGGTCCAAATCGCGGGGGTGGTACCGGGACCTGACGCCACGTGCTCGGGCGCCGAACAGGCGCCCAGCAGCACGACGCAACCCGCCAGCACCAGCGGAGGCAGCGTACGCATAGCCAAAAGCCTAGCCCCGCGACGAGGCTCGCCGGAACGGCTCACAGACGAGTCGGGCGATCAAGCCCGGCGGTCAGCCCGCGACGAGGACGATGACACCCGGCGGTTCGCCACTGAGCGCGGGAATCCGTGGTTCGACCGGTGCGCCGAGGTTTTTGCCCACCGCATCGGCGGTGGCGTGTTCGTCGCCGGCGTCGGTGTAGTAGACCGTGGTGGCCGAGACGTCGGGCACGGCCATGTTGTCGACCTTGGTGACTTTGAATCCGGCGGACGTCAGCTGGTCCTTGGCGCGCGCAGCGACACCCTCTTTCGAGGAGATGTTGTAGATCTGCACCTCGGCCTGGGTGGACGCCGGCTTGTTGGTGGGCGACGCCGACGCCGAACTGGTGGTGCTGGATACCGGCGACGCCGAGTCGTCGTCAGAGCTCCCGGATGAACCCAGGGCCTGCCAACCGAGCAGCAGGAAAATGACGCCAAGGAACAACAGCACCATCACCATGGCCCGCAGGGGCAGCCCGGTGGAGTCGGGAACTCGTTCTTTCATCGAGCCCTACTGTAACGAGTCAGGTCACCTCGAAGCCGAGGCGCCGCGCCGCACGCGCCTTCTGCCTGCTGGCACGCAGCCGGCGCAGCCGTTTCACCAGCATCGGGTCGGCCGCCAGCGCCTCGGGCCGGTCAACGAGCGCGTTGAGCACCTGGTAGTAACGCGTCGCCGACATCGAGAACAACTCCTTGATGGCGTCTTCCTTCACGCCGGCGAACTTCCACCACTGGCGCTCGAACGCCAGGATGTCGTGCTCGCGGCGGGTCAGCCCATCTGCGATCTCAGAGTCGTCCCCCGATCGATTTGCCCGCGCCATGGCGCTGTCCATATCGCTTCCCCTGGACCCTTTCGGCGAATTCCGAACTGCTCGAATGACTTGACTTAGCTAAGGGCGTGTTTCGGCGAATATTGAAACACGCGCCAAACCCTCAAGCCGTCATCCAGACCCGCGAGTCGGCGGATTGACCTAGATTGCCGGACTCCGATCGGCGGCTGAGCAGCCCACGCGCGTGCGGTAGCTTAGCCGATCATGGCAGTGGTTCCGATTCGCATCGTTGGAGATCCCGTTCTGCATACCCCGACACAACCGGTACCGGTCGCTGCCGACAGTTCACTGCCGGCGGATCTGGCCGAGTTGATCGCCAACATGTACGACACCATGGACGCCGCGCACGGGGTGGGGCTGGCGGCCAACCAGATCGGGGTCGGCTTGCGGGTCTTCGTCTACGACTGCGCCGACGAACGGGGCCTCACCGAGCGCCGGCGCGGAGTCGTCGTCAACCCGGTGCTGGAAACCTCGGAGATACCCGAGACCATGCCCGACCCGGAGAACGACGACGAGGGGTGCCTGTCGGTGCCGGGCGAGTCGTTCCCCACCGGCCGTGCCAAGTGGGCACGCGTCACCGGACTCGATGCCGAGGGCAAGCCGATCTCCATCGAAGGCAACGACCTGTTTGCCCGCATGCTGCAGCACGAAACCGGACACCTGGACGGCTTTCTCTATCTGGACCGCCTCATCGGCCGGCACGCGCGCAGCGCGAAAAGGGCTGTCAAATCCCACAACTGGGGCGTGCCCGGTCTCTCCTGGATGCCCGGCGAGGGACCGGATCCGTTCGGTCACTGATGTTCTCGTGGCCTGACCCGGGCACCCGGGTGACGGTTCGCTTCCGGCGCCCGGCCGGTTCGGTGCCGCCGCTGACCGATGCGGTGGGGCACCTACTGGCGATCGAGCCGATGGTGCGGGTAAAGACGAAGACCGGCGCGGTCGTCGAGTTCGCGGCCTCCGACGCGGTGGCGCTTCGGGTGCTCACCGACACCCCCATCCGCAACTCGCAGATCCGCGCACTCGAACATGCCGCCGCCGCGGCCTGGCCGGGCGCGGAGCATGAGTGGCTGGACGGCTGGCTGCTGCGGGCCGGGCACGGTGCCGGGATTGCCGCCAATTCGGCCGTACCACTGGATCTTTCCGCCCAAGTCGGCACCATCCCGGCGATCGTCGACTGGTACGAGCGCCGCGGCCTGACACCACGACTGGCCCTGCCCGAGCGAGTGCTGACGCTGCCGCCCGGGCTAAACGCCGAACACACGGAACAAGTTGTGGTGCGCGATCTTTCAGGTCCTCGCGCCGGCGACGCCGGCCCGTCCATCACCCTGTCACCGCGCCCCGACGACACGTGGCTGCGCATCCACGGAGGCGATGTTCCCGTCGACGTGCTCACCGCGGTCATCGACGGCGAACTCATGTTCGGGACACACTCCGACGCCACGGTCGCGCGCGCCGCGGTGACTCGGACGCCCGATGGTGCGATGTGGGTGGGCATCTCGGCTGTGCGCTCCGCCGAAAACGACTGCGACGATCGCGCCGGCGCGCAGTTGTGCGAGGCGTTGTTGGCGTGGGGCGCCGATCGCGGTGCGACGCGCGGTTACCTGCTGGTGCCCGACACCGGCGCGACCGCACTCGCCGCGGCGCTGGGATTCCGGCTGCACCATCGCCGCCGCTACGTCCCGGTCCGCCCGGGCGGCTGGGATAGCGTCTAGCCATGCCCGACGGCTCGGTTGATGACGGCTCGGTTGATGACGGCGAAGCGCGACGGCTGCGGCTGGCCACCTGGAATGTGAATTCGATCCGCTCCCGGCTCCCCCGCGTCGTCGACTGGCTGGCCCGCGCCGACGTCGACGTACTGGCCATGCAGGAGACCAAATGTTCGGACAGCCAGTTCCCCACCCTGCCGTTCTTCGAACTCGGCTACGAGGTGGCCCACGTCGGTTTCAATCAGTGGAACGGTGTGGCAATCGCCTCGCGCGTCGGTCTCGACGATGTGCAAATCGGATTCGACGGCCAACCCACTTGGAGTAGCAAGCCAGAAGTCGCCGCCACCGCGGAAGCCCGCGCCCTGGCCGCGACATGCGGTGGCGTCCGGATCTGGAGCCTCTACGTTCCCAACGGCCGGGCGCTGGGCGATCCGCACTACACCTACAAACTCGAATGGCTTGCCGCACTGCGTGATTCAGCACAGTCTTGGTTGCGCGACGATCCCGCGGCTGCGATCGCGCTGGCGGGCGACTGGAACATCGCTCCGCAAGACGACGACGTCTGGAGTATGGAGTTTTACGCCGGGGCCACGCACGTCTCCGAACCGGAGCGCCGCGCGTTCGGCGCCATTGTCGAGGCGCAATTCACTGACCTGGTGCGCCCTTTCGCCCCGGGGCCGGGCGTCTACACGTATTGGGATTACACCCGATTGCGGTTTCCGAAGCGGCAAGGCATGCGGATTGATTTCATCCTGGGCTCACCGGCATTGGCCGGCCGGGTGACCGACGCGCAGATCGTCCGCGAAGAACGCAAAGGCAAGGCGGCCAGCGATCACGCACCGGTCCTCGTCGATGTCAGGCCTGACTAGCCGCGTTCATACCGGACCGGTGCACACCAGACGCACATTAAGCTCAGGGAAATTTGATGCGGCTTCTCGTTGTCTGCGCGTTTGCAAGGTGGCAGGCTTTAAAAAATTAGAAGCAAATAGCAGCCAGGGAGTCATCATGGGTGTCATCGGCGGAGCAGTCCGAGGCGTGAGTCAGGCGGTGAACCGCGCGGCGACCGCTACGACCGCCGCCGCCGGTGCCGTGGGTGGCGCGGCGGTCAACGGAGTCATCGGCGGCGTCACCGGAGCCGCGGAGGGCGTCAAACGCGGAATGAGTAGCGGCAGCCACTCGGCGCCCGCGGCTGCTTTGGCGTTCGGCGCACTCGGCGTAGCCGGATTGGTCGAGTGGCCGGTGTTGCTGGCAGTGGGCGGCAGCGCACTGCTGTTGCAGAGGTTGAGCCGCAAACAGGGAACCGAGCCCCCCGCGGCCAAAGCGAACCTCAAAGCGGTACCGGCGGAATCTGCGCCACAGAAATCCGCGCCCGCGAAGACCGCCAGCAAGTCGACGGCAAAGAAGACGGCAGGACGCCGCGCGGGCACCACGGGGTTGCGCAGCACCAATTAGGCGAACCGCTGCAGCTCAGCCGGTCGCTCGGCGGTATCCCGCCGAAGCCAACTGTTGCGACGTCCAGCGCACCGTACGGTCTGCCCGGTGGGCGGACGGATCCGGACAGATTGGGCCTCGTACCACCCGGGACGGCGCTTTCGCGCTCCGATGAGGCGCCCGGTCATTTTGCCGAATCTCGACAACTCCGACCCGCCACAACAGCGCATAGAGTTCGACTAGCGGCACCCTCAGCACCGAAGCAACCGATGAAACTAGCGGATCGCCCCCGGCGTGGGTCATCGTCGACATAAGTCCGACGGTGAACGCGCGACCCAGCGAGACGGGAAACCCTTCGTTACCGAAAGGCAAATGATGGCCGAAAAGAAGACGCGGCGCGGGACGTCCCAGCGCGAGGCGGTACAAAAAATCCGGGAGGGCGAAACCTTCGCGGTGAACCTGCCGGTCATGGGCCAGGTGGAAATCCCCCGACCAGAGCAGTTGGCCTATTTCGGCGGGCTGGCCGCCCTGGCCGCCCTTGAACTCATCGACTGGCCGGTGGCAGTGGTGATCGCCGCCGGACACTTCCTGGCCAGCAACCATCACAACAAGCTCCTCGAGGAGCTGGGCGAAGCGATGGAGGATGCCTAGCCGCTCAGCTCGCCGCTGAGTCGCCCACGACCGCGTGATCGAACCGCAGGTTGCACCGCAGCGCGCATCGCGCTGGACCAGCCGCTGGGCGATCCCAGCGGATGAGCGTCCCAGTCGTATTCGGCGAACCGCCGGCCCATCTCTCCGCCCAAGGAAACCGCGGCGGCCAGGTCAGCCGGCAGGCGCGCGTTCATGGCTGTCGTCTGCGTTGCAACGCCGCGGACAGCGTCGGATAAACGTCGAAGACCCGATCCAATTCGGTGACCTGGATCGGTCGAAGCACTTGGTCATGGTCGGCGACCACTCGAACCGATGTGCCGGCGGCTTTTCCGTCCTCGTGACAGTCGAGCACCGCGTTCAACGCCGCGCTTCCGAAGAAATCAACCGCTTGCAAGTCGATCACCACCGGTCGGGCCGGCTGCGCTGTCGCAAGCTCGAGAGCGGTGTTCAGGTGAGCGGCGAGCTCACCGACGGTACGGGAGTCGATATCGCCTTTGACGCTCACGATCACTGCATCTTCGTGGGCCTCGTGTTCGACCGCCAACAACTTCATGCCTTTCGCCACAGCCAATGTTGAGATCTGCGGCCGCTAAGCCCGATGAGCGGCGGGGATGCGCGCTCGCGCATCGCAGATCACCAGAGATTAACCCGTTCCCGAACTGCTCGTTTACCGATTGGTGGGTTACCCGATGGGCTCGGGAGGAATCTTCTCGTGCACGGTCAACAGCAAATGGTCGAACTGACTCTGCAGAGTGGCTGCCGGTGACGGCAGGGTCGCCACTTCGATGAGTAGCTGCTTCGCCAGCGAACGCAGCTTCACGTTCGTTTCCTGAGACCGCCACTGCAGCACCCGAAACGCCTGCTCGGCGCTGACCCGGTACACGAACATCAGCACGCCCTTGGCCTGTTCGATGGCGGCGCGGCTCTCGAACAGGTCCGGCAATGCGGTGTCGAGCACCTCTTGCCGGGTTTCGTCGAAGGTGTCGGTGAGGTCGATGTAATAACCCTCGGTGCCCAGCACGGCGCCCGACTCGTCCAGCATGCGGTCGGCTACCACGATCGCGTCGTGCACCCTGCCCGCGGTATCCATGAACCGGTGCCGGCTGGAGAACGACTCTTCGGACTGCAGGGCGTGGTCGAGCAGCTCCTGGACGTGCGCGCGGTCGTCGGGATGCTTGTGCGACAAGAGCAGTTCGGTCGTCGGGACCACCTCGCCCGGTTCGTAGCCGTGCATCCTGGCGACTTCGTCGGACCATTCCCAGCGTTGGCCCACGAACCAGAACCTGAAGTCGCCGATATTCAGGTATCCAGGGGTCGGCTCTGTCGGCTCGGAAAATCGCGCGCCGCCCCCATCGGATTCACCACCTGTTCGCCTGCGCTGTTGCACGTTTGCATTTTTCCACTCGGGGAATGCCCTCGGCCACCGCCCCGGGGAATAGCCCGTCACTCTGCCATGCGGTCCCGGGTGGGGGTAACGTCGCGTGCGGACCCATCCATACGACGCGGGAGCGCACGCCGAGTGTGCTGAGAGGACGGCTCGGGGCCGTCGACCGTACGAACCTGACCGGGTAATGCCGGCGTAGGGAGATGAAAAAAGATGACCGTAACCGTCGAACCATCCGTCACCACCGGACCGATCTGGGGCAGCAGCAAGGCCTATCGCGACATCGAGGGTCCCGACGGGGTGTCCCTGCGGGTGCCGCTACGCCGGGTGCATCTGTCCAACGGCGAGGACTTCGACCTGTACGACACCTCGGGGCCCTACACCGATCCGGACGCGACGATCGACCTCGCCGCCGGACTGCCCGCGCGTGCCGGGCTGGTGCGCGACCGCGGCACCCAGCTGCAGCGTGCCCGCGCCGGTGAGATCACCGCGGAGATGGCGTTCATCGCCGCCCGTGAGGGCATGCCTGCCGAGTTGGTGCGTGACGAGGTGGCCCGCGGGCGCGCCGTCATCCCGGCCAACCACAACCACCCCGAGATCGAGCCGATGATCATCGGCAAGGCATTTGCGACCAAGGTCAACGCCAACATCGGGAACTCGGCGGTGACGTCGTCGATCGCCGAGGAGGTCGACAAGATGGTGTGGGCCACCCGATGGGGCGCCGACACCATCATGGACCTGTCCACCGGCAAGAACATCCACGAAACTCGTGAGTGGATCCTGCGCAACTCGCCGGTGCCGGTCGGCACCGTGCCCATCTATCAGGCGCTGGAAAAGACCAAGGGCGACCCGACCGAGCTGACCTGGGAGCTCTACCGCGACACCGTGATCGAGCAGTGCGAGCAAGGCGTGGACTACATGACCGTGCACGCCGGCGTGCTGCTGCGCTACGTGCCGCTGACCGCCAAGCGGGTCACCGGCATCGTGTCGCGCGGCGGCTCGATCATGGCCGCGTGGTGCCTGGCGCATCACCGGGAGTCGTTCCTGTACACCAACTTCGACGAACTCTGCGAAATCTTCGCCCGTTACGACGTCACCTTCTCCCTGGGTGACGGCCTGCGGCCGGGCTCGATCGCCGACGCCAACGACGCGGCGCAGTTCGCCGAGCTGCGCACCCTGGGCGAGTTGACCAAGATCGCGAAATCCCATGGCGTACAGGTGATGATCGAAGGCCCAGGCCACATCCCGATGCACAAGATCGTCGAGAACGTGCGGCTGGAAGAGGAGTGGTGCGAGGAGGCCCCGTTCTACACGTTGGGTCCGCTGGCCACCGACATCGCACCGGCCTACGACCACATCACCTCGGCGATCGGCGCGGCCATCATCGCCCAGGCCGGTACCGCGATGCTGTGCTACGTGACCCCCAAGGAGCATCTGGGGCTGCCGGACCGCAAGGACGTCAAGGACGGGGTGATCGCCTACAAGATCGCCGCGCACGCAGGCGATCTGGCCAAGGGACATCCGCACGCGCAGGAGCGCGACAACGCCTTGAGCACCGCCCGGTTCGAGTTCCGGTGGAACGACCAGTTCGCGCTGTCGCTCGATCCGGACACCGCACGGGCCTACCACGACGAGACACTGCCGGCCGAACCGGCCAAGACCGCGCACTTCTGCTCGATGTGCGGGCCGAAGTTCTGCTCGATGCGCATCACCCAAGATGTCCGCGACTACGCCGCCAAACACGGCCTGGACAGCGAAGAAGCGATCGAGGCGGCCATGACCGAGGGCATGGCGGAGAAGTCGCGCGAGTTCGCCGAGCACGGCAACCGGGTGTATCTGCCGCTGGCCCAGTGACGTTCCTGCCGCTGCCCGCGCCGGGCACGACGCCGCGCCGCGTGCTGTCCATCGCCGGGTCGGACTCCGGCGGCGGCGCGGGCATCGAAGCCGATATGCGCACGATGGCGCTGTTGGGCGTCCACGCGTGCGTTGCGGTGACCGCGGTCACCGTGCAGAACACGTTGGGCGTGCAGAGCTTTCACGAAGTGCCCGGTGAGGTTGTCGCCGGTCAGATGGAAGCCGTGGTCAGCGATATCGGCATCCAGTCCGCCAAGACCGGGATGCTCGCATCGTCGGCCATCATCGCGGCAGTGGCGGCCAGCTGGCGGAAGCTGCAGTTGAGCGTTCCACTCGTGGTCGATCCGGTGTGCGCATCCATGCACGGCGATCAGCTGCTGGCCACAGAGGCTCTGGAAACCCTTCGGACGCAATTGTTTCCATTGGCGACGCTGGTGACACCTAACCTGGACGAAGTGCGGCTGCTGGTCGGCATCGATGTGGTGGACGCCGAGTCGCAGCGCGCGGCGGCCAAGGCGCTGCATGCGCTGGGCCCGCAGTGGGTGCTGGTCAAGGGCGGTCACCTGCGGTCGTCGGATCGCAGCTGCGACCTGCTGTATGACGGCGCCGCCTGCTACGAGTTCGACTCCGAGCGGCTGCCCACCGGCAACGACCACGGCGGTGGCGACACGCTCGCCAGCGCCATCGCGTGCGCGCTGGCGCACGACTTCACCGTGCCGGACGCCGTCGAGTTCGGTAAGCGGTGGGTCACCGAATGTCTGCGCGCCGCCTACCCATTGGGCCGTGGCCACGGTCCCGTCTCTCCGCTGTTTCGGTTGTCATGAATCTCGATCAGATTGCCGGCATCGCGCACGAACCGGCGGGTGACCACAGGGGCGACCCAAACGGAATAGTGGTGTTGACTCACGGCGCCGGAGGCAACCGGGATTCGCCTCTGTTGCAACAGGTCTGCGACGAGTGGGCACAACGCGGATGGCTTGCGGTGCGCTACAACCTGCCCTACCGGCGACGCCGGCCGACCGGCCCGCCCTCCGGCTCCGCCACGGCCGACCGGGCCGGCATCGTCGAGGCGATCACATTGTGCCGGGGCCTTGCCGACGGCCCACTGATCGCCGGTGGGCATTCCTATGGCGGCCGGCAGACGTCCATGGTGGTTGCCGCGGGCGACGCCGCCGTGGACGTTTTGACGTTGTTCTCCTATCCGGTCCATCCCCCGGGAAAACCCGAACGCCCCCGTACCGAGCACCTGCCCGACATCACGGTGCCGACGGTGTTCACCCATGGGACTTCGGATCCCTTCGGCACACCCGACGAACTGCGCGCCGCGGCCGCGTTGATCACCGGAACGACAGCCGTCGTCGAGATCGCCAGTGCCCGCCACGATCTGCGGTCCAAGACGTTGAACGTAGCGGCGCTGGCCGTCGATGCGGCGCTACAGCTGCTCGGGCGGAAATAGACAGCCAAAACTGGACAGCCTCAGCTGTCTAATTTAGGGTGGTGTCGTGGATGGCATCAGCGACAACGCCGTGGCGGCGGCCCGCGATATTCGGGTGGTGTTCAGCCGGTTGCGGCGCCGGCTCAAGGACATCGCAGGCGACGGTCTGACGCCGTCGCAGACCGCGGTGCTCACCCGGCTGTGGAAAGAGGGGCCGTCGTCGGCCAGCGCATTGGCCGGTGCCGAGCAGGTGCGGCCGCAGTCGATGGCCACCATCCTGGCCGCCCTGGGCCAACGCGGGCTCATCGAGCGCGCGCCCGACCCGAATGACGGCCGGCGCCAAGTGGTCTCCCTGACCCTGGCGGGTAAACGGCGTGCCGAGAGCGACCGGCGCGCCCGCGAGGAGTGGCTGGCCCGAGCCATTCAGGAGCGCTATACCGAGGCCGAGCGGCGCGTCATCGTCGACGCATTGTCGCTACTCGAGCGCTTGACCGAGCAATGAGGACACGAAAGGACCTGATCAGCAATGGAATTGGGACTGCACTTCATCGACTTCCTACCGGGAGACCCGGCCAGGCTGGGCCCGACGCTCACCGACGCGGCCAAGGCAGCCGAGCAGGGCGGCGCCACGCTATTCACCCTGGCTGACCACTTCTTCCAGATGGAAGCCATGGGACGGGCGGAGGATCCGTTCCTCGAGGGGTACACGTCATTGGGCTTTCTGGCCGGACAGACGGCGAGAATCGACTTGAGCCTGTTGGTCACCGGCGTCACCTACCGGTATCCGGGCCTGCTGGCCAAGGCGGTCACGACGCTGGACGTCGTGTCGCAGGGCCGGTCGATGTTGGGACTCGGCGCGGCCTGGTATGAGCGGGAACACGCCGCCCTTGGCTTTCCATATCCGCCGGTGAGCCGGCGCTTCGAGATGCTCGAGGAAACGCTGCAGATCTGCCGGCAGATGTGGAGCGACAACAACGGCCCTTACGAGGGCAAGCACTATCAGCTGGCCGAGACAATCTGTGTGCCACAACCAATTCGGCGTCCCCCGGTGCTGATCGGTGGCGACGGTGAGAAGAAGACGCTACGCCTGGTCGCGCAATACGCCGACATCTGGAATTCGACGGTGACCGAAGTCGACGCGATCAAGCACAAGATCGAGGTGCTGCACCGTCATTGCGAGGCGGTCGGACGCGACCCCGGCGAGATCCGCAAGACGGTCGGCTATTTCGTCGATCCGTTCGAGGATCTGGACGGATATTTCAAGACCGTGGAGGGCTACGCCGAGCTCGGCATCGAGTTGGTCAACGCCGGCCCGTTCCCGGGCAATCCGGACCCGGTCGGTTTCGTTCGCCGCCTGGGCGACGAGGTGATCCCCCGGCTCGCCGAGATAGGCTGACCCGGTGTCGCTATCCGGGATAGCGCGAATAACAGGCGTCCGCGTTGCCCGTCACCCCACCGCGAAACGCCGCGATCCGGGTGAAACCGGCCGGCACGCTGGTGCCGTCCGCGTCGCTGGCCACCAGACGGTTGGTGAGCAGGCCGGCGACCGTTTCGTCGAGATCGCCTGCGGTCAGCAACAATTGGTTGTGCGACGGCAGATCGATCGGCTCGGCCATCTTGCGATGCGCCACACCGGTCAGGCATGCGGTTCGCAGCGCGGTCCACGGGCTTTGCATCGGCAGCCCGCGTTCATGCTGCACCGCCAGCGCGTACCGCGATATCACGACGGATAGGGCGGTGTCATCGCCTTGCGGCAGCGCGTGTTCCTTCTCGTCGGCGAGCGCGCCCATGGCGGCGAGTCCGGGCAGGTCGATGGTAATGGTGTTGGTGCCCGGGCAATAGGACGCCGGCGGAGTGGCCTTGGCGTCCGGGCAGTGGCCCGGCTGGTAGGACAGGGCCGGCGGGCTGCTAGGGGCGAAGATCTTTCCCAGCAGCTCCATCAGGTTCGACAACGTGTCCTGGTTGATCGGCACCTCACCGGTCTCCGCTCGTCCACTGCTGTCGACCCGCAAGGCGTTGGGCAGATCGCCACGACGCCGCTCCATTTCGTTGCGGTTGATCGTCGCGCAGGCCGAGGCGCCGCTGAGGAAACCCATTTGGAACGCGCTGATACGGTCCAGGGCAGACCCGTGCGCATCGTCGCTCTCGGTCTCGCTGTCCATCACCGGGTCACGCGTGGTGATGATCCCGGCCAGCACGTGGTCGAGTCCATCTGCGGTGCTCAGCGTGAAACGCGGCGACTTGCCGTCAGCGACCCAGAACAGATAGACACCCGCGAAGCAATCGGCCTGCTGCTCGCGAATGATGGTCGCGTCTCGTTTGGTCACCAGCTTCGCCATCTGTTGCAGCGCATGCCCGAATTCGTGTGCCAGCACACCGGTGACGGACATGTCGCCGAAATACTTCTGCGCCATCGGCATGAATACCCCGCGGTCCCAAGCGATCAGGTTGCAGCGGGAGGTATAGAAGGCGTTGACGAGCTTGTAGGTCTCGTTGTGGCACACGATCGGGCTGCTCGGGTCGGTGGAGTCGTAAGACACCATCTTGCTGACCGGGACGAACTTGCCCTGCAGCGACTGGCTGTACACCGATTGCCAGTAGTCCTCGATGTCGTTGAGAGAGAGCAGCGCCAAAGTGTCGATGGGTCCGTTGTCGGTGTTGAGCACTTTGCCGGTGGGACTGGGCGCGTTCGAACGTATCCCGCTGGGCCCGTTGGTCGCGGGCAGACCGCCGACCAGGAACGGGTCGTTGAGCATCGACAGCGCGCGTCCCTCGACCAACGTCGAGCACCCCGCCACCACCAGGACGGTGGTCGCCCATATGAGTGCCGACCTGAGCGCATGGCGATTCATAACCACCTCATCCGGCTACAGGGCAGCAAGCAAGGAAACTCATTCTAAAGGCATTCCGGTACCCGGCAGCAGCAATCGGGCGAGCCAGCAAACAACGAAAAGGGCGGCGGCTCTTCGTCCGGTCGTGACAGACCGGTTGGCCCGGCAAGGCCGGCAGCCCGGGGATTCTTCACGGGCGGGGCCATGCACGCGCGGACCCAGTCCTAGCCCTCTGGATAGAAAAGAAACAACACACAGCCCGTCGGCGATTGCGGAATGTGCCATGACCCTGCCGGAGCGTGCAGGAAGGTCCCCGCAGGATAGTTATTTACGCCGTCGTTGAGCACACCGGAGACGACGTAGATCTCCTCAGGCCCCGGACTGTGGTGGTCTTCGTCGCCCCAGACCGCGCCGGCAGCAATGGTCGTGACAATCGCATTGGCGCCGTTTTCACCTCGCCACAGCCGTTGAACGGTGATCCCGGGAAAGATTTCAACAGGCTCAACCTCGCACAACGATTTCCATGTGTATCCCGGTGCGTTCGGACCGAACCACGCCACGTCACCGCCGGCTGCGCTCATGCTTAGCAGCACCAGCCCTCGGGCCCCAGGAATTCCCCATCAGGAATACCTAGTCCACAGGTATTGACAATTGCCCTGCCAAGCAAGGGCTGCTCCCAGTCAACAGTGTCCTTGATAGCCGACAGGGCAAGCAGGTCATCTGGATTGAGTACGAACGCGGTGAGCGTCGCACCGACCTGTTCGGCTTGCTGATCGCCAGCCTCGAGAGGCCGCGACCACCGTCACGGCACCCGGGTGCGATGCCTCTTGTTGTGCGGCGGCACACCGTTGACCCCACCGATGGACTCCGCGTAGCTGCCAACGGCGAATCCGACGCCAGAACCCATGACCGCCAAGGCTTCCCGGTTGATGTTGTCGACGGTGTCGCGAGGGCTTTGGAAGTTCGGGTCGAACGCCACACCTGCCTGACCGCCCCATAACCGAGCCTGCACCGGGGTTTTCGGTTGCGAGGCTCCGGTGGTCATTCCCCCGACGGGTACGCCGGCCACCATGAAGGGGTGGTAGTCGGCCCTGGTATCCAACGGCATGTCGGCGGCCCGCTTGCCGGCCAGGTTCAGATAACCGGCCAGGGTGCGTTCGATCCCAGCCGAGCCCTCGGGCACATCGGCGGCGGAGACACCGGCCCCGGGCGGGCCGGACTGATCGCCGTCGTCGGTGAAGAATCCGGCATTGGGCGAACCCAGCATGGTGAAGTTCAAGTACATCGCGATGTCGTTGAGTTGTTCACGGTCCATGCCGAACACGTAATCCATGACGCCGTTGCGGCCGTCCTCTTCGGCACCCCAGAACACGAACCGCACCGCGTTGGTCACCGGCGCCAGCGGACCCAGCTGCAGCGCCGTCTCCAGCACCGCGGCAACACCGGAACCGTCGTCGTTGATCCCCGGCCCGGCCCGCGGGCCGTCCAGATGCGCACCGACCACGACGACCTCATGGGACGACCCGGTTTTAGTCTGCGCCACGATGTTTCGGGAAGTGATCTTGACGTTTTGCGCGTCCAGCACCAGACGTATCGGTGCGGTGGAGCCGGTCAGCGCGGCGGCGCCGGCCGAACCCAGCACGGCGACGGGCACGGTCAATTGCTTGAAATAGCCGGTGGTGAACAGCGTGGGCGGAGCCCCGCGCCCGGTCGGGGAGCTGAGCACGATCACGGCGCTCGCGCCCCTGGCCACCGCGCTGTTCTGTTTGTCGACCACCGAACAGTGCGCATCGTCGACGACGGCGATCGCACCCTTGGGCACGGTCGCCGGGTAATCGTTGGGTGCACACCCCGACGGCTGTGTCGGCCGGATCGGCTGTCCGGTCAATCCGCCGGGCGGCGTATGAACCAGCAGCGAGGCTTGGTCAACGGGGTAGGTGCGGCCCGAAACAGTCAGTGCCGGCTTACCCAAAGACACGGTGTAGAGCCGGTCGAACTGTGGTGTCTGTACGTCGAACCCTTTGTCGCGCAGAGCTTTAGCAACGTAGTCCACGCTGGCGTTGAACCCTGGCGTCCCGTCCGCCCGGTTGCCGCCATTGGCGTTGGCGATCTTCTGCAAGGCGCGCAGGTGGGTCAGCATGCCCTCGGCGTTCACTTTTTTGGCCAGGCTGTGTCCAAGGTCCGGGGTCGCTGTCGGCGGCCCCGGACGGGTGGCCGAACAGCCGGCCACCAGCGCGGCGATCAGCAGCAGTGTCGCGCTCGGCCGCGAGATCATGACTTGGTGAGCACGTGCCGGGTGCGGTCTGCCATGGCGGGAACGCCGTTATGCCCGCCGATGTCTTGCGCGTACAGGCCGATGGCGTAAGCCACACCGCGACCGTGGATTCCGAGCGCGGTGCGGTCAATGTGGTCAAGCGTGTCGGTCTTCTGGTGGTAGTTGGGGTCGAACGGTTGATCGGCGGTTCCGCCCCACAACTTGGCCTGATCGGCCGACATCTTGGCCTCGGCGCCGGAGAACAGGCCACCGGAGGGAATGCCCGCCAAGGTGAATCCGTCGTAGTCGGACCGGCCGTCGAACGAAGTGTCCTGCGCGGTCTTGCCGGCCGACTTCAGGTAGGCGACCAGTGTGCGTTCGATACCGGCCGATCCCTCGGGCACCACCGGCTGGCCGCGGGCTTCCATGGGCAGTGATTGGTCGCCGTCATAGGTGAAGTAGCCGGGGTTCGGCGATGCGAGCATGTCGAAGTTCAGGTACAGCGCAAGGTTTTTCAGCGCGGTCAGATCCAGCGACTCGACGTAGTTGCGCGACCCGATCAATCCGAGCTCCTCTGCACCCCAGAAGCCGAATCGCACCGCGTTGTGCACTTGTGGCGAACTCCCCAGCCGCGCAGCGGTTTCCAGCACCGCTGCTACGCCCGATCCGTTGTCGTTGATTCCTGGCCCATCGGGCACGCTGTCCAGGTGCGCCCCGGCCATCACCACGTCGGTTCCCGACCCGGTCTTGGTTTGCGCGATGACGTTGCGGGCCCGAAAGCTTCGGGCGCTGGCATCGAGCTTGATCGTGGTAGGTCCTGGCTGCCCGCGCAACTGCACTCCCACCGACTTGGTCACGCTCAGCACCGGAATCTTCACCTCGGTGTCGGGCCCGAGCGTGCCGCCCATCTGTTGTTCGTCGACGTTGTCGGCGATGATCATCGCCACGGCGCCGCGCTGTGCCGCGGCCTCCTCCTTCTGCGCGAACGGGCAGGTGCCGCGGTCCACCAGCACCACGGCGCCCTGCACGGGCAGGCTGGCGTAGTCGGAGGCCGCACAACCCAAGTTGTTCGACGGTGCGGCGACCAGCGGCCCGCTCACCCCGTCCGGCGGGGTGGCCAGACTGAAGTCCAGTGCGCGCGCCTCCACCGCATTGCCGCCGACAGTGACCACCGGCTTTTCCGCATGAAACACCCGTGCCGAAAATTCGGGAGTCTGCACGTCAAATCCACTGCCGCGCAAGACGTTCACCACGTAGTCGACGCTGGCTTCGTATCCGGGCGTACCCACCGCACGGGTGCCGTTATTCGCGTTGGCGATGTCTTGCAGCTTGACCAGGTGGGCCATCATCGCGTCGGTGGTGACCTTGTCGCGCAACGCGGAAGCAAACTTGTCCGCGGCCGGGTTACCAGCTGCTTGCTGCGAGTCAGATGATCGATGGAAGCAGCCGGTTGAGAATGCGGTCAGGGTGATCACCACCAGCACCGCCGGAATCGTCGTGGATTTGTTCGCCATCGCGCCCCAGGTTAGACCGCGGCCCAACCGGCCGGGATCAGGACACGGCGGTATCAGACATACAGCGCGCTGAAGGGCGCAACGGGAATGTTGCGCACCACGAACCAGGCCAGCACCAGCGCAAGCGTCACCGGCGCCGCCCAGCGTCGGTGTTGCCAACTGCGCACGCGCCGACCGACCAACCGCCCGTAGGTCCAGGAGAAGTACGCCCACGCCAACAGCACGACAGCCGCCAGGCCCAACGCATTGAACCTGGCGGCCGCCAACAGATTGCCGTGCATGAGCGAATACACCATGCGTAAGCTGCCGCATCCGGGACAGTCGATCCCCAACAAAGCCTTGGTGGGGCATACCGGCAGCGGGCCGTTCGGAGTGGTCGGGTCACCCGCCCAGACGGCGGCGCACATCAGTGTCGTGGATGCAGCCACCACCAGTGGTGCACCGAGATTCGCGTGTGCCGCCCCCCAGCGGGTCACCATCATTGAGACCTGCGATTAGAACATCGCGGCAAGTGCCGCGTTGGTGTTCGTGTTCAGCGCACCGGACGCCATCAAGATGCCGTAGATGACGCCCACGACGATGCCGATGACCGCCGACCAGATTACCCATTTCTTGGCGCTGTCGGCCGACGCTTGCGCCTCGGCGTAGCGCCCCTGCGCCCACAACCCATTGACCTGGCTGGATTTGACGATCGCCACGATCCCGAACGGAAGACAGCAAAAGAGCGTCACCAAAATCGACCACACCAGATAGTTATTCGGCGCTTGGCCGGCCGGCGGCTGCGGCGGATATCCGGGCGGAGTCGAAGGTGGATAACCAGGCGGGGGCGGAGGGGGTTGTGTCATGGATTCTCCAGTCAAGAGAAGTTAGCTGACGTAAAGCGGTGCTAACCATACCCGAGTGGACTCTGATCGGCACCAGCAATGAAAAAATCCTCTTTGGGCCGGCTGCCGTGCATCTCTCGGCCGTACCAGCACGTTCCTTGAACGCCGGATTAGGGCCGAGCGTCAACATAATTCGATTTCCGACGCAACAAGCGGCGCAGCATTACGATTTGCCTGGGACGCTGTGGATTGATCCAAAAACGATGCCCACACAGATAATTGCCCGCGGAACGTATTGCATTACCACGACATAGCCCTACTATCCGTATTTAGCGGTCGCCGTTAAGGAGCCATTCATGTCCGATTTCAGCAACATGCTGAAGGCGGCGACGGCAGCGGTACTCGCGGGCAGGTTGGTTTTAGCGGGCGGCGTCACCGCGAGCGCGGATCCAGCCACCACGGGCAGCCCATCGGATATCAACGCGCTTGCGGCCTCGCTGTCGAAGGGTTACGGCCTGAACAACTGCACCGCCCAGAACATCGACCCCAGCACCCAACTGGCGGTGCTCAGCTGCGGACAGAGCCCCGATCCGAAGGGACCGGCTCAGGCTAAGTACGTCCTGTACACCAATGCCGGCAACTTGGCCACCGCGTTCAGGGCCACCATCAAAGAAGACGTGCTGACCCCGTGCGGCGATGCCAACCAGTCGCCTTCCAACTGGCACAAGGAAGGTTCGGACGCCAGCGCCGGGCAGGCAGCGTGCGGCACGTACCAAAACCGTGCCGAGATCATCTGGACCACTGACGCCAAGAACACGCTGAGTTACCTGCGCGCGTCCAACACCGACGTTGCGGCGCTTTACCAATGGTGGCGCGCCAACGGGTGACCTTTCCGCACCAGCCGCGACAGATTCCTCAACAGGCAGCCCAAAGACGTTCGCCCCTCTTTAATTCCAACAACCGCAGGGAGTCAGGAAAATGTCATATTTCAACACCGCACTGCGAGTCGCGTCGGCTGCGGCTTTCACATGCGGTTTGGCTTTCGCGGGTAGTGCGACCGCGAACGCCGAACCCAACACCGGTAACGCGGCAGACATGAACAGGCTGGCCGCCTCACTGTCGAAGGGCTACGGCCTGAACAACTGCAAGTCGCAAGAGCTGACCGAGGCCGGGGAACTGGCCGAACTCATCTGCGGGCAGAACCCCGACTCCAGCGGACCAGGCTCCGGCGTCTACGCCCTGTTCTCCGACAGCACGAATCTGGCCTCCGCGTTCAGTGCCACCATCAAAGACGTGTCGCTGGCCGCGTGTGGGGACGCCGGGCAGTCACCGGGAACGTGGAAGCAGAACGGCCAGACCGGCGGCCAGATCGCCTGCGGCACTTACAAGAACTACGCGACATTGACCTGGACCACCGACGCCAAGAACGTGCTGGGACACCTCACCTCGGCCAATACCGATGTCAATGCGCTCTACCAGTGGTGGCGCACCAACGGCTGACGTCTACAGCGCGGCCGCAATCAAATCCGCTACCGCGCGCATCCCGGCGGCGTTCGGGTGCAACGGGGCGGGACGTCCCGGCAGCGGTACGCCGAAGCGGGCCGGCCGCGTCGTCCAGGGCTCTGCCGACCATGCGTGGTGTTCGCGACCGGCCGCACCGGCGCGAATGATTTCACAGCCGGTCGCCGCAGCGGCGTCGGCCGTCATCCTTTCCAGCGTGGCGGCCACGTGCCGACCCAGGTCGGCATCGCGGGCCGACAGCGGTTCGGCCGGTACACCGGCGGGCGGCAGCACGGTCAGGTAGTCGACGAAGAAAATCCGTGCGCGCGTGGCCCGTTGCCGCACTGTACGGCCGAGTTCGCACAGCGATTCGAACACCGAGTCCAGGGCCCGATCCCGCGCGTCGCGATCCAGCAGTTCGCCGATGCGATTCCCCAGCATCGGCAGGTGACGCAGTGAACGCGGCAGCGACGCGGCCATCAACAGCGGAATGTAGCCGACGTCGTTGCCGCCGATGGTGACGGTGACCAGGCTCTCGGTACCGTCCAGCGCGGTGATCTGCGGTGGTGCGCCGTGTTGCTCCTCGGCCAGCACGTTCGCGGTCGTCGCCCCGGAGAAGGTGACATCGACCAGGTCGTAGTGGTAGCGCTGCGCGATCAGGTGCGCATAGTTGCGTGCGGATCGGCCCGACCAGCGCGGAGCCCCCGGGGCGCGGGGCCGGATGCCGGGGCCGGCGGCCATCGAACTGCCCAGCGCGACATAACGACTCATCGTTGCGGGCTCGAAGCCTGCGCCCAGAACCGCTTCGGGATCCGTCCGGCCCGCCGGGCCAGATACCCGGCGGTGACGGCGGCCGCCATCGCGGCGGCCATCGCGGCCGGATCGGCGGCCCGGGTCACCGCGGTGGCCAAAAGCACGGCGTCGCAGCCTAATTCCATTGCCAGGGCGGCGTCGCTGGCGGTTCCGATGCCGGCGTCGAGCACCACCGGGACTTCGGCCCCGGCGACAATCATCTCGATGTTGTGTGGATTGGTGATGCCAAGTCCGGTGCCGATCGGCGAACCCAGCGGCATGACCGCTGCGCATCCGGCGTCCTCGAGCCGCCGCGCCAGAACCGGATCGTCGTTGGTGTAGGGCAGGACGACAAACCCGTCATCGACCAATTGCTCTGCGGCTCGCACCAATTCGACCGCATCGGGCAGCAGTGTGCGTTCGTCGGCGATCACCTCGAGCTTAATCCAGTTGGTGTTCAGCGCCTCCCGAGCCAACTGTGCGGTGAGCACCGCCTCGGCCGCGCCGCGGCACCCCGCGGTGTTGGGCAGCGGCGTGATACCCAGCCGGTTGAGCAGATCGAGCAATCCGGTGCCGCCCTCGACGTCCACCCGGCGGATCGCGACGGTGGTCAGTTCGGTGCCGGAGGCCACCAGCGCCTCTTCGAGCACCGCGAGGTTGCTCGCTCCCCCGGTCCCCATGATCAGCCGGGACGCGAAGCTGCGGTCCGCGATGGTCAGTTTCGAGTCAGCCACCTTGCACCGCCGTCACTACCTCGAGCCGGGCACCGTCGGAAAGCTCAGTGGCCCAACGAGATCGCGGCAGCAACGCGTCGTCCATGGCAACTGCTACGCCGCGGTCCGGAAAACCCAGGGAATCCAGCAGCGCGGCGACCGTGATGGGTGCGTCGACGTCGACTTTTTTCTCGTTGACCACGACGATCATTGGTGTACTCCAACCGGGGCCAGTTCGGAAACGATCTGTTCTGCCGTCCAGGGCGCCAACAGAAAACCCGATCGGCCGTGCCCGGCGGCGACGAGCGTGCGCTCGTCCAGGCGGTGCACCAACGGCAGATTGTCGGGAGTCATCGGGCGCAGCCCGGCGGCGCACTCGGCCAGCTCGTACTCACCCAGCGCGGGCAGCACCGCGCACGCGTCGTCGAGCAGGTCACGCACTCCTGTCACGACCGGGGCGGTGTCGCGGCCGTGTTCGTACTGGGTGGCACCGACGACCACGCCGTCCGCTCGCGGGACCAGGTACACCTGCCGTCCGTGTACGCGGGCACGAACAACACGCTGCGGCAGCGGCATACAACCTTTTCGCCACCGCAGCCGCAGCACTTCACCCTTCACCGGGCGCACCGGCAGGCCGGGCCATAACGTCGGTGCGTCAATACCGTTGGCAATCACCACCGCGTCCGCCTCGACGCGCGACAGGTCGTGCACCGGCGGCGCCCAGCGCACTCCGAGGCGCTCACACTCCGCGCTCAGCGCGTCCAGCACCGCCCGGTTGTCCACGGCCAGTTCGGTGGGCGCCCGAAACCCGTGCCGGATGCCCTGCGCCAACAGGGGCTCGACGTCGCGGGCGGCCGACTCCCAGACCACCGGATGACCTTGGGCGGACAACCACTCCGCGACGGTGTGCAGGTCGGCGACATCGGCGCGGTCGACGGCCACCACCAACGACTCGCGCGCGGTGACCACCTCGGCTGGCAGCCCGTCCAAGAAACCGCCCTCGCGCCACAGCCGCAGCGATTCCAGGCCCAGCCGCAACAATTGCTCTTCGCCGGGCCAGCCTTCGCTGTGCGGCGCCAGCATGCCCCCGGCGACCCAGGACGCGCCCTTCTGGTCACCACGATGCACCCACACCGACCACCCGGCCTGCGCCGCGCGGCGTGCCACCGCAAGCCCGATGACGCCGCCACCGATGACGGCCAGAGACCCAAGGGGTGGCTCCGACAGCATCCCGGTCATTCGCAAGCCTCCCTTCGCCGGCATGATCCGGATCAGGTGTGACGGTAAGGGCAGGTCCGGTTGGCTCCGGCTGTGCCCACTCTCAGCCCCGCAGTCATTCGACTACCCGGGACTCCCGTGTCTAGTAGTTTTCTTCGGCTCCACGCTAGCGCGCTAGCGTCTCGGTGTGCAGCGCTCCTTTGATAGACGACTCGCCGCTCTGGCCGCCGCACGGCTGTATCTGTGCACCGACGCGCGCCGTGAACGGGGGGACCTGGCCGAGTTCGCCGACGCCGCCCTGGCCGGCGGGGTGGACATCATCCAGCTGCGCGACAAGGGTTCGGCCGGTGAGCAGCGGTTCGGGCCGCTCGAGGCACGCGACGAGCTGGCGGCGTGCCAGATCCTGGCCGACGCGGCCCGCCGGCACGGCGCCCTGTTCGCCGTCAACGACCGCGCCGACATCGCCCGTGCGGCCAGCGCCGACGTACTGCACCTCGGCCAGGGCGACCTACCGCTGGCGATCGCCCGCGACATCGTCGGGCCGGACGTGCTGCTCGGCTCGTCCACCCACAGCGCTGATCAGGCCAAAGCGGCGGCACTCAGCGAAGCGGACTACTTCTGCGTCGGCCCGTGCTGGCCCACGCCCACCAAACCGGATCGCGAGGCACCGGGCCTGCCGCTGGTGCGGGTGGCCGCGGGCTTGGACACCGAGCACGGCGGCGACAAGCCGTGGTTCGCGATCGGCGGCATCGACGAGCAACGGCTGCCCGAGGTGCTGGACGCCGGTGCCCGCAGGATCGTGGTGGTGCGGGCCATCACCGCGGCCGCCGATCCGCGGGCCGCGGCCCAGCGGCTCAGTTCGGCGCTGGCAGCAGCGAGCTGATCCGGCGGGTCAGCTGCGACGGCTCCTCGTCGCCCGGGCCGGGCATGCACCAGACGAAGACCCCGGTCTCGATCTCGATGGTGCGCGGCAGGTATTGCCGCCGTTCGTCCCCGTGATCGAGCGGCAACAGGGCCGGCGCAGTGCGCAGCCGCTGCCAGCTGGCCGCGAAGCCGGGATGCAGGGGCAGCTCGGCCACCTCGTGCTCGGCCACCCAGCGCATCTCGGCGCTTTCCCGGTTGGGCACGGTGTGCAGCAGCTCATCGGCGTCCGCGACGACGGTGGTGTAGCTCCAATGGGTGCCGGCGATGCCGGCGACCTCGGCCGTGACCACGGTCGCGCGCACCGCGACCCGCTCGGCGGACAGTCCGGCCTCCTCGTTCGCTTCGCGGACCGCCGTCTCCTCCGGGGTTTCGTGGCTGTCCCGGGCGCCGCCCGGCAGCCCCCAGGTGCCGCCCTGATGACTCCACACCGCCCGATGCTGCAGCAGCACCGCGGGCGTACCGTCGGCTCGCGGCGCCCGCAGCAGCAATCCGGCCGCGCCGTAGCGACCCCAATAATGGGCGCCGCTGTCGGAGATCACCCACCCGTCACCGTCGCCCCGCACGGAATCAGGATATGCAGACTTGGTTCTTCGGGGCGTCGTCAATTGCGTCTGCCTCCACCCATCCACCCGAACATGCTCTTAGACTTCGCTTATAGAGGTCCGTGCAGCGAATCAAGTGGCCGAGAGATGAGGGCTGATCAGACGTGACGGTTGAGCTGGCGCACCCGTCGACCGAGCCGCAAGGATCGCGGTCACCGGCCGAACCAGCCCATCCACGCTGGTGGTTCATCTCGACCACACCGGGCCGCATCCTGACCATCGGCATCGTGCTGGCGGTGCTCGGCGGGATCAGCGCCTTCGCCACCTCGACCACCATCAACCATCGGCAGCAAGTGCTCACCACGGTGCTCAACCACACCGAGCCGCTGTCGTTCGCCGCCGGCCGGCTTTACACCACGCTCTCGGTGGCCGACGCCGCAGCGGCCACCGCATTCATCGCCGAGGCCGAGCCGCAACCCGTTCGGCAGCGCTACGAGCAGGCCATCACCGATGCGTCGGTGGCCGTGACCCGAGCCTCGAGCGGGCTTACCGACGAACCATTGGTGCAGCTGCTCGGCCGGCTCAACGCCGAGTTGGCCGTCTACACCGGCCTGATCGAAATCGCCCGAACCAACAACCGGGAAGGCAACCCGGTCGGCTCGTCGTATCTGTCCGAGGCATCGGGGCTGATGCAATCGACGATCCTGCCCGACGCGGCGCGGCTCTATCAGGCGACGTCGGAGCGGGTGGACGCAGAAACCACGGCGTCGACCCAGATTCCGGCGCCGGTCATCACGGTGGTCGGCGCCACCGTCATCTTCGGCGCGTTCTCGCACCGCTGGCTGGCGCGGCGCACCCGGCGCCGAATCAACCCGGGCCTGGTGGTGGGCGCACTCGCTATTCTCGTCATGGTGGTCTGGGTCGGAACTGCGCTAACCATCTCTACGACAGCGAGTCGTAGTGCGAAGGACACCGCCGCGGAATCCCTCAAGACCGTCACCAATGTGGCGATCACCGCCCAGCAGGCGCGCGCCGACGAGACGCTGTCGCTGATCCGTCGCGGCGACGAAGAGAAGCGCAAGCAGTCGTTTTATCAGCGCATCGATTCGATGCACCGCCAGCTCGACCAGTACATGTCCCGCAGCGATGCGGTGGACAAACCGGACCTGGAAGGCGCCGATCAGCTGTTGCTGCGCTGGCGGCAGGCGAACGACCGGATCACTTCATACATCTCGGTGGGTAACTACCGGGCCGCCACCCAGGTGGCGCTGGGCAGCAGCGAAGAAGATTCCACCCCGGCGTTCGACAAGCTGGAAGACGAGCTGGCCAAAGCCATGGACCAGGGCCGAATCCGGTTGCGCAACGACGTCATCAACGCGCGCAGCGGGCTCTCCGGCGCCCAGGTGGGCGGGGTGGTGCTCAGTCTCGGTGCCGCCATCGCGGTGGCGCTGGGCCTGTGGCCGAGGCTGAAAGAGTATCGATAATGACCCGCCTGCCTCTGCTTCGCCGGGCGTGCGCCGTGGCCGCGGTTGTCGCACTGGCAGGCTGCGGGCACACGGAATCGCTGCGGGTGGCCAGCGTGCCGACGTTGCCGCCGCCGACACCGGTGGGCATGGAGCAGTTGCCGCCCCAGCGGCCGCTGCCGCCCGACGGTCCCAACCAGAACTGCGACCTGACGGCCAGCCTGCGGCCCTTTGCCACCAAGGCGGAGGCGGACGCCGCGGTTGCCGACATCCGCGCCCGCGGCCGGCTGATCGTCGGACTCGACATCGGCAGCAACCTGTTCAGCTTCCGCGACCCGATCACCGGCGAGATAACCGGTTTCGACGTCGACATCGCCGGCGAGATCGCGCGCGACATCTTCGGGGCGCCGTCCCACGTCGAGTACCGGATCCTGTCGTCGGACGAGCGGGTCACCGCGCTGGAGCGCTCCGAGGTCGACGTGGTGGTCAAGACCATGACCATCACCTGCGACCGGCGCAAGCAGGTGAACTTCTCGACCGTCTACCTCGACGCCAATCAGCGCATCCTGGCCCCACGCGACTCGCCGATCACCAAGGTCGCCGACCTGTCCGGCAAGCGGGTGTGCGTGGCCAAGGGCACGACGTCGCTACACCGCATCCAGCAGATCGATCCGCCACCGATCGTGGTGTCGGTGGTGAACTGGGCCGATTGCCTGGTGGCGATGCAACAGCGCGAGATCGACGCCGTCAGCACGGACGATTCGATCCTGGCCGGGCTGGTCGAAGAGGACCCCTACTTGCACATCGTCGGACCCAATATGGCCACCCAGCCCTATGGCATCGGGATCAACCTGAACAACCCTGGACTAGTGCGGTTCGTCAACGGCACCCTGGAACGCATCCGCCGGGACGGTACGTGGAACACGTTGTACCGCAAGTGGTTGACGGTGTTGGGTCCCGCGCCTGCCCCGCCCACGCCGAGGTATCTGGACTGATGGCCGAGCCGGATAAGCACATCGAGCAGCCGGAAGCCGGCTCGGAAGACGTTGGCCCGGGCACCCAGCCGGCCGACGTCCAAAGCGGTGCGGCGACGGGGCGTCTGCAGGCCACCCAGGCACTGTTCCGGCCCGACTTCGACGACGATGACGATGACGATGACTTTCCGCATATCTCGCTGGATGCCCTGGATACCGACTCTCAGGACCGCTTGACGGTTGCGACGCGGGCGCTGCCGGCGGTCCGGCAACTCGGCGGCGGCCTGGTCGAGATTCCGCGGGGACGGGATATCGATCCGCGCGAAGCCCTGATGACCAGTCCGGTGGTGCCGGAGTCCAAGCGATTCTGCTGGAACTGCGGAAAACCGGTGGGCCGTTCCAGCAAGAAAGCCAAGGGCACGTCGGAGGGTTGGTGCCCGTCCTGTGGCAGCCCGTATTCCTTTCTGCCGCAGCTTAATCCAGGCGATATCGTCGCCAATCAGTACGAGGTGAAGGGCTGCATCGCGCACGGCGGTCTGGGCTGGGTGTATCTGGCCGTCGACCACAACGTCAACGACCGGCCGGTGGTGCTCAAGGGTTTGGTGCACTCCGGCGATGCGGAGGCCCAGGCCATCGCGATGGCGGAGCGTCAGTTTTTGGCCGAGGTGGTCCACCCGCAGATCGTGCAGATCTTCAACTTCGTCGAGCATGTCGACCAGCACGGGAATCCGGTCGGCCTCATCGTCATGGAGTACGTCGGCGGGCAGCCGCTCAAGCACGGGAAGGGCGAAAAGCTCCCCGTCGCCGAGGCCGTCGCGTACCTGCTGGAAATCCTGCCCGCGCTGGGCTATCTGCATTCCATCGGCCTGGTCTACAACGACCTGAAGCCGGAGAACATCATGCGCACCGAAGAGCAGCTCAAGTTGATCGACCTGGGCGCGGTGTCGCGGATCAATTCGTTCGGATATCTCTATGGCACACCGGGTTTCCAGGCGCCCGAGATCGTGCGGACCGGACCGACCGTCGCCACCGACATCTACACGGTGGGCCGCACGCTGGCCGCACTCACGCTCAACTTGCAGACCCGCAACGGCCGCTACGTCGACGGCCTGCCCGCAGACGACCCGGTGTTGACCACCTACGACTCTTTCCACCGATTGTTGCGCCGCGCCACCGACCCCGACCCGCGGCGCCGGTTCTCCAGCACCGAGGAGATGTCCGCCCAATTGATGGGTGTGCTGCGCGAGGTGGTCGCCCGCGACAGCGGGGTGCCCCGGCCCGGCCTGTCGACCATCTTCAGTCCCAGCCGCTCGACGTTCGGGGTGGACCTGCTGGTCGCGCACACCGACGTGTACCTGGACGGGCAGGTGCACTCGGAGAAGCTGACCGCCCGCGAGATCGTGACGGCATTGCAAGTGCCGCTGGTCGATCCGACCGATGTCGCGGCCCCGGTTCTGCAGGCGACGGTGTTGTCGCAGCCGGTGCAGACCCTGGACTCGTTGCGCGCGGCCCGGCACGGGACGCTGGACGCCGACGGCGTCGAGGTGTCCGAGTCGGTGGAGTTGCCGCTGATGGAGGTCCGCGCGCTGCTGGATCTCGGCGACGTCGCCAAGGCCACCCGCAAGCTCGACGACCTGGCCGAGCGGGTCGGTTGGCAATGGCGATTGGTCTGGTACAAGGCCGTCGCCGAGCTGCTCACCGGCGACTACGATTCGGCCACAGTGCATTTCACCGAAGTGCTGGATACGTTCCCCGGCGAGCTGGCACCCAAGCTGGCGCTCGCCGCCACCGCCGAACTGGCCGGCGATGTCGACGACCACAGGTTCTACGAGACGGTGTGGAAGACCAACGACGGGGTGATCTCGGCGGCGTTCGGATTGGCCAGAACGCTGTCCGCGGAAGGAGATCGGGCAGCCGCGGTGCGCACGCTGGACGAGGTGCCGGCCACCTCCCGGCACTTCACCACCGCGCGACTGACCAGCGCGGTGACGCTGCTGTCCGGACGGACCAAGAGCGAGATCACCGAGGAGGACATCCGCGACGCGGCCCGGCGGGTGGAGGCGCTGCCGCCCACCGAGCCACGCGTGCTGCAGATCCGCGCCCTGGTGCTGGGTTGTGCGATGGACTGGCTGGAAGACAACAAGGCCAGCACCAACCACATCCTCGGTTTCCCGTTCACCGACCACGGTCTACGGTTGGGCGTCGAGGCATCGCTGCGCAACCTGGCCCGCGTTGCCCCGACCCAGCGGCACCGCTACGCGCTGGTGGACATGGCGAACGCGGTGCGGCCCACCAGCACGTTCTAACGATTTGCGTTACGGGCGTTTCGCGCGCCTCGTTTCCGTCGACTCACACTCGAAGCCGTGAATTCACAGCCGATTTCGTGAGCGCCGCCCGCACCCCCGCTGGATGATGCGTTCCGGCCGGTCCTCCGCGACGACTCGGACGATGGTCCGCCCCAGCTGCTCGAGCATCTCCATACGCTGAATGTCTTTGACGTATTGACGTCGGTCGCTGCGGTGTTGGTCCCCGTCATACTCCACGGCGACCATAGACGCCTGCCAGCCCAAGTCGAGGTATGCGAGCGGAAGACCATCCGCCGCCAACACCGGAATCTGGGTCTGGGAGCGAGGCAGACCCGCGTCAATGAGAAGCAGCCGCAGATAGCTTTCGCGGGGCGACTGCGCACCGGGGTCGACCAACTCGAGCGCGGCCTCTAATCGCAGCGATCCGGGCGAGCGTGGATGCACCATGGCGACACGCAGCATGTCATCTACCTTGAACCCGTTGCCCGGGCGAGCGAATCGAGTCGGACGGCAGCCGAGCGGATGGCACCCCGCCGCCCGATGTCGAAGGCGGTTTGTTCCGGTGTGGTGACAACAAGGCCATCGTGGAGCTGAGTCTCGCCGCTACACAATGTTTCCCGACGCGTCAGAACCCCGTCGGGAGGACGAGCGTTGTTGTGTATCAACTCGACCGGAACGCCATCGGGAATCCACTCGGCACCGTGCGGCGCCGCCGCGGCCGCTCCCCCGATGACCGCCCTTCGCCTCGACCATCACCAGGCAGCCGGATACGCATCTCAAGCGAGAGCTGCGCGTGCTCAGGCACGTAGACGTCCGGAAACACCGGACGGTAGGCCATTCTCAGCCGATGGCGGCTCAGCCGTCCGGACGACAGCGCCTCGCTTCCGATCAACGGCACGTCTCCCATGCCGCGACCATCGCACGGCGAACACGGTAACCGAGTGCATCTGTGCACAGGGCCCGACTCGTCGGGCTATCGGCTACGACGCCAGCACGTTCACGCAGTCACGGGCAATGGCCAATTCCTCGTTGGTCGGAACCACCAGCACGGCGATCGGTGAATCGTCGGCGGAGATCTGACGCGCACCCTTGCCGCCGCCGAGGTTGCGGCGCTCATCGAGCACAATGCCCAGTTCCTCCATGCCCGTCACCGCGTCACGACGCACCGCCGGGTCGTTCTCGCCGATCCCCGCGGTGAAGCTGATGACATCGGTGTGCCCCAGCACCGCAAGGTAGGCGCCGACGTACTTGCGCAGCCGATGGGTGAACACGCTGTACGCCAATTGGGCTGACTCGTCACCGGATTCGATCATCGTCCGCAGCCGGCGAAAGTCGCGCTCTCCGGACAGTCCCAGCACCCCGGACCGCGAGTTGAGCATCGACTCGATGTCGTCGACGCCCATGTCGGCCGCGTGCGACAGATACCCGACGATACTAGGGTCGATATCGCCGCTGCGGGTCCCCATCACCAGCCCTTCCAGCGGTGTCAACCCCATCGAGGTGTCCAGCGGCCTGGTCCCGGCGATCGCCGAGGCGGAGCAGCCGTTACCCAGGTGCAGCACAATCTGTTTCAGACCCTCCACGGGTCGATCCAGGAATGCGGCGGCCTGCTCGCTCACGTAGCGATGCGACGTGCCGTGGAAACCGTACCGGCGGATCTGATACTGCTGGGCCAGCTCGCGATCGATGGCATAGGTGGCCGCCGCGGCGGGCAGGTCGTGGAAGAATCCGGTGTCGAACACCGCGATGTGGGCGATGTCCGGCAGCAGTTTTCGCGCGACCTCGATTCCCTTGAGCGCCGGCGGATTGTGCAGCGGGGCCAACTCCGACAATTCGTGCAGCTGGCCGATCACCGCGTCGTCGAGCAGTGTGGGCTGATAAAAAGCGTTGCCGCCGTGCACCACTCGATGGCCCACCGCGACGATGCCGCTGGTCTCCAGGTCGATACCGTCGTCGGCCAGCGCATCGAACGCGCGGCGCAAGGCGGCATCATGGTCGGGAACCGGAGAGGACTCCTCTCCGATCCGCTCCACCAGACCCGTCGCTCGGGCAGTACCCGAATCGGGGTCGACCAGTTGATACTTCAGAGACGACGAACCGGAGTTGATCACCAGCACCAGCCGCGCGCCGCGAGTTCCCGTCACGGCTATCCCTGCGCCTGGATCGCGGTAATGGCAATAGTGTTCACGATGTCTTCGACCAGCGCACCCCTGGACAGGTCGTTCACCGGCTTGCGCAATCCCTGCAGCACGGGCCCGATGGCCAGCACGCCGGCACTACGCTGTACCGCTTTGTAGGTGTTGTTGCCGGTATTGAGGTCGGGGAAGATCAGCACCGTGGCGCGACCGGCCACCGGCGAGTCACGCAACTTGGTGGCGGCGACCGACGGTTCGATCGCGGCGTCGTATTGGATGGGCCCCTCGACCGGCAGGTCGGGGTTTCGCTTGCGCACCAATTCCGTTGCAGTCCTTACCTTCTCGACGTCGGCACCGGTGCCCGAATCACCGGTGGAGTACGACAGCATCGCCACCCGCGGTTCGATGCCGAACTGCTCTGCGGTGCGCGCCGACGAGATCGCGATGTCGGCCAACTGCTCGGGCGTGGGGTTCGGGATGATCGCGCAGTCACCGTATGCGAGCACCCGATCGGGAAGGCACATCAGAAAGATGCTGGACACCGTCGAGACGTCCGGGACCGTCTTGATGATCTCGAATGCCGGCCGAACGGTGTGCGCGGTGGTGTGTGCGGCGCCGGACACCATGCCGTCGACGGCGCCGTTGTACACCAGCATGGTGCCGAAATAGGTTGCGTCGCACATGACCTCACGGGCCTGCTCCGCGGTAACGCCCTTGGCCCTGCGCAATTCGGCGTACTGCTCGGCGAACTCGGAGCGCAGCTCGCTGGCGCGCGGATCGATCCGCGCGCCGTCCAGGTCCACCCCGAGTTCTCCGGAACGCTGCCGGATTTGCGCTTCGTCGCCCAGGATGGTCAGGTCGGCGACGCGTCGTTGCAACACCCGTCCGGCCGACCTGAGGATGCGGTCGTCGTCGCCTTCGGGCAGCACGATGTGCTTGCGATCCGAACGGGCCCGCAGCGTCAGCTGGTGGATGAACATCTGCGGCGTAGTGACGGTGGGAATCGGAATGGCAAGCTGCGCCAGCAGATCGGTCACATCGACGTGCTTGTCCATCAGCTCCAGCGCGGTGTCGATCTTGCGCTGCGAGGTCGCCGTGACCCAGCCCCTGGCCGATGCCGCCGCGCTGGCGGTGTCATAGGTACCCAGTGCGGTGGCGACGATGGGCAGCCGCAGCCGCAGTCCGGCGACCAGGGCCGCGATCGACGGATGCAGCTCGAAGCCGCCGTTGAGCACAATGCAGGACAGCGACGGAAAGCCTTGCGCAGCATGGGCACTGGCAACGGCGAGGACCACATCCGAACGATCACCGGGGGTGATGACCGCCATGCCGTCGCGCAGCCGTTCCAGCACATGGTCAGCGGTCATGCCGGCAACCATCACACCGGTGACCTCGCGTTCGCGCAGGGACTGTTCGCCGCTGACCGGCGTTCCACCGACCGCCTTTTCCAGTTCGGCCACCGTCGGCGCGGACAGTAGCGGCTCGTCGGGCAGCACGTAGCTGCGCTGAGTGAACTTGCGCAGCGCCTCGGCCACGTCGGCCATCTCGCCCGGTTCGCAGCGGTTGGCCACCACAGCCGCGGTGTGGGCGTGCTGGGCGCGCAGTTCGGCCAGACAGACCTCGACGACGCTGGCGATCTCGGCGGCCGTGCGCCCCTTGCCGCTGACCGCCAGCAGCAGCGGCGCCCCGAGGTTGACCGCGATCCGTGCGTTGGTCGAAAGCTCTGCGGGCGTAGTCACGTCCGTGTAGTCGCTGCCGACGATCACCACCACGTCGCACGCCTCGGCCACCGTCTGATAGGCCTCAACGATGCCGGCGATCGCCGCATCACTGTCGGCGTGCAACTGCTGGTAAGTGACACCAACGCATTGCTCATACGACAGCCCCGCGGTGGTTCGCGTCAGGAGCAGTTCCAGGATGTGGTCGCGATCCTCATTGGCCCGCGTAATCGGCCGGAACACACCAACTTTGGCGACCGTCGCGGTCAGCCGGTGCAGCAGCCCCAGCGCGATCGTCGACTTGCCGGTCTCCGGCTCAGGGGCGGCAACGTAGATCGCTGTCACTGGACAAACGCGGAGCCGGAAACCATTCGCCCGCCCCTCAGGCCAGCCGCCGCAGCCGCGGCGCCAGGTCCTTTTCGAAAAGCTCCAAGAACCGCCGCTGATCGTGGCCGGGAGCGTGGAACACCAGGTGGTTGAGGCCCCATTTCACGTACTGGCCGACCTTTTCGACCGCCTCATCGGGGTCGGACGCCACGATCCAACGCTTGGCCACCTGCTCGATGGGCAGCTCGTCGGCGGCCTTCTCCATCTCCAGCGGGTCATGAATGCTGGTCTTCTGTTCGGCCGTCAGCGACAGCGGCGCCCAGAAGCGGGTGTTCTCCAGCGCCTTGTCCGGGTCGGTGTCGTAGGAGATCTTGATTTCGATCATCCTGTCGATGTCGTCGGGATTCTTACCGGCCGCTTCCGCGCCCTCCTTCATGGCGGGCATCAGCTTGTCCTTATACAACTCCTCGCCCTTGCCGGAGGTACAGATGAAACCGTCGCCGGCGCGACCCGCGTACTTGGCCACCTGCGGACCCCCGGCCGCGATGTAGATCGGGATGCCGCCTTCGGGCACGTCGTAGATGGAGGCGCCCTTGGTGTGGTAGTACTCGCCCTCGAAGTCGACCCGGTCGCCCAGCCACAGTTCACGCATCAGCCGCACCGATTCGCGCAGCCGGGCATAGCGTTCTTTGAACTCCGGCCACTCGCCCTCGTATCCGGTGGCTATCTCGTTGAGCGACTCCCCGGTGCCGACGCCCAGAAAAATGCGGTCCGGGTAAAGGCACCCCATGGTGGCAAACGCCTGCGCGATGACGGCGGGGTTGTACCGGAAAGTCGGGGTGAGCACCGAGGTGCCCAGCACCAACCGCTTGGTGCGCTCGCCGACGGCGGTCATCCAGGCCAGCGAGAACGGGGCGTGTCCGCCCTCGTGCCGCCACGGCTGGAAGTGGTCACTGACGGTGGCGCTGTCCATGCCGTGCCCTTCGGCGGTGACAGCGAGTTCGACGAGCTCGCGCGGTGCAAATTGTTCGGCGGACGCTTTGTATCCGAGTTTCAGTTCAGCCACTCGTTCTTTCTACTCCTGTCTTGACGGTCGCGACCCGCCGCGCCCGGCTACGCCGCGCTTGCGATCGCTCCTGTCTTGATGGTCGCGACCCGCCGCGCCCGGCTACGCCGCGCTTGCGATCGCTCCTGTCTTGATGGTCGCGACCCGCCGCACCCGGCTACGCCGCGCTTGCGATCGCTCCTGTCTTGATGGTCGCGACCCGCCGCGCCCGGCTACGCCGCGCTTGCGATCGCTCCTGTCGCCGCTTCTACACTCGCGGGCATGGGATCGGCGGCGACTCTTGTTCAAGTGACCGACACGGTGTACCTCGCCCAGGGCGAAGCCGTTAACTGGACGCTGGTGGTCGACGGCACCGGCGTGCTGCTCATCGACGCCGGATATCCGGGGGACCGCGAGGATGTGCTGTCGTCGCTGCGGGAGCTGGGTTACGGCCCCGGCGACGTGCGCGCCATCCTGCTGACGCACGCCCACATCGACCACCTGGGTTCGGCGATCTGGTTCGCCAACGAGTACGGCACCGACGTGTACTGCCATGCCGAGGAGGTGGGCCACGCCAAGCGCGAGTACCTGGAGCAGGCATCGGTTTTCGATGTGGCCCTGCGCTTTTGGCGGCCGCGCTGGGCGGCGTGGGGCCTGCACGTGCTGCGCAGCGGCGGCCTGATCCGCGACGGTATCCCGTCCACCCGGCCGCTGACCGCCGACGTTGCCGCCGGGCTACCCGGTCACCCGAGCGCGGTGTTCACCCCCGGACATACCAGCGGGCACTGCTCATATGTGGTCGACGGTGTGCTGGTCAGCGGCGACGCGCTGATCACCGGGCATCCACTGCTGCGCCGTGGCGGGCCGCAGTTGCTGCCGGCGGTGTTCAGCCACAGCCAGCAGAATTCGCTGCGCAGCCTGGATGCGCTGGCCCTGCTCGACACCGAGATCCTGCTGCCCGGCCACGGCGCCGTGTGGCGCGGCCCGATCCGGGAAGCAACCGCGCGGGCGATCTCCTTGGCTAGCGGGTAGTCTCAACCGAAATCAGTGCCACATCAACCACATTGGCAACGCGTAGGCTCCTATTGTGTGACTCTCAAACGTGTTAGCACATCCGCTAGCTGACGTGAGAGGCCGCATCGTCGCGAAGCGCGAAGCCAACGGCGGTTAAATCACACCAGCCACTTCTCGAAGGCTATCGGAATAAACGGCCCCCAGGACGGCAGCGGATCCGGCGGGACCCGGACATATCCCGTCGCGTCGTAGAGGGCCTCGGCCTCGGGCTGCCGATTGCCGGTGATCAGGTAGAGCCGCCGGTAGCCACGCGCCAGGGTTTCGGCCTCCAGCGCGGCCAGCAGCGCCCGGGCGTAACCGCGACGCCGATGAGCGCCGTGGGTCCAGATCCGCTTGAGCTCGGCGGTGTCGGCGTCGTAGCGGCGAAACGCCCCGCCGGTCACCGGCACGCCGTCCACCACACCGATCAGCAGTCCGCCGTCCGGCGCCGCCAACTCGGCCGCGGGTACGGGCAGCCAAGTCAGGTGGGTGCTCGGTGTGCCGCCGTATCGCTGCGCATACTCGACGGCCAGCTCGGCCAGCAGCGGTTGGGCCAGCGGATCGTCGTGAGTCGCCGACACGAACCGCAGTTCACCGGGTGGCGGGCTTGATTGCGGCATCACCAACACTCAAACGCGTGTCGCGGTGACGTATTCCGGAATGAACTCCGAGTCGCCCGGCCCGCTCCGTCGCCGCCTGCCCAGCCCCATCGCACCCAGTAGCTCGGTGATGCTGCGCCCAGCAGTTTTCCAGCCGTTCGACGCCAAATACTCTGGTACATAATGGTATTCACCGGGGTAGGTCAGGCTGGCCAGATCGACGTCCAGTCCGCGCTGCCGCCAGCCGTCGACGAAGGCGCGCTCGGCCCCGAGCTGCAACGGATTCCAGGTGGGCATGTGATCGGCGGTGAACCGGCTGCCCGGTGCGCTCGCGGTGGTGACGCCGTGCAGCAATTGATTCTGCTCGTCGGGCGGTAGATACCCGACCAGCAATTGTTCGGCCACCCAGACGGTGGGCTGGGTGGCGTCGAATCCGACCCGGCGCAGCGCCGCCGGCCAATCCTGGCGCAGGTCAATGCCGACCGCACACCGGTGGGTGGCCAATTCGGCGTCCAGCCCGCCCAGCACTTCGGACTTGAAATCGAGCACCTGAGGCTGATCGATCTCGTAGACCGTGGTCCCCCGCGGCCACCACAGCCGGTAGGGCCGAGTGTCCAGACCCGACGCCAGGATCACCACCTGCCGAATGCCCGCGCGGGCCGCGTCGGCAAGAAACTCGTCCACGAACCGCGTATGCGCTGCGAGTGCATCCATCAGCGCGGTCATCGCCGGGTCGTCGCCGTCGTCGGCCGCGAACACGTGATCCTGGATCGCCCGGGTGAGGTAGTCGATTCCGACGGCGGACAGCAGCGGCTCGGCGAACGGATCGTGGAGCAACCCCTTGTTGGTGGCCACCGCCCGCGCGGCCGCACCGAAGGTCGCGGTCACCGCAACATCGGCCGTGTGCGCCATGGTCGTTTCAGACGCCGGAGCGACGCCGGAGGGCCACCCCGGCGGCCACCCGCCAGCCGAGCAACAACAGCGCGGTGACCGTGGTCGCCACCACCACGAAGCTTGCCGCCACGCCCGCTGAGGACGCCTTGCGCAGCAGCATGCCGACCACCACGGTGGACAGCCACACGACAACCCCGGTGGGCACCACG
>NZ_LZKU01000115.1 GCF_001672975.1 Mycobacterium sp. 1465703.0
GGTCGCGATGGTCGCAGCGCAGGCTTCGGCGGGCTGGCGGGCCCGGCCCCGCGGTGACGCCGCCAACGGTACCGCAGGTCGCCGAACATCCTGCTTGGCTGGCTGTGCGAACGCGAGCTAGACCTGGCTGAATAGCGCGGAGGTGCAGACGCATTCGATGTTTGGCATAACAACGCTGCGGGACTGGCTGCCCGATCCGGGCCCGGTGATCTGTTGGCACGCAACGCCCGCGGCAAACGCCAAAGCCCGCGACGCGCCGGTGAGTTCGGTGCCGCCCAGCTATCAGCAGGCCCAGCATCTTCGCCGGTACAGTGACCACTGCGCGCGCGGCCTCGACATGTCGCGGCTGATGATTTTCACTTGGGGTATCCCCGGCCAGTGCGACGTCCGTGCGATGAATTACGCGATCAACGCGCATCTGCGCCGGCACGATACGTACCACAGTTGGTTCGAGTGCGAGGATGGCGAACGGATCGTACGCCACACCATGGCCGACCCAGCCGATATCGAGCTTGTTCCGATCGAGCACGGCGATATGCCGGCGGCAGAATTGCGCGATCACATTTCGACGCCGCATCCGCTGCAGTGGGATTGCTTCTTGTTCGGCATTGTGCAGAGCGCTGAACGCTTTACCTTTTACGCGAGCATCGCTCATCTGTGCATCGACCCGATGATCGTCGGCGTCTTGTTCAGTGAGATCCACCTGATGTACACGGCACTGGTCGGCGGTGACGCGCCCATCGAGCTGCCGGAGGCGGGCCGGTACGGCGACTACTGCGAGCGTCAGCGTGCCGAGATGAGGGCGCTGACGGCGGACTCACCGGCGGTGCGGGGATGGATCGACTTCGCCGCCGACAACGATGGAACCCTGCCGCGCTTCCCCTTGGCGCTAGGTGACCTATCGGTACCGTATGCCGGCCGGCTTCTCACCGAGACGCTGATGGACGAGCAGGAGACCGACCGTTTCGAGGCTGCCTGTGTCGCGGCCGGTGCACGTTTCAGCGGAGGCGTTTTCGGCTGTGCCGCCCTGACCCAACATCGATTGACCGGCGCGGAAAGGTTTTCCGTCGTGACGACGACCGACACGCGCAAGACGCCGACCGAACTGATGACGACGGGCTGGTTCACCGGGTTGGTCCCGGTCAAAGTGCCCGACGGCGCGGTGCTTTTCGAGGACGCGGCGCGCTGTGCGCAAATATCCTTCGATGCAGGCGTCGAGTTGGCGACCGTGCCGTTCGACCGCATCCTGGAATTGGCGTCCCCGGACGCGGGCGTCGACAGGCCGCGACCGGGCAACTTCGTCATGTCGTTCCTGGATGCCAGCATCGCCCCACTGTCCTGTGTCGCCAACTCCGACTTGAACTTCCGGATCTATGACGAGGGGCGGGTGTCGCATCAGGTGTCGATGTGGGTGATCCGGTTGCAGCAGGAAACCAAGGTTACGGTGCTGTTCCCGGACAACCCAGTGGCGCGTGAATCCGTTACCGCCTACGTCGCGGCCATGAAATCCGTCTATGTCCGGGTGGCCAACGGCAGGCGCCGGGCGTTCGCGCAGTCGCGCGCGTCCTAACCGCGCTGTCCCAGCAGGACATCCAACAGGGCGGTGAACTCGCCGGGGTGCGCCGGCGTGAAGGCGGGGCTGGGCCAGGTGCCCGGCACGTCAAGCGTGATCAACGTCGACTTGAGTGGCCGGCTGATGTCCAGCGGCAGCCAGCGGCGCAGGTCCGAGCTGCCCCATATCCGAAACCGTTGGGTGAACAGGCCCAACTTTTCGGCCTTGTACCCGCGAATAGCGGAGAGCGCGATCACCTTCGCGGTACCCGACGGAAAATGATAGCGGCACAACGTGATTGCCGTACGATCGAGCTGGACCAAGCCGTCATCGTAGGTTTCGGTCATGCGCGCGAACTCCGCAGTTGGTGGCCCTTCGCGGTTAGGCAGCGTCCGTCCTCCAGTCGCCACTGCCAGCCATGCAGGTTGCAGGTCAAGGTGTTTCCTTCGACCACGCCGAATTTCGACAGGTCGGCCTTAAGGTGCGGGCATCGGCGCTGAATTTCCCAGCCGTCCAACGTGACTGACGCCGAGTCATCATGGGTTTCGGCGAACCAGCCGTCGGCGTAAGCGATTCGTTCGTCGGTGAGGCACTTGAAGAACGTGTACAGGTACTCGTTGTAGCCGCCGACCCGCCATGCCTTGAACCGGGTGGACAAGAAGATGGTGTTGACCCAGTCCGGCTCGCGATCGCGCAGCACGGTGCGGACCAGCTCCGGTGCGATGGCGAATCCGTAGCGGACCTTCTCGTCCGGAATTCGTTCCCGCACACTACGTTTCGGGAAGTCCAAGATTACGGTTTCCGGACCGAGCGCCAGTTCGACCGGATAGCCGATCCCGTCGCAGATCTCGTCGCTTTGCGACATGATCGGCTCGAACAGGGCCCGCAGCGGTTCCAGCAGCGGTTCCCCGGAGGCGGGCGCCCAGCCGGCCCGCTGCGCGGCGATGACCGGCGCCATCCGCTCGGCGTACTCGGCGATGTAGTCGGCCTTACCGCTGGTGAAGATCGCCTCGACCTGGTCGGCGGGCAATGGATGGGTCAGCGAATTCAGGGTGGACCCGGTGAAGTCGGCGGTCGACCCGGGCATCATCAGCAGCCCGCCGTCGTTCCCGTGCTTGCGCATCTGGTCCAGGAAGACCATTTGGTCGGGGAAGATGTTGGCCGGATCCGCGTGGTCGTCGTTGAGATGGCGTAGCTCCGGATCGAGGAAGCACGGCGGCCCCGCGGACGGGACCACCCAGGTCGCCCCGACCTGGGTGAGATATTGGCGGGCGCGGTCCATCTGCCGTTGCCGCTTCTGGATGCCGAACGACTCCTTGGCGCGCGCCGGCATGTCGTACACCATCGGATACCAGATCGCTCCGGAGTACTGCAGCAGGTGCACATCGATGTGCCCGAACTCGGACGCCAGCACGTCCAGATCCACCGGCCGGGCGTCGTTCATGTTGAAAACCGTTGTCGCGCCGTCGGAAACCACCAGCGCCGAATCGCCGATCGGCCCGTCGGCCGGCGCCCGCAACGCGATGATCATGATGTCGAGGTCACCTTTTGCGCCGCTGATCCGGTGCTTGACCGAGTTGCTTGTCTCGAAGAACCGGTGAAACCCCAGCTCCTGCAACTCATTTCGCAGGTCAGGCACCGGAAACTCGGGCAGCAGCACCACCGCGTCCTTGTTCACGTGCTCGGCCAGATTCTTGGCGTCGAAGTGATCCTTGTGCAGGTGTGACACATACAGGTAGTCGCACGCACCCAGGTCATCCCAATCCAGCGTGCTGTTGTCCGGGAACGGGAACCAGGACGCGAAGTAAGCGGGATTGACCCAGGGGTCGCAGAGGATGCTGCCCGCTTGGGTTTTGATCAGAAATCCGGCGTGGCCGACGCTGGTGACCTGCACTAATGCCTTTCCGGGGTGCTGGGTCCGACCGGGGCCTGCACAGGCCTGCACCAGGCTGCTGTCGTCCTCGGCCGGGCTGACGGCTTTTGCGCCCCCGAGCTTAGCGCGAGCCGACCCCGTCGGCCTGACCGCCGGACGCACCGAGATCGCCCTGGTCAACGAGTCCCGGTAGGGGTTCAACCGGTGGGCCGCGGGACGATGGCCGGGCTGGGATTCTCGGCTGTCGGGGCGGCGCCGGGCGGGGAGCACTAGGCTGAAGTGCTGTGGAACCGGTTTACGGGACTGTTATTCAGCTCGCCCGCCTGGTCTGGCGCGTGCAGGGTCTGAAAATCACCATCGCGGGTGTGGAGAACTTGCCGAAGAGCGGCGGGGCGGTGATCGCGATCAACCACACCGGCTACCTGGACTTCACTTTCGCGGGGTTGCCGGCCTACAAGCAGGGCCTGGGCCGCAAAGTGCGGTTCATGGCCAAGCAGGAGGTTTTCGACCATAAGATCACCGGGCCGATCATGCGCAGCCTGCGGCATATCTCGGTGAATCGGCAGGACGGCGCGGCCTCGTTCGAAGACGCCGTCCGCAACCTCAAGGACGGCGAGCTGGTCGGCGTCTATCCCGAAGCCACCATCAGCCGCAGTTTCGAGATCAAGGAATTCAAATCCGGGGCCGCGCGGATGGCGGTCGAGGCGGGTGTGCCGATCGTCCCGCACATCGTCTGGGGCGCCCAGCGGATCTGGACGAAGGATCACCCGAAGAAGCTCTGGCGTCCCAAGGTGCCGATCATTGTACTGGTCGGCGAACCGATCGAGCCCACGCTGCCCATCGAGGAACTCAAGGGGCTGCTGCACTCACGCATGCAGCACCTGCTGGAACGCGCGCAGGAAATGTACGGACCCCACCCCGCCGGTGAGTTCTGGGTGCCACACCGGTTGGGTGGAGGCGCTCCGTCCATGGCGGAAGCGGCCCGCCTGGAGGCCGAGGAGGCGGCCGCCCGGGCTGCTCGGCGGGCGCGGTCCGCAGGGGCGTCGGAGTAGTGATCGATGGCGGAGCCGACCTTTCGCGCCCTGGAGCTTCTGGCCCAGCTGGCGGTGAAGGCCACCGGCACCAGGATCACCTACCGCGGTGAGGAGCAGATCCCCGAGCGGGGTGGCGCCGTGGTGGCGATCAACCACACCAGCTATGTCGACTTTCTGCCCGCTGCGCTGGCCGTGTACCGCCGGGGCCGCCGGCTGAGGTTCATGATCAAAGCCGAGATGCAGCAGGTCAAGCCGGTCAATTTCCTGATCAAGCACACCCGCACCATCCCGGTGGATCGCGGCGCCGGGGCGGGTGCCTACGCGGTGGCGGTGCAGCGGCTGCGCGAAGGTGAGCTGGTCGGGGTGTATCCGGAAGCCACCATCAGCCGCAGCTTCGAGCTCAAGGAGTTCAAGAGCGGCGCCGCCCGGATGGCCCTGGAAGCCGACGTGCCGATCGTGCCGGTGATTGTCTGGGGTGCGCACCGAATTTGGACCAAGGATCACCCACGAAATGTGGGTCGCGCCAAAATACCCATTACTGTGCAGGTAGGCGCGCCGTTACCGGCGCGCGAAAACGTCGCGCAGACCGACGCTGCCCTACGCGACTCGATGACCGCCTTGCTGCACCTGGCCCAAGAGCACTATCCGGCCGAGCCCGGAGCGTACTGGGTGCCGCGGCGGCTGGGCGGCACAGCGCCCACCATGGCGGAGGCCGCCCAGATGGAGGCCACCGAGGCGGCGGCCCGATCGGCCAAAAGGGCCGAGCGCCCGTCGCAGTAAGCGAAGGAGAATGAATGCCCGAGGGGTTCTACCGGTTGGCGGAGTGGATCGTGCCGCCGATGGTTGCCATGCAGGGGACCAAGTTCACCTATCAGGGACTGGAGAACATTCCCGCGCGCGGCGGCGCCTTGCTGGCCCAGAATCACACCAGCTACCTCGACTGGCTTCCGACGCTGATGGCCGTCCGGGAACGCCGGCGCCGGGCGTACTTCATGATCAAGGCGGAGATGGCCGACGTGAAGGCGGTCAACTACGTCATCAATCACTCCCGGCTGATCCCGGTGGATCGCAGGTCGGGGCACGACGCGTTCGACGTGGCCGTGCAGCGTATGCGCGAGGGCGAGCTGATCGGGATGCATCCCGAGGCCACCATCAGCCGTAGCTTCGAACTGCGGGAGTTCAAGACCGGGGCGGCACGCATGGCGTTGGACGCACAGGTGCCGATCATTCCGATCGTCGTGTGGGGCGCTCACCGGATCTGGCCCAAGGACCATCCCAAGAAGGTGTTCCGCAACAAGGTCCCGATCACCGTGGCGATCGGCCGGCCGTTGCCGTCGCGGGGCACGGTTGCAGAACTCAACACGCTGTTGCGTTCGACGATGAATGACCTGCTGTACCGGGTGCAGGAGGAATACCCGCACCCCAAAGACGAATTCTGGGTGCCGCGACGGCTGGGTGGTAGCGCGCCCACCCAGGAGGATTCACGGGCCATCCGGTTGTCGGAGTTGCAGGAGCGGATGCAGCGATACGGAACCGACGGCGTGACACGACCGGGGCAGAGCCAGAGCGGGCTGCATTGAGAGGTCGGTTCAACTGCCAAAGCGGGCGGTCTCGATGACCCTGCCGGCGCTGATCGCCTGCGACGTCGACGGCACCCTGTTCGACGACGACGAGAAGGTCTCGCCGCGCACCCGCGACGCCATCCGTGCCGCGGTGGCCGCCGGTGCGCGGTTCGTGGTGGCGACTGGCCGCCCGCCGCGCTGGATACGTCCGGTAGCCGACGCGCTGGGTTTCGCGCCAGTCTCGGTGTGCGCCAACGGCGCGGTCATCTATGACGCGGCCACCGACCGGGTGGTGTCCACCCACACGCTGGCCGTCGACACCCTGGCGGAACTGGCGGAGCTGGCCACCCGCGTCATCCCCGGGGCGGGGCTGGCCGTCGAGCGAATCGGCGAAAGCGCCCATGACACGGCGACTCCCCAGTTCGTCAGCTCGCCGGGTTACGAGCATGCCTGGCTGAATCCGGACAACACCGAGGTGTCGATCCAGGACCTGCTCAGCGCCCCGGCGATCAAGCTGCTCATTCGCCGAGCCGGAGCCCGCAGCGCCGACATGGCAGCCGAATTGGCCAAGCACGTCGGCCTGGAGGGCGACATCACCTACTCCACCAACAACGGCCTGATCGAGATCGTGCCGTTGGGGACCAGCAAGGCCACCGGTGTCGACGAGATCGCACGGCCGTTGGAGATCGCCCCCGAGGAGGTGGTGGCGTTCGGCGACATGCCCAATGACCTGCCGATGCTGCGCTGGGCGGGTCATGGCGTGGCGATGGGCAACGCCCATCCCGACGTGCAGGCGGCCGCCGACGAGGTCACCACCGCCAACAACGACGACGGGGTGGGCCGGGTGCTGGAACGCTGGTGGCTTTAGCGGGCAGTCGGCTTTAGCGCCGCGACGATGCGCGCCGCGGGGCGGCGTGAGGAGGAGCGGGGCAGTCGTCTTTAGCGCCGCGGCTAGGTGGCCGTCGGGTGCGACGGTAGCGAGAAGTGCTCGGCGGGTACCGTTGGGCCGCTTGGAGATTCGGTCGTCAGCGGAGCAGTGATCCCGTCGACGACCTCGGTGACATTTCCGGTCAGCCGCTCGTAGTTCAGCGTGCCGTGCTGGAAGTTCTGGGTAATCTGCAGCGGCTCTTGGATTTCCGCGCTGGTCGGCAATCCGAGCGGGCCGCGTTCATAGCTCTGCGAGCCCCAGGCGTCATAGATGGCGCCGGTGACCGGCTGCGCGCCGGTTTCGGGTGACCAGTACATCGCGCCCCGGACGAAGGTGACAAAGCGGGCGTCGCCCTCGGCGCTGTCTTCCGGCGAGGTCGGCGCACCCAGCACGCTGTTCGTCCCGCCGATTGCCTGCCAGTGGTCATAGATCGCGCCGCCCTGCAGTGCCCTGAGCAATTCTTCCGGTGGATCGTTGACATGCGATGCGATGTCCCTTATTTCGTCCATCAGCGCGTACGCGGCGTTGCCCGGGCAATCGGTGTTGCCGACGTCGCGGTGGGTGAAGATGGTCGGCAACGTCGCGATGGAGCCGGCCGGAAAAGTGGTGTAGTGGCTGCCCGCTGACTCCAGTTGCACTGTGCCCTTGGGGTCGACGCCGTCCAGGCCCAGCCGCCAGCCGAGCAGCCTTCCCATGGTTCTCAGCTGGATCGGCGTGGGGGGCACGTCGTCGAAGTTCCCGATCATCGCCACGCCCCAGGTGTTGCGGTTGAATCCGCCGGTGTGGAAGGCCTCGACCGCTTTGCTGAGACCGCCCGCGCTGCCTTCGAATACCTGGCCGTATTTGTCCACGAGCGCGTTGTAGGCGATGTCGCACCAGCCCAGCGTCTTGCTGTGGTAGGTGTAGATGGCTTTGACGATGCCGGCCGATTCCAGCGGCGAGTAGTCATTGCTGCCCGCGGTATGGTGCACCACCGCGGCGCGAATCCCGTTGTCGTACTGGGGGCTACCGCAGCGCAGCGACTCGTCGGCACCCCATTGCGCGCGGCTGATGACGGGGGGCGCCTGGCCGGGCATCAACACACCCGCCGGTGGTGTCCAATGCGTTTCGGCCGGCGCCTGCGGTGGCGAGATGAGGACGGCCGAAATGTTCTGTCCGAAGGGCTGTTCCCTGGATGCCGGCTTGTAGCCCAAGTCGTTCTTCTCGCTCGGCGGTGCCGTCCGGGGCTGGATCACCGGCGCGTCGAGCGGGCGAGTGACCGCGATCTGAACGGTCCTGGTGGTGCCGACGAACACCGGATCGGTGCCGCGCGGCCCTTCTGTCGCTCCCCCGGATTGGTCTGGCCCGCCCGGATCGGGTGCCGCGGTCTCGTACTCGGTCTGATACCAGGGACCCCACGAACCGTCGGGGTGCTTGGCGCGCACCCGAGTCGACGTGCCGGCCAGGTCACCGGTAAGGGCGACCAGAGAAAACGGGGTGTCCTGACTGATCTCCCGGACGGTGACGCCAGGGCCCAGGCCGACCAGGGGCTGTTCGGCGAGTTGGGTGCCGCGGGACGGCGGCGGCCCGGAGGCGTTGCGATCACGCGTGGTGTCCGCCAGCCACGAGACCAGCACGACGGTCGCCGCCATAGCGGTGAGCAGCATCGTCGGTGCACGCCTACGGGACACCAGGCGATGTTACGTGTGTTTCTAATGTTATTTCTGTGACGACACGAGCTGAGCGCAGCCGAATCTCCACAAAAATCGACGGCACCGCAGATGCTTCTGCGGTGCCGTCTTGTGGAGGGTTTGTAAAGGACTAGACCGGGGGCAGTACCGGTACCGCCCCGGCGGCCGCCGGCAACGCACCGGCAGCGCCCGCAGCGGCGGGCAGTGCACCCGCGGCACCCGGTAGGGCAGCTGCGGCACCCGGTAGAGCACCTGCGGCACCCGGCAGAGCGCCCGCGGCACCCGGTAGAGCGCCTGCGGCACCAGCGCCGCCGTGCATGCCCTGCGTGATGGCCGGCATGACCAAGCCCTTGAGCAGGTCGATAGCCTGGCCGGCGCCCAGCTGGTTGGCGGCTTGCATCACGTCGTTGACCAGACCGCCACTGGCACCGGAGCCCGAACCGCCGCCCAGGCCGGTACCACCACCGCCAATCGGCGAAGCGTTACCGAAGGTCGACGGGTCGCCCAGGATCGGGTAGGTGCCG
>NZ_LZKU01000116.1 GCF_001672975.1 Mycobacterium sp. 1465703.0
TTGGTGGAGGGGGGGTTGCCGCCGTTGCCGGCCGGTGTGGTGGGGTTTTTGTATGTGGCCGGTCGCGGCGTCGGTGTGGGGTATTGGCGTCGGGCGGGGTTGACCGGGTCGCGGTTTGTGGCGTGTCCGTTCGGGGGTGCGGGGGCGCGGATGTATCGCACCGGGGATGTGGTGCGGTGGCGTGCTGATGGGCAGTTGGAGTATTTGGGGCGTGCTGATGAGCAGGTCAAGCTGCGCGGGTATCGCATCGAGTTGGGTGAGATCCAGTCCGCGTTAAGCGGTGTGGCGGGGGTGGGGCAGGCGGTGGTGATCGCCCGTGAGGATCGCCCCGGCGATAAGCGTCTGGTGGGCTATATCACCGGGACCGCTGATCCGGTCGTGGTGCGTGCGGTGTTGGGGCAGCGGTTACCGGCGTATATGGTGCCGGCCGCGGTGGTGGTGCTGGAGGCGTTGCCGGTGACGGTCAACGGCAAACTCGACACCCGGGCGCTGCCCGCACCTGACTACACCGCCGGTCAATACCGCGCCCCGGGCACTGTCACCGA
>NZ_LZKU01000117.1 GCF_001672975.1 Mycobacterium sp. 1465703.0
CTCGGGGAAGCACGAGTTCCCGTCGGCCTGACGGTTCAGCGGCCGGACCGGCCGGATGCCAATGCGGCGATCACGGCCACCATTGAGCACGCCACCGCACCGACCGCGGCGCCCGCCCCGACGTACAGGCCGTATTCGGCCGACACCGGCGGGCTGACGTTGAGCTTGTAGTACCACACCGTCAGCGCCACGATCAGCGATGAAATCAACAGTGCGCCAACAGAAGCAAGCTTCACCGACAGACCGCGGCCCATCATCGCGCCGACCACCAACAGCGTGGAGGCCAACAGCACGATGAGCTGACCCGCGCCGAACCCCCGGGGCAGTTCCAAATTGCCGTGAGCGCCGCCGATTGCGTTGGCCCAGCCCCCGCCGTTCACGGTCGTCCTCAGCCACGGCAACCACGCGCTGGCCGACACCACCACGGCGAAAAACGCCACCAGCCAGCCGGGGCGCAGTCGGCGACTCATGGTAGCGAGATTAACTGACTGCGACTCCGATCCGGGTGAGCGAGCAGAGGACACCGCCGCTTAACGCCGGCGGTCAGCGGTGGACCCCGCTGTCGCCGTTCGTGGTCGGGTCAGCTTTGGTGAACACGGTGACGAAGTTCTCCAGCGATTGGTTGATGTCGCCGCGCAGGGCCGCGGCGACGATCACGCCGATGGGGCCGAATAGCGCCGGGCCGCCTAGGTGCACGTCGAAGCTGACCACCGAGCCGTCGTCCTTGGGCGCGACCTTGGCCATCAGCTTGACCTTCACACCGCCGACGCCATCGCCGTTGAGCGTCATGCCCTCTGGCGGCTTGTAGCGCACCACCGTCCATTTGATCCGGTTGTACATGCCCTTGACCTCGACGATCGATTCGACGACCGTGCCCTTTTCGATGTCGTCGGGCAAGGTGCTGCGCCACACCCGGTGAATGGTCAGCCAGTCCCTATACCGGGACAGGTCGGAGGCATGCTGCCAGGCCACCTCGGGTGGCAGCGGGACATCGATAGATCCGGAAAGCTTCGCCATCGCTCAGTTCTGCTGGTCGCCGGTGTCCGCGGCACCGGTGGCCTTCTTGGCCTGTTGCTGCACCTGGTGGATGGTGTCGGTGTACTTGCCCTGCGTCTTGGCGTCGACGAACTCGCCGGCCTTGTCGATCGCCATCTCGACTTTGTCGGCGTTCTGCGACAACAGATCCTTGGCCTTATCCAGGAAACCCATGCGCCCTCCCTTTTCCCGGCATCGTACTTGCCCGGCGACAGCTTGCTGGCAGGGTGTTCGGCGCCTCAGCGCCATACCTGCGGCTGCACACCCAGCAGTCTGGCCCGGATCCACCATGAGGCCTCGATCGCGGCGGCGCCCAGCACACCGACCCCCAGGGCGGTCGAGGTCACCGCGACATTGGACGGGTCCAGCAGGAACGCCTTGCGCGCCAGCGGGAGGCTGAAGATCACCACATAAGCCAGGCCCGAGACGATTACCAGCGCCACCCGCCACCACTGGTAGGGACGGGCCACCACCGCCAGTACCCACAGCGCCGTCATCAGCAAGGTGATCAGGGCCGCAGTCGACGCCTGATCCTGTTGGACGAAGCTGGCGTGCCGACCGTGATAGGCCAACAGGTAGGAGGCGAACGTCGCCGACCCGACGATCAGCCCGGATGGCAGCGCGGAGGAGAGCACCCGGCGCACGAAGCCCGAGTGGGCGCGTTCGTTGTTGGGCGCCAGGGACAGAATGAACGACGGTATCCCGATGGTGAACCAGGCCGCGATGGTGACGTGGATGGGCTGGAACGGATACAACAGGGGGTCGGCCTTCAGTGGTTTGGAAAGCAGGCATTCGATGCCCACCAGCAACGCCAGCAGCACCGAGTACACCGTTTTGGTCAAAAACAGGTTGGCGACGCGCTCGATGTTGCCGATCACCCGCCGCCCCTCACCGACGACGTATGGCAGTGTGGCAAAGCTGTTGTCCAGCAGGACGATCTGCGCAACGGCGCGAGACGCCGGGCTGCCGGCGCCCATCGCGACGCCGATATCGGCGTCCTTGAGCGCCAGCACGTCGTTGACGCCGTCGCCGGTCATCGCGACGGCGTGTCCGTGTGATTGCAGGGCGCGCACGATGGCGCGCTTCTGGTCCGGCCGCACCCGGCCGAAGGTGGTGTGGGCGTCCAGTGCATCGGCCAATTGCGCGGGCTCTGACGGCAGTCGGCGCGCGTCCATCGTCTCCCCGTGCAGACCGAGCTTGCCGGCCACAGCGCCGACCGAGACCGCGTTGTCCCCGGACAACACCTTGACCGAAACACCTTGATCAGCAAAGTAATCCAACGTTTCACGGGCGTCGGGGCGCACCTTTTGCTCGAGCACCACCAGCGCGACCGGAGTGACTCGGCCCGGTGCGCTCGGGTGATCGACGGCGACGTCACCGGCGCCTACCAGCAGCACCCGCAATCCCTGCGCGCCAATCCGCTCGGCCTGTTCGGCGGCCGCCGAGCCCGGCTCGAGCAACACGTCCGGCGCCCCCATCACCCAGTTGCCGTGGTCCGCGAACGACACACCGCTCCATTTGGTGGCCGATTTGAAAGGTGCTGTCGCCGTGGCGGTCCAGCCGGGCGGCTCGGGATAGGCCTCGGCGATCGCCTGCATGCTGGCGTTGGGTCGCGGATCAGCCGCGGCCAGACGCCAGCACAGCGGCGATCCGCTCACGCTCCCCCGACTCGCCGAGTTCGTCCACGGTCGCGACCCGCATGCCGCTCTCGGTCAGGGTGCCCGTCTTGTCCGCGCAGACCACGTCGACCCGTGCCAGCCCTTCGATGGCGGGCAGCTCCTGCACCAGGCAGCGCCGCTGACCGAGCCGGACCACCCCGACCGCGAACGCGACCGAAGTCAGCAACACCAGTCCTTCGGGAACCATCGGCACCAGTGCGCCGACCGTGCGGAGCACGGCCTGCCGCCAGTCCGCCCGCGTGGTGAACAGCTGGGTGTAGATGGTGAGCAGTCCGGCGGGTATCAACAGGTAGGTGATGAACTGCAGGATGCGGTTGATACCGTTGCGCAGTTCGGATTTCACCAAGGTGAACTTGCTGGCCTCCTCGGCGAGCTTGGTCGCATAGGCGTCCGGTCCGACCTTGGTAGCGCGGTAGGCGCCGCCGCCCGCGACGACGAAACTGCCCGACATCACCGGGTCGCCGACGGCCTTGGCGATCGGGTCGGCCTCACCGGTGAGTAGCGACTCGTCGACTTCCAGGTTCGCCTCTTCGACGATTTCGCCGTCGACGACGATCCGATCACCGGGGCCCAGTTCGATGATGTCGTCGAGCACCACCTCATCGGGCGGCACCGCCCGGGTACCGGATTGCCTGCGCACCAAGGGCTTCGCTTGCCCGACGATCGCCAGCTTATCCAGCGTCTGCTTGGCCCGGATCTCCTGAACCATGCCGACGACGCTGTTCGCGATGATCAACAGGCCGAACATGCCGTTGATCACCGAGCCCGTCGCGAGCACGATCAGCAGCAAAACCCCCAGGATCGCGTTGATCCGGGTGAAGACATTGGCCCGCACGATATCGGTGATGCTTCGGGTGGCACGTTCCCGCACCGCGTTGGTCTTGCCGTCGGAAACCCGCTGCGCGACTTCGGCGTCGGTGAGCCCGGAGGTAGCGGCGAGAGTCATCGGGTGAAGGTTCCCAGCTTGTTCGAGTCGTAGTACTCCAAGTTCAGCGTGTTGGCCGCGAAAACAGCCTTGGAAACCGTTCCGGGCGGGGCGTTTTCGTCGGCCAACGGGAAGGTGAAGGTGTCACCGTCCCAATGGTTGAGGGTGACCGTCCGGTTTTTCGGGCCCATCGCCAGTTGCAGCACGCCGTCGCGTTCGGTCACGATCGCCGGACCCCAGTAGTCGCTGGCGTAGCTGCCGGCATAGTCGCTGAGCGGTCGGGCCGGGGCGGGGTTGGCCGGGGGCTGCTTGCCGACCAGCGAACCCACCGGGTTGTTCAGCCAGCCGATCGCTTGCTTGTACATGGGTCCCCAATCCTCGCGGATTTGCCCGTACCGGACCAGGTCCATGAATTCGGCGGTCAGCGTCTCCGGGATGCCGTAAGGCGCGGCGTTGGTCAGCGCGATGATGGCCACATCCTCGGCCGGCATCACCACGAAGTTGGTCGCCGCCCCCAAATCGAAAGCACCGGAATGGCTGTACTCGGTGCGGCCCGAGGAATCGACCGAGGAGTTGAAGCCGTAACCGTAAAAACCGGTGCGCGCCTTCGGCGTCTTCGCGGGCGACGACACCATCTGCGGGCTGGTGGCGGGCAGCAAGGCTTCCGGCGACGCGATCCGCCGGCCGTTATGAGTTCCGTTGCCCAACAACATCAATAGCCAGCGGGCCATGTCATTCACCGATGAACTCACCCCGCCTGCCGGTGACTGCGGATCCGGGTCCCGCTGAAAACGAGCCTGCCACTTGTCATCGACCTTGATGTGGTTGACCGCATGGTTGGGCCGGGCGATGAAGTCGGCGAAGCGCGAGCTGGTCGAGGCCATTCCCAGCGGGCGGTAGAGCACGTCGCCGGACAGGTCCTCCCATGATTTGCCCGCGGCGGCCGCCACCGCCTCGGCAGCGGCGGTGATCCCATAGTTGGTGTAGGCGTAGCTGATTCGGAAGGGGTCAAGTGGCAGGTACTTGAGCCGCTGCAGCGTTTGCCGCCGGTCGTAGCCCAGGTCTTCGAGTTTGTCACCGGCGTGATCGGGCAGCCCCGAGCGATGTGAATACAGATCGCCGACGGTGACATGGCTGGTGACGTAGGGATCGCTCAGTGTGAACCACGGCAGCTTGGACGCGACGGGCGTGTCCCATGCGACGACGTTGTCGCTGACTTCGTGCGCGACCACTGTCGCGCCCACCGACTTGGACACCGAGGCCAACTGGAAGACGGTGTCGGCGTCCACCTTGTTGTCCTGGGCCTGCCCCTTGCTCACGTCTTTGGTGCCGAAACCTTTGGCGTACAATACTTTTCCGTCGTGGACGATGGCTACGGCCATCCCCGGGATGCCGGTGCTTTTCATCAGGTCATCGACAAGCCCGTCGACCTTCGCGACGGCCTCGTCGATGCGGCCGGCGGGAATCGTCACGCCGGAGGCCTGGTTGGGCGCGACGTCGGACGGTGTGGACGGCGGCCCGGCTATCGGCTGCGCGGAGCCGCATCCGGTCAGCCCGAGCAGCACCGCGGTGAAGGCAGTCGCGGCCGCACGTTTGGTCATGCCGCGAACCCTAACGCGGTGAGGATGGCCGCAGCGTGAATCTACAGCTGCCACCACGGGTCGGATTTTCCCGGCTCGGTGGGATCGAGGCGTTGGCCGGGCAGTGGCACCGCCACATTCACCTGCTCGGGCGCCGCTGCGGCGAGCAGGCGCTCAACCGGTTCCGCCCACGGGTGCGGGGCCAACCGGAAAGTGCCCCAATGGATCGGCACCAGCAGTCCGCCGTCGGTAACGTCCAGATGCGCCCGCACCGCCTCCTCGGGGTTCATGTGAACGTCCGGCCACGCCGTGTTGTAGGCCCCGATGGGCAACAGGGTCAGGTCAAACGGCCCGTGATCGGCGCCGATCTGCGCGAAGCTCTTGGTGTAGCCGGTGTCGCCGCCGAAGTACGCGCGGTGCGTCGGGCCGATGAACGCCCACGACGCCCACAGCGTGGTGTTGCGATCCAGGAAACGTCCCGAGAAATGCCGTGCCGGTACGCAAACCATGGTCAGCTCGTCGACCTTGGTGCTCTGATGCCAGTCCAGCTCGATGATGCGGTGCTCGGGTATCCCCCACCTGCGCAGGTGGGCGCCGATGCCGAGCGGCACGACGAACGGGGCCCGCTGGGTGTGGGCCAACGCCACGACCGTGTCGATGTCGAGGTGGTCGTAGTGGTCATGGCTGATCACCACCGCGTCGACGGCGGGCAGCGCTTCGAGTTGAACCGGCGGCGGATGCAGCCGCTGCGGCCCGACCACGTCCGACGGTGAGCAGCGGTTGCTCCACACCGGATCGGTGAGCACCCGGTAACCGTCGATCTCCAGCAGCGCCGTGGAATGGCCGAACCAGCTGACGGCCAGCCGGCTGGGGTCAGCGTCGAGGATGCCCGGCGGCGCCAGCGGGATCGGCCCCTTGGGCCGGCTGCCACCCCGGTTCCCGATCAGCTCCCACGCCACCAGCCGCAGTTGCTCGCGGTCCATCGTGATGCCGGACCCGGGTTCGAGGTTGACGAAGGCGCCGTCGCGGTAGTGCGGCGATCCCGCCGTCACCGCCGCGATCGCAGCGGGGTGGGCGCCGAGGGCGTCCGGCGCGCCGTGCAGCGCCCGCACCAGCCAACCACCGGCCGCAAGCGACGCCGTGCCGGCGACCAGCCGTAGCGTCCCCCGCATGATCGTCAGGCCCCCTGGAACTTCGGCGGCCGCTTCTCGATCCGGGCGACCTGCGCCTCGACCACGTCTTGGCTGCTCCAGGCTTTGTCGAAGAGTTCCTTGTGCACCGGCCCGGCTTCTTCGATGGCGCCGTCGTCGTTGAGCACCCGCTTGGCGTGCTGAATCGCGAGCGGAGCCAGCCCGGCGATCTCGGCCGCCCAGGCCTGCGCGTCGGCGAGCGTCCCGATGCGGTTGGCCATCCCGGTCTGTAGCGCCACCTCGGCGGTCAGCTTCTCCGCCGTGAGCAGCATCGCCCGGGCCCGGCCGTGGCCGACCAGCGAGGACAACCGCCGGATACTCCAGTTATCTAGCGCCAGACCATATTTCGAGGTCGGGAATTGAAAGAACGCGTCCGGTGCCACCACCCGCAGATCGCATTGCATGGCCAGCTGTAGGCCGGCGCCGATGGCCGGACCGTTGATGGCGCCGATCACCGGTATCAGCGTGGCGTCGAGCACCTTGTGCAGCTCGATGAGCCGGTCGGGGTAGTCGGCGGCAAAGGCGTCCCCGCTCAGATCCGCGCCGGCGCAGAACACCGTGCCCTGACCGGTCAACACGATCGCGCGGGTGGAGCCGTCGCCCGCCTTCAGCACGGCCTCGCGCAGCTCCTCGACGAGCTGAGAGTTCAAGGCGTTGCGGCGCTCGGGGCGCTGCAGCTCGATGGTCATGACTGCTTCGGCCTGGGTAACACCGATCATGGCAGCCACCCTATATAGCCTCGTCACGTGAGTCCTATCACGGCTGGTCAACTACGCGATGCGGTGCTGGACGAAAATTCCTTCATCCGCTGGGACAGCGAACCGCTCGCCGTGCCGGTCAACGCGTCCTACGCGCAAGAACTAGCCGACGCCAGGGCCGCGACGGGTCTGGACGAATCGGTGCTGACCGGCGAGGGGCGCATCTTCGGCCGGCGGGTCGCGGTGGTGGTGTGCGAGTTCGGCTTCCTGGGCGGGTCGATCGGGGTGGCCGCGGCCGAACGGATCACCGCGGCGGTGCAGCGGGCGACCGCCGAGGGGCTGCCGCTGCTGGCCTCGCCGAGCTCCGGCGGCACCCGGATGCAGGAGGGCACCGTCGCGTTTCTGCAGATGGTGAAGATCGCCGCGGCCGTCCGGCTGCACAAACAGGCGCACCTGCCTTACCTGGTCTATCTGCGCAACCCGACCACCGGCGGGGTTTTTGCGTCCTGGGGTTCGCTGGGCCATGTCACGGTCGCGGAACCGGGCGCGCTGATCGGCTTCCTCGGCCCGCGGGTATACCAGCTGCTCTACGGCGAGCCCTTCCCCGAGGGCGTCCAGAGCGCGGAGAACCTGCAGCGGCACGGAGTGATCGACGGCGTCATCCCGCTCGGCGAACTGCGCCGGACGCTGGATCGCGCCCTGACCGTGATCGCCGATCCTCCCCAGCCGCTGCCCGCGCCGGACCCCGACGAACCGATACCTGACGTCGCGACGTGGGACTCCGTGGTGGCGTCGCGGCGGCCGGATCGGCCGGGTGTGGGGCTGTTGCTGCGGCACGGCGCCACCGAGCCGGTGCTGCTGTCGGGCACCGGCCAGGGAGAGGCGGCGACCACGGTATTGGCGCTGGCCCGATTCGCCGGCCAGCCGGTGGTGGTGCTTGGCCAGCAGCGACTGACGGGCGGGGTCGAAAAGGGCGGGGTGGGCCCCGCGTCGCTGCGCGAGGCCCGCCGCGGCATGGCGCTGGCCGCCGAGTTGCGCCTGCCGCTGGTGCTGGTGATCGATACCGCGGGGCCGGCCCTGTCCGCCGAAGCCGAACAGGGCGGGCTGGCCGGGCAGATCGCCCAGAGTCTGGCCGAGCTGGTGACGCTCGATACGCCGACGGTGTCGGTGCTGCTCGGGCAGGGCAGCGGCGGGCCGGCCCTGGCGATGGTGCCCGCCGATCGGGTGCTGGCCGCGTTGCACGGCTGGCTGGCGCCGCTGCCGCCGGAGGGGGCCAGCGCGATCGTTTTCCGCGACACCGATCACGCCGCCGAACTCGCTGCGGCACAAGGCATCCGGTCAGCGGATCTGCTGGCATCGGGCATCGTCGACGCGATCGTGCCCGAGCATCCCGATGCCGCCGACGAGCCGGTCGAGTTCGTCCAGCGATTGTCAAAAGCCATCGCCACCGAGGTGCAGGCCCTGCGCGAGCTCCCGTCCGAGGAGCGGCTGGCCGCCCGATTGCAGCGCTACCGCAACATCGGTGTGCCGCGCGACAGGTAGACCACGCACCAGAAACGCCGACGCGGGCGTGCGTCGTTTACCTCTCGGCGCGGGTGATGCGGCCGCCGACGCCGCGAGGCCTCGCGCCTCCCGCAGCCACGGTGGACAATCAGGCAAAATGGGCGGCATGGACACTGGTAGCTCACCGCGGGTCTTGGTCGTCGATGACGATTCAGATGTGCTCGCGTCTCTCGAACGCGGTCTGCGGCTGTCCGGATTCGAGGTGTCGACGGCGGTCGACGGCGCCGAGGCGTTGCGCAGCGCAACCGAGACGCGCCCGGATGCGATCGTGCTCGACATCAACATGCCCGTGCTGGACGGCGTCAGCGTCGTCACCGCGCTGCGGGCCATGGACAACGACGTCCCGGTCTGTGTGCTGTCCGCCCGCAGCTCGGTGGACGACCGGGTGGCCGGCCTGGAGGCCGGCGCCGACGACTACCTGGTCAAGCCCTTCGTGCTGGCCGAGCTGGTGGCCCGGGTGAAAGCGCTGCTGCGCCGCCGTGGTGCGACTGCGACGTCGTCGTCGGAAACCATCACGGTCGGGCCGCTGGAAGTCGACATTCCGGGCCGGCGCGCCAGGGTCAATGGCGCGGACGTCGACCTGACCAAGCGGGAATTCGACCTACTGGCGGTGCTGGCCGAACACAAGACCGCGGTGTTGTCCCGCGCGCAGCTACTCGAGCTGGTGTGGGGCTATGACTTCGCCGCCGACACCAATGTCGTCGACGTCTTCATCGGATATCTGCGCCGCAAGCTGGAGGCCAACGGCGGCCCCCGGCTGCTGCACACAGTGCGCGGAGTGGGATTCGTACTGCGCATGCAGTAACCAGGTCGAGCGGCCATGAAGTTCTTGTCCCGGATTCTGACCCGTACGCCGTCGCTACGGGCCCGGGTAGCGGTCGCGACGGCCATCGGCACCGCGATCGTGGTGGTGATCGCGGGAGCGGTCGTGTGGTTCGGCATCACCAGCGCCTGGACCGAACGTTTGGATCGCCGCCTTGACGAGGCGGCCGGTTTCGCCATCCCCTTCCTGCCCCGTGGCCTCGAGGACATCCCGCGGACCCCCAACGATCAGGACACCGTGATCACGGTCCGCCGCGACGGGCAGGTCAAGTCCAACTCGCACGTCATCCTGCCGCAGCTGGATGTGGGCTACGCCGACACCTACATCAACGGGGTGCGCTATCGAGTACGAACCCTGGAGGCCCGCACCCCGCAGCCGACGATGGTGGCGGTGGGTGCTACCTACGACGACACGATCGCACAGACCAACAACCTGCACCGCCGGGTCATCCTGATTTGCGGGCTCTCGATCGGAGCGGCTGCGGTATTCGCCTGGCTGCTGGCCGCTTTCGCGGTACGACCGTTCAAACGACTGGCCCAGCAAGCCCGCTCCATCGACGCCGACGAGCGGCCGCAGGTGGCGGTGCGCGGCGCCAGCGAGGCCGTCGAGATCGCCGAGGCCATGCGCGGCATGCTGCAGCGCATCTGGACTGAACAGGACCGGACCAAGGATGCGCTGGCGTCCGCCCGCGACTTCGCCGCGGTTTCGTCGCACGAACTGCGCACGCCACTGACTGCGATGCGCACCAACCTCGAAGTGTTATCCACCCTGGACATGACCGACGAGCAACGCAAAGAGGTGCTCGCCGACGTCATCCGCACCCAGTCGCGGATCGAGGCCACGTTGACCGCCCTCGAGCGGTTGGCCCAGGGCGAACTGTCGACGGCTGACGATCACGTGCCCGTCGACATCACCGAACTGCTCGACCGCGCCGCCCACGACGCCACCCGGATCTACCCCGGGCTCGACGTGTCCCTGGTGCACTCACCCACCTGCATCATCGTCGGGCTGCCGGCCGGGTTGCGCCTGACCGTCGACAACGCGATCGCCAATGCCGTCAAGCATGGCGGCGCCACCAAGGTCCAACTGTCTGCGGTCAGCTCGCGCGCCGGCGTCGAGATCGCCATCGACGACAACGGCAGGGGCGTGCCCGAGGATGAGCGCCAGGTGGTGTTCGACCGGTTTTCCCGCGGATCGACGGCCTCGCACTCCGGGTCGGGCCTGGGTTTGGCACTGGTGGCCCAACAAGCCCAGCTGCACGGCGGGACGGCTTCGTTGGAGAACAGTGCACTGGGCGGCGCGCGGCTGGTGCTGCGGCTGCCGGGCCCCAGCTAGCGCTCTACCGCCGCCGCGGATTGTCCGGGCTGTCGCTCCATGGCGCGAAACCGGCTTGCTGCGCGGCCTTCTCGTCTGCGAACCAGACCTGCGCGGTCGTCCGATCGTAGGCCGGATCGTCGGGTGTGAAGTAAAGCTTGCTGCCTGCAAGGGCTTTGACCAGATATCCGGCCGGTCCGCCACCGTCGGATGCGGCGTCGGCGGAGCCCGGACCATAGGGCGCCGGCCCCCACACCGGGAGCTTGGCCGTCGGCGACTCTTTGGCGACCGGGATCCTGGTGGTCCGCCGCTCGGTGACCGGGATTTGGGTGGTGCGTCGCTCGGTGATGGGAATCGCGGTGGTGGCGGGCTCGGACGTCGGCCGCCCGTCCGGCGACTTCGCTACCGGCACTTGGTGTTTGACAGGCGTCATCATCAGGGTGAGGGTCAGTACCAAGCCCAGCCCGAAGGACAGGGCGCACAGCCACCAGTGCACGTGGCTCATCGCCGCGCGCCGTTGTTCGGGCGGTGCAGCAGCGTGGCGATCACCCAGGCAACCGCCGACCCGGCGACAAAGGCGAGCAGGTACCATAACCACTCGATGACGAAGTCCACGTCGAAAGCTCCTTAGCTGATTACGATTTCGACCCGGCGATTTTGGGCCCGACCGCCGTCCGTGCCGTTAGGCGCGATCGGGTAGGCCGACCCGAAACCCGTGGCGGTCAACCGGTCGCCGGCCACCCCGTGGGCTTGCAGGAAGCCGGCGACGGTTTGAGCGCGCTCTTCGCTCAACGGAACATTCAGACTGGTATTGCCGGTGCTGTCGGCGTAGCCGTTGATGGCCGCGTGCGCATTCGGGCATGCCTTGAGTTTCTCGGCGACCCGAGCCAGAACCTGTTCGTCGGAGGCGGTCAGACTATCGATATTCGATTCGAAGGTGAGCGCACCGTCGGTCAAGGTGTTGATCGCCGATTGCAGATTGGCGCACGCGGCATTGGGCGATGGAGATGCTGCGGGCGCGTTAAAGGCAACGTTGTCAACAACATTCAGGTTCGACCAGATGCGCTTGGCATCGGTGTTGAGGGTGTTCTTCTGATCGGGCGATGCCGCGGTGCCCGCCAAGGTGATGGTGTCCCCGCTGACCGTGAGGGTGAAATCGGCGATCGACGCGCTGTCGGAGAATACCGGCATGGCCTTGGCGAAATCGAGTGCGTCGACGGCGGGGTTGATGCGGATCTGGTCGACGATGTTGACACCGGGGCCCAGTGCTCCGTTAAGCACCTTCAGCAACGCCGCTTTGGCGGGCTCATCGGGGAAGTCTCCAGTCAGGGTGAGGGTGTTGCCGTTACGAACCATGGAGAACGCCGCCAATGAAAGCTTCGGCGCAGCAGAGGGCGCCGACGAAGCAGGACCGAGCCGGCCTGCGGACTCAGATCGTAGCGAGACTCCGTAACCGATCGCGGCTATCAGCAGCGGGATCACCACCACGGCGATCAGCCAGGGCAGACCGGGCCGTTTGACGCCCACGACGGCCTCCCTCAGGTCGTTCGCCCACGCTGGTCCGCGTGCCAGGCGATCTGCAGCCTACCGATTCATCCCTCGGGTGGGTCCGGCACACTGGAGCGATGGCCAACGGCAGTAAACCGACCGACAACGAGACCCTGGCGGTCATTCGCCAGCTGGTCGCCGAGGAGAAGGCGCTGCGATCCCAGCTGCAGCGCGGTGACATCGACACGTCGGAAGAACAGGACCGCCTTCGGCGGGTGGAGGTCGAACTCGACCAGTGCTGGGATCTGCTGCGGCAGCGCCGGGCGCTACGCGAGAGCGGTGGTGACCCGCGAGCGGCGGAGGTGCGTCCACCCGACGAGGTCGAGGGCTACCTGAGCTGAGCGACCAAGCAGGCCAAGCCGACGCACTGGACGTCATAGTCATCGGTGGCGGGCACAACGGCCTGGTCGCCGCCGGCTACCTGGCCCGTGCGGGCCTGCGGGTGCGCCTGCTGGAGCGGCTGGACCAAGTCGGCGGCGCGGCCGTCTCGGCGCAAGCTTTCGACGGTGTCGGCGTTCGGGTATCGCGTTACTCCTATCTGGTCAGCTTGCTGCCGCCGCGCATCGTCAAGGACCTGGGTGCCGAGGTGCGGTTGGCGCGGCGGCCGTTTTCGTCGTACACACCCGACCCGGCGTGCGGCGGCCGCAGCGGGCTGTTGATCGGGTCGCCCGCAGCTGACTCCATCCCCTTCGCGGCGATAGGAGCCGCCGGGGATGCGCAGGGGTTCGCCGACTTCTACCGGCGCTGCCGGCTGGTGACCGAACGACTGTGGCCGACCCTGCTCGAACCGCTGCGCACCCGGCAGGGCGCCCGCCGGCACGTGGTAGAAGGAGGCGATCGCGGCGCGGAGGCCGCGTGGCGGGCCATGATCGACGAACCGATCGGGCACGCCATCACCGACGCGGTCAGCAATGACGTGGTTCGCGGGGTGATGGCGACCGACGCACTCATCGGCACATTCGCCCGTCTCGATGAGCCGTCGCTGACGCAAAATGTCTGCTTCTTGTATCACGTGCTCGGCGGGGGCACCGGCGACTGGGACGTCCCGATTGGCGGCATGGGCGCACTGACCACCGCCCTGGCCGCGGCGGCTGTCCGTCACGGCGCCGAAATATCTACTGGCGCAGAGGTTTACGCCGTCGACCCGAGCGGCGAGGTCCGCTATCGCACCGGCGAGCAGGAACTCCTGATTCGGGCCCGGTTCGTTCTGGCCGGCGTCACACCGACGGTGCTGGCCGGGCTGCTGGGCGAAGAACCGTCACCGGCGGCCGCCGGCGCACAGGTCAAGGTGAACATGGTGCTGGCACGGCTGCCCAGGCTGCGCGACCACGGTGTCACACCCCAGCAGGCATTCGCCGGGACATTTCACGTCAACGAGACGTGGACACAACTGAATACGGCCTACGCGCGGGCAGCCTCGGGTCAGGTTCCGAATCCGTTGCCGTGCGAGGCCTATTGCCATTCGCTGACCGATCCCAGCATCCTGTCCCCCGAGTTGCGCGACTCGGGCGCCCACACGATGACGGTGTTCGGCTTACACACCCCACACTGGCTGTTCGGCCGCGCTGACTCCGATACGCTGCGCGGCCGGCTGAGCGACGACGTGCTGACATCGCTGAATTCTGTTCTGGCCGAACCGATTCAAGACGTGTTGCTGAACGATGCGCTTGGCCGGCCGTGTATCGAGACGACGACCACGCTGGATCTGGAGCGGACCTTGCGGATGAGCGGCGGCAACATCTTCCACGGCGGCCTGTCGTGGCCGTTCGCCGAGGACGACGACCCGCTGGACACCCCGGCGCGGCGATGGGGGGTGGCCACCGCGCATGAGCGGATCATGCTGTGCGGGTCGGGCACTCAACGCGGCGGGGCGGTATCGGGCATCGGCGGGCACAACGCCGCGATGGCGGTGCTGGCGTCGCTGGGTTAGATGGTGGCGACCCGGTTCGCCCGGCTACGCCGCGCTCCCGATCGCCACTGGTTAGCGCGCGTCGATGGTGACGTAGTCACGCTCGGTGTAGCCGGTGTAGATCTGGCGCGGGCGGCCGATCTTGCTGTCGCCCTCGTCGTGCATCTCCCGCCAGTGCGCGATCCAGCCGGGCAGCCGGCCGAGGGCAAACAGCACGGTGAACATCCGGGTTGGGAAGCCGAGCGCCCGGTAGATCAAGCCGGTGTAGAAGTCGACGTTGGGGTAAAGCTTGCGCTCGACGAAGTAGTCGTCGGTCAGCGCCGCCTCTTCGAGTTCCTTGGCGATGCTCAGCAGGTCGTCGTCGCCGCCGAGCTTGGCCAGGATCTTGTCGGCCTGCTCCTTGACGATGCGGGCGCGCGGGTCGTAGTTCTTGTAGACCCGGTGGCCGAAGCCCATCAGCTTCACGCCTTCTTCGCGGTTCTTGACCTTGCGGACGAAGTCGCTGACGTCGTCGTCGCTCTGGCGGATCTTCTCCAGCATTTCCAGCACGGCCTGGTTGGCGCCGCCGTGCAGCGGCCCCCACAGCGCGTTGATGCCACCGGAGATAGAGGTGAACAGGTTGGCCTGCGACGACCCCACCAGCCGGACCGTCGACGTCGAACAGTTCTGTTCGTGGTCGGCGTGCAGGATGAGCAGCATGTCCAGCGCCCGAACGATTTCGGGGTCCGCCTCATAGGGCTCGGCGGGCAGCCCGAACGTCATCCGCAGGAAGTTCTCCACCAGCGTCAGTGAGTTGTCCGGGTAGAGGAACGGCTGGCCGACGGACTTCTTGTAGGCGTAGGCCGCGATGGTCGGCAGCTTGGCCAGCAACCGGATCGTCGACAGCTCGACGTCCTCGCTGTCCATCGGGTCGAGCGAATCGGGGTAGTAGGCCGAGAGCGCGTTGACGGCACTGGACAACACCGGCATCGGGTGCGCGTTGCGCGGGAAGCCGTCGAAGAACCGCTTCAGGTCCTCGTGCAGCATGGTGTGCAGCTGGATCCGCTTGGTGAAGTCGGCCAGCTGTTCCTTGTTCGGCAGTTCGCCGTAGATCAACAGGTAGCTCACTTCGATGAAGGTCGACTTCTCGGCGAGCTGTTCGATCGGGATGCCGCGGTAGCGCAGGATGCCGGCGTCGCCGTCGATGTAGGTGATGGAGCTCTTGCACGAGGCGGTGTTGACGAAGCCGTTGTCGAACGTGGTGTAGCCGGTCTTGGACAACAGCGAGCCCAGCGCAATGCCGTCAGCGCCGTCGGTGGCGTTGACGATCTCCAGGTCGGTTTCACCGCCCGGGTACTTCAAAGTGGCGGTGTCGTCGGTGTCTGCCACGAGAACCCCTTTGCGCTCTGGCTGATATGGCTGCTGACTTGGTGCTTACTGCAAAAGGTAGTCGTTATGAGGATGAGGCGCCCGTCCGGGGTCGGGTCCGCTGGTCACGCCCGCGATCGATCCCCTCATGCCGGTGCGCGGCGTGCATCATCAGCGGGTTAGGGCTGCAGGCGCTGCACCCGATCTCCGGTGATCCGGATGCGGTTATGCAATCGGTTTTCCCGGCCCTGCCAAAATTCCACCAGCTCCGGCGCGATGAGATAGCCGCCCCAACCGGGCGGCACCGGAACCTGGTCGCGGTCGGCGAAGCGGGCGGTCACCTCGCCCAGCTGATCGAGCAGGGCCGCGCGTGAGGCGATCGGTTGCGATTGGTGCGACGCCCAGGCGCCCAGTTGCGACCCGCGCGGCCGTTTGGACCAGTAGTCCTCGGTGGCCTGCGCGGTGACCTTGCGCACCGCGCCACGAATGTGGACCTGACGGCCGAGCTGGTACCAGGGAAACGTCGCCGAGGCGTATGGCGTCGCCGCAAGGTCGTCGCCCTTGGCCGAGTCATAGTTGGTGAAAAAAGTGATCCCTGTCTCGTCCACGCTCTTGCACAACACCGATCGGCTCGCCGGCCTGCCGTCCGCGGTCACGGTAGCCAGCACGAATGCATTGGGCTCGGCAACGCCCGACCGTTCGGCGTCGTCAATCCATTTGCGCAACAACGAAACCCAGCCCTCGTCGAGCCAATCCGCGTCAAGATCTGGACTGCCGTCTTTTTCCACTGACCCGTACTCCACACGCATTCTCTGCAGGTGCTCGTCGTCTGGTCCTGCCATCGCGCCAACGGTACCGGCGCTTGCTACCAGCCGGTAGCGTCGGCCCGATCAGGGGGTGCGAGAATTTTCCCATGACTGTGGTACCCGAAGACTTTGTCCCCGGCCTCGAGGGCGTGGTCGCCTTCACCACCGAAATTGCCGAACCGGATAAAGACGGCGGTGCGCTGCGCTATCGCGGTGTCGATATCGAAGACCTGGTGACTCAGCAGGTCACCTTCGGCGACGTGTGGGCGCTGCTGGTCGACGGCAAGTTCGGCCGCGGCCTGCCGCCCGCCGAGCCGTTCCCGCTGCCCATCCACACCGGCGACGTGCGCGTCGACGTGCAGGCCGGCCTGGCGATGCTGGCCCCGATCTGGGGGTACAAGCCGCTCCTGGACACCGACGACTCGACCGCCCGCGATCAACTGGCCCGGGCATCGGTGATGGCACTTTCCTACGTCGCGCAGTCGGCGCGGGGCATCTACCAGCCGGCGGTCCCGCAGCGGGTGATTGACGAATGCGCAACGGTCACTGCCCGTTTCATGACGCGATGGCAGGGTGAGCCGGACCCGCGGCACGTCGAAGCGATTGACGCCTACTGGGTCTCGGCCGCCGAGCACGGCATGAACGCCTCGACCTTCACCGCGCGGGTGATCGCCTCGACCGGCGCCGACGTGGCGGCGGCCTTGTCCGGGGCAATCGGTGCGATGAGCGGGCCGCTGCACGGCGGGGCGCCGGCACGGGTGCTGCCGATGATCGAAGAGGTCGAGCGCACCGGCGACGCGCGTGGCCTGGTGAAGAAGATCCTGGACAGCGGCGACAAGCTGATGGGATTCGGACACCGGGTCTACCGGGCGGAGGACCCGCGGGCGCGGGTGCTGCGCGCTACCGCCGAAAGGCTGGGCGCGCCGCGCCACGAGGTCGCCGTCGCGTTGGAGCAGGCCGCCCTGGCCGAGTTGCGCGAACGCCGCCCGGACCGGGCCATCGAGACCAACGTCGAGTTCTGGGCCGCGGTGATCCTGGACTTCGCCCGCGTACCGGCCAACATGATGCCGGCGATGTTCACCTGTGGACGCACCGCGGGTTGGTGCGCCCACATCCTCGAGCAGAAGCGGCTGGGCAAGCTGGTCCGTCCGTCGGCCATCTACGTGGGGCCCGGCCCCCGCAAGCCAGAAGCCGTCGAGGGCTGGGACCGCAGTCTGACCAACGCCTGAGCCATTCACTCGGCGCCACCTTCTTTGCCGGTCACTCAGTAAGATTGCTCCATGACCTTGAGGGATGGTGCCGAGTTTGCCGGCTACACCATTCAGGGGCTACTGGGCTCGGGCGCGACGGCTGACGTCTACGTGGCGCGGCACCCCCGGTTGCCGCGGCTGGACGCGCTCAAGATCTTGTCCGCGTCGTTGACCGATGATGCCGGTTTTCGGGAACGTTTTGAGCGGGACGCGGACCTGGCCGCCGCGCTGCGACACCCCAATATCGTTGCCATACACGACCGTGGCGAATTTGACGGCCAGCTATGGATCGCCATGGACTACGTGCAGGGCACCGACGCCGGGCGCCTGTTGCGCGAACACCACACCCACGGCATGGCCGCGCGCGAGGTCTTCGAGATCGTCACGGCCGTCGCGGACGCGCTCGACCACGGTCACCGGCGCGGAATGCTGCACCGCGATATCAAACCCGAAAACATTCTGCTTAGCACATCCGATACGGAACCACGACGAATTCTATTGTCGGACTTCGGTATAGCCCGCAAAGTCGACGACATCAACGCATTTGCGACTTCCGGCACGGCGGGCGCGGCCAGTTACGCGGCGCCAGAACAGCTGATGGGTGGTGCACTTGACGGGCGGGCCGATCAATACTCGTTGGCCGCCACGGCGTTTCACCTACTGACTGGCGCCGCTCCCTTCGCGGACACCAGCCCGACAGCAGTCATCACCAACGATCTCACTGCACCGCCACCGCTGCTGGCACAGCGGCGCCCCGACCTGGCGCCGCTGGACCCCGTGCTGTCGAAAGCGATGAGCAAGGATCCCGCTCGACGGTTTTCACGCTGCTCCGACTTTGCCCAGGCCCTCGGCGAGGCGGTCAGCGCCGCTGCCGTGCAATGGAACCCGCCGGCCGCGCCATGGCCGGTGGCCACGGCAGCGATGGGCGCACCGCCGATCCAGACGGCCGGCCCTTGGCCCGCGATGCCTTCGATGACGCCCTACCCGTCAGCGGCACCGGAACCCAGACCAAGAACGCTCACCTCGGTGCTGGTGCCGCTGGTCCTCACGATGCTGTTGCTGTGCTCCGGCGCATTCGCGACGGCGCAGGTCTTGCGGCCGCGTCCACAACCGTCGACCGCCGCTCCGCAGTGGCAGCCGTACGTCGACTACGCCAAACAATTCGCGGGCTGGCTCACCAACCTGAGCTCAAAATCCGCCGACAGCGACATCCAGCGCATCGTCGACGGATCGATCGGCGAATTCCACAACGATTTTCTGACGAGACGCGAAGACTTCACCAAAACAGTCGTGGATTCCGAAGTATCGGCCCAAGGGATCGTGAACGCCGCGGCACTTGAGTCGATCAGCGGAACCAAAGCGCAGGTCCTGGTGGCCGCGACGGCAAAAATCACCAAAAGCAACGGCGCGGCGCAAGACTCGCGAAACTGGCGGCTGGCGATGCGCGTCGAAAAAGTCGGTGACACCTACAAGGTGTCCAAGGTCGAGTTCGTGACATGAGATCAGTTTTGACAGGGCGCATCGTCTGGTGGGCGACCGTCGTTGTCCTCGCCGTCTCTGCGGTGGGCATCGACGCGCTCGGCGCCTGGGAGATGCATCTGAAAAAGGAACAACCACCGCCGGTCGCGGATCGCCTCTCCGAGCGCCAAGCGGCAACGCAGACCGCGAGCGCAGGAACGGTGAAGGTGTTGAGTTATTCACCGGACACACTCGAACAGGACTTCAACGCCGCCAGTGCGATGCTGACCGGCGATTTCCGCAACTACTACCGACAGTTCACCAGCCAGGTCGTTGCCCCTAACGCGCGGCAGAAGCGGCTGACCACCACCGCCACCGTTCAGCGCTCCGGGGTTCAGAGCCTGGCCACCAACGCCGCGACGATCCTCGTCTTCGTCTCACAGACGACGAGCTCCCCAGAACAGTCCGGCCCGACGACCACGACCAGCTCGGTGAGTGTCGGCCTCGCCAAGGTCAACGGGACCTGGCTGATCAACAGCTTCAACCCGGTGTGACGAATTTTCTTCGAACCGAGGCGGTGAGAATTGCCGCGATGCCCGGTCAATATTGGTGATCCCTCACGGGCGAATACGACAGCAAGGAGAACCAGCATGGCGATCAACATCGAACCGGCACTGTCCCCACACCTGGTGGTGGACGACGCCGCTGCGGCTATCGACTTCTACGTCAAGGCCTTTGGCGCCCAGGAGATAGGGCGTGTGCCGCGCCCCGACGGCAAACTGGTGCACGCCGCGGTGCGCATCAACGGCTTCACCGTGATGCTCAACGACGACTTCCCGGAGGTATGCGGCGGCAAGTCGATGACGCCGACGTCGCTGGGCGGCACCCCGGTCACGATCCACCTGACCGTCACCGACGTCGACGCCAGCTTCCAGCGGGCGCTGGATGCCGGTGCCACCGTGGTGGCCCCGCTGGAAGATCAGTTCTGGGGTGACCGCTACGGCATGGTCGCCGACCCGTTCGGCCACCACTGGTCGCTGGGGCAGCCCGTCCGCGAGGTCAGCATGGACGAGATCACCGCGGCCATGTCCGGCCAGGGAGCCGGCTAGTGGCGATCGCGAGCGCGGCGCAGCCGGGCGACGCGGGTCGCCACCATCCGGACTAGTGGCGATCGCGAGCGCGGCGCAGCCGGGCGACGCGGGTCGCCACCATCGGGACTAGCCGAGCAGCCGATCCAGCAGCCGGCGTCGCGGTGGCGGCGCCGGCTCTGCGGCGGCCGCCGCCGTGAGCATGGCGGCCACGTCGGTGAACTTGTTGCGGGGCCGGCCCTCGTCGCTGCCGCGCGCGATTTCGGCGGCGTCGATGGCGCGCCATCCCGCCGCGTCGATCACGTCAGGCTGACGGGCGCGCACCAGGCTGGCCAGCGCCTCGGGTTTGGCCAGCGGATCGGTCAGCTTGCCGGCGTTGAAATCGGCGACCAAGGCCTGCACGGTCTGCAACGAGCACGACTTGTTGGTGCCGATGAACCCGCTGGGCCCCCGCTTGATCCAACCCGCGACGTAGGCGCCGGGCACCGGTGCAGCGGAGGCGGGGTCGATGACGCGGCCCCCGTCGTTCGGTACCACGGCCGACGATTCGTCATAGGGCAGATCGCGAATCGGCTTGCCGCGGTAGCCAATCGACGTCAGTACCAGGCCCGTTTCCAGAACGAACGTCTCGTCCGTGCCGGTGACCGCGAACTCCATACCGGTGGTGCGCCGGTCCCCCAGCACCCGATTCGGGGTGAGCCGATACGCCAGCCTGATTCGCGGGCGGTCCGACGGCGCCGAGTCGTTGCCGAGCGTGCTCAAAATTTCCAGCTTGCGGATGGTCAGCGCATCCGAAGCGGTCGCGAGATCGGCCGCCACCAACTCATGGTCGGCCGCGCTGAGCACCACCTCCGACGCGCCGGTGAGCCCGATCAACTCGGGCAGCGTGAACGCCGACTGGGCGGGGCCGCGGCGGGCGGCGATCACCACCTCGCGCACCGCCGAAGTCCGGAACGCCGCCAGCGCATGGTCGGCGATGTCGGTGCGGGCCAGATCCTCGGGATCCGAGGTGAGCAACCGGGCTACATCGAGGGCGACGTTTCCGTTGCCGACGATCACCACCCGCTCGTGGCTCAGATCGACTGGCAGATCGGCGAAGTCGGGATGCCCATTGATCCACGCGACCAACTCGGTTGCGGTGCCCGTCCCCGGCAACCCCATGCCCTCGATGTCGAGGCGACGGTCATCCGGCGCGCCGACGGCGTAGAGCACGGCGTGGTGGTGAGCCAGCAGGTCGGCGTGGCTGAGCTGCTCGCCGACCTCGACGTTGAGGTAGAACCGGAACCGGCGATCACCGGCGACCCTGTCGAAAAGCCGGGTGACCTTCTTGGTGTTCTGGTGATCGGGCGCCACTCCGGCGCGCACCAAACCGTATGGGGTAGGCAGCTTCTCGAAGACGTTGACGCGCACGTCATGCTGAGTGAGCAGTTCGTCGGCCGCATACATCGCGGCCGGCCCCGATCCCACGATGGCGACCGTCAGCGGCTTACCACGGGCACGCACCTGCGCGGCCGGAATCACCGGAGCCAGCTTCGAAGTCGGCGGCAACTTCTCGTCCTTCGGCCGGTCCGGATAGAAGGACGCGTTGATCTCGATGAACGGCAGCTGCTTGGAGTCCAGCCGAGTGTCGGGCGCAATCGCGCCCACCGGGCACGCGCTCACGCAGGCACCACAGTCCACGCACGCCACCGGATCGATGTAGAGCATCTCCGAGGTGGCGAAGCCGGGCTCATCCGGTGTCGGGTGAATGCAATTCACCGGGCACGCGAAAACACAGGACCCGTCGTTACAGCACGACTGGGTAATGACGTGCGGCATAAAACCTCTAGGCCGCCGGAACCGCGTCCAGGTGCTGGCGCTGCGGCTCGCTGCGGTAACGCGACGGCTTGCCGTTGATCTTGCACAGCCGCCACATCAACCGTGCCGAGCGCGTCTCCATCAGGCCGGTGTCGTAGGCCAGCATCCGGACATCACCGAACATGTCACTGAGCCACTTTCGTGATTCCGGCGACCGGAAGAACAGTTCCTTCTTGACCTCACGCGGGATGTCGAACTCGCGCCAGAACGCCTTGGGCGGCACCACGATTGCGCGACATAGCGCCTTCATGGTCAGCGGTAGGTACAGCGCCGTCCAGAACTGCTGCCTCTTGGTCAATTCCGGCACCCGCTTGCGCAGGAACTCGTGGGCGAACGAGATGTGACGGGCTTCCTCGGCCACGTGAATGGCCATCACCCGCTCCATAATGGGGTGCAGCGACTTGCCTTCGCGCAGAACGTTTTTCTGCGTGTGGTCAATCGGCTCCTCGCCGGCGAGCACGCCGATGAAGAACGCCACCGGCAACGGGCCGGCCACCAGCGGAACCAACGGCGAGAGCCACTTGAGAATTCGCGGCATGCCCGGCACGTCGGCGCCGATGCGGTTGACCATCTCCTGGAACATCATGGTGTGGTTGCACTCTTCAACCGACTCGTGCAAACAGTATCGGTATTCCGGCGAACCGTTGGGCACCCAGAACGTGTAGTTCATCAGGCCCCGGATCAAGATGGATTCGAAGTGCAGACCGACCTTGGCCACGTTGGCCTGGCGCCACATCCCGATCTTGATCTTGCGCTCGTCTGACTGCGCCAGATACCAGGGATGGCGACCCAGTGGATCGGTGCTGGGCAGGATCCACCGCGGATCGTTCTCCGTGACAGCGAATTCTGGTGATTCCCAATCGATGTCGGTGTACGGATTGAAGTTGCGCCGCACCGACCCTTCGGACAGTGTGGCAAGCATGTTGACGTATTCGGCGTCGTCGCGCACTTCCATGTTGCTTCGCCAACGCCGGACCAATCGCGTCCTAGCCATATCCAGGCCTCCCCAACGAGGTTTACATTTGGACGTGCTATGTCCAGACAGTACCGCAGGTACCGGATATTTCCTAGGTCCTCCCCGGCACTGTGACCTGACCAGTGGTCATGGATTTTCTATGCCCTGGATCACACGAGACGAAACTCTGTGAGGGTCCGAACAGGCCTTTTGCCTGAACCACCGGGGTCCGCAGTCGGGCCTCCGCACCGCCCGGTCAGGCCGGCTCACTACCCTGATGAGCATGGCTGACCAGCTCGAGATCCCCGCTGACATCAAACCCCGCGACGGCCGGTTCGGGTGCGGCCCGTCCAAGGTCCGTCCCGAACAGCTGCAGGCGTTGACGACGACGGCCGCGCCGTTGTTCGGTACCTCGCACCGGCAGGCACCCGTCAAGAATCTGGTTGGACGGCTGCGGTCCGGGCTGGCCGATCTGTTTTCCGTGCCCGACGGCTATGAGGTCATTCTGGGCAACGGCGGCGCGACGGCGTTCTGGGATGCCGCGGCCTTCGGCTTGATCGACAAGCGGTCCTTGCATTTGTCCTTCGGCGAATTCAGCTCGAAGTTCGCCAGCGCGGTCGCCAAGAATCCCTTCGTCGGCGATCCGATCGTCATCAAGTCGGACACGGGCACCGCCCCCGAGCCGCAGGGCGACCCCTCGGTGGACGTAATCGCCTGGGCCCACAACGAGACCTCGACCGGCGTCGCGGTGCCCATCCGCCGGCCCGCGGACTCCGGTGACGCGCTGATCGTCATCGACGCGACCTCCGGCGCCGGCGGGCTGCCGGTCGACATCGCCGAGACCGACGCCTACTACTTCTCTCCGCAGAAGAATTTCGCCAGCGACGGCGGCCTGTGGCTGGCCGTCATGAGCCCCGCCGCGCTGGCCCGAGTCGAGTCGGTCGCCGCCTCCGGCCGCTGGGTCCCCGACTTCCTGTCGCTGCCCATCGCGGTGGAGAACAGCCTGAAGGACCAGACCTACAACACCCCGGCGGTCGGCACCCTGGCGTTGATGGCCGAGCAGGTCGACTGGTTGCTAAGCAACGGCGGACTGGAGTGGGCCGTCAAGCGGACGGCGGACTCGTCGAGCCGGCTGTACTCCTGGGCCGAGGAGCGGCCCTACACCACGCCATTCGTCACCGATGCCAAGCTGCGCTCGCAGGTGGTGGGCACCATCGACTTCACCGACGAGGTCGATGCCGCGGCCGTGGCAAAGACCCTGCGGGCGAACGGTGTCGTCGACACCGAGCCGTACCGCAAACTCGGCCGCAATCAGCTACGGGTGGGGATGTTCCCGGCGGTGGATCCCGATGACGTCAGCGCGCTGACCCAATGCATCGACTGGGTCGTCGAGCGCCTTTAACCGACTGGCAATCAGCAGGCAACCGTACCGCGTGTCAGCACAGGTGACGGGCGGTTGCTGGACTACAGTGCGCACGTGACGGGTCCGTCGCTGACCTGCACGGAGCCTGCGAGGAGAAGACCATGCGGGAACTCAAAGTGGTTGGGCTGGATGCCGACAGCAAATACGTCATCTGCGAGGATGGCGACTCCGCAGAGCAGTTCAAGCTAGCGGCCGACGACCGCCTGCGAGCTCTGCTGCGCGACGCAGCCCTGTCCTCTGAGCAACCGCAGCTCGAGATTGAAGTCACCAACATGCTGAGTCCCAAAGAAATTCAGGCCAAGATCCGCGCGGGCGCGTCCGTGGAGCAGGTTGCTGCGGCATCCGGTTCGGAGGTGTCGCGGATCCGCCGCTTTGCCCACCCGGTGCTGTTGGAACGGTTCCGCGCCGCGGAGCTGGCAACCGCCGCACACCCGATGCTGGCCGACGGCCCCGCCGTGCTGACGCTGCTGGAGACGGTCAGCGCAGCCTTGGTCACCCGGGGCCTCAGCCACGACAAGCTCAGCTGGGACGCCTGGCGCAACGAGGACAACCGCTGGACGGTGCAGCTCGCCTGGAAGGTCGGACGTTCCGACAACCTCGCGCATTTCTCCTTCTCCCCCGGCGCCCACGGCGGAACGGTCACCGCGATCGATGACGCGGCCAGCGCGCTGATCGACCCCAACTTCGAACGTCCGCTACGGCCGGTGGCCCGGGTCGCCCACGTCGACTTCGAAGAGCCGGCGAGGCCGCCGGTCGCCGAGACGCCAATCGCCGAGCCGGACGAAAAGCCCGTACACACCCGCCGCGGCAAGCCGGTCATCCCGGCGTGGGAAGACGTGTTGCTCGGCGTGCGCTCCGGCGGGCAGCGCTAGGCCGACGGTGGCGACCCGGTTCGCCCGGCTCTGCCGCCCTCGCGATCACCACTAAGGCCGGCCTGCGGCCGTCAAGGCGAGCAGCGCCACCCACGCCACCACCACGCCCACTCCGGCACCCAGCACAAACCAGCGCAGCACCGGGGTGCGCCGCCACCCCCACAACGTCGGTGCCAGTCCCCCGGCCGCCACGATGTTGAGCGCGATGGCCAGCAGCACGTGCACCCGAACCAGCCCCAGGCTGAGCACCACTATCGCGGTGGCGGTGACCGCCGCAACGAATGCGGTCACGGTCAAACCCGTTGCCCAGGGAACGGATTCGTCTCTCATCAGCCGGAGCCTAGTCTGACTGTCCATCGTCACCTCTCGTCACCGAGTGGGCCCGCTCGTAGAACGCCAACGCAGCGGCCGTCGCGACGTTGAGCGAATCGGTGCCCCGCGACATCGGGATGCGCACCTGCACATCGCTGCACCGCAGGGTGGCCGGCGTCAGTCCTGGGCCCTCGGCGCCCACCAACACCGCGATGCGTTCATCGCGCGCGGCCGTCATCGCCTGCGCCAAGGCGCATGCGGTGTCTCGCGGCGTCATTGCCATGAGTCGGAAACCGTTCTCCCGCAAGATCTTCAGATCGGCCGGCCAGCAGTTTGCCCGGGCATACGGCACCAGCAGCGCGTGACCCATCGACACCCGGACAGCTCGGCGGTACAACGGATCGGCACAGCCGCTGCCGAACACCACCGCATCGACACCGAGCCCCGCCGCATTGCGGAAGATCGAGCCCAGGTTCTCGTGATCGTTGACCCCTTCGAGCACCGCGACGGTGCGAGCCCCGGCGACCACCTCGGCAACGCTGGGTTCGGGCACCCGACGGGCCGCCGCCAGCACGCCGCGGTTGAGGTGAAAGCCGACCACTTGGGCCATGACCTCGGCGGAGGTCCGGTAGAACGGCACGGCACTGCCGGCCAGGTCATCTGCGAGTTCGGACAGCCGGCGGTCGGTGCCCAGCAAGGCATGCGGACGGAAGCGGGACGCCAGCATGCGCTGCACCACCAGCACGCCCTCGGCAATCACCAGTCCTTTGCCGGACGGCAGATCGGGACGGCGATCGACGCTGTTCAGGTCGCGGAAATCGTCGAGCCGTGGATCACCGGGGTCGTCAACGTCGATGAGCATTCAGGGTTTTGGCCGCTGGGTCACGGGCCTTCGTCGACCAAGACCAGCATCAGATCGGCCGCGTTGCGCAGCACGTCACGCTGTTCGCTGTTCAGCGTCGCCAGTCGCTTGGTCAGCCACTCCTGGCGGGCGCGGCGGTTGGCCTTGACCAATTCGGCTCCGGACTCAGAGACCGAGACCAGCACTTGGCGCCCATCGACCGGGTGTGGCGCGCGGTCCACCAGGCCCATCTCGGCCAGCGAGGCGATCACCCGGGTCATCGACGGTGGCCGCACCCGCTCGCGAATCGCCAGGGCACCGGGTGTCATCGGGCCCTCATTGGTCAGCATCGCCAGCGCAGACAGCTGGGACAATGACACCGGGGATGACGGATTCCGGAACCGCAGTTGGCGGGCCAGCCGCATAACAGCCAGTGACAGGTCGCTGGCCAGCCGAGCATCGCTGTCAGGCATGGCGCGAGGTTACACGCACGCCCGCGAAACCGGGACACGAACCGGTGAACGACCGGTGTTGATCGTGTCGCTAAGCTGCGTGGTTCACATCGAAACGCTTGCCTGCCCGTCGCATCCGGCTTTGCTCGGCGATTTCGATCACCCTTCGCAGCAACCGGGTGGGCCGTCGGCGCACACCGGCGGCGGGCTATGTTGATCGCGATGCCCGCCGAATCGAGTCCGCCCCGCGCCGCGCCGCCGCTGCCGGCCGCGCTGCTGCACGTGTGGCCGTTCATCGCGCTCGGTGCGCTGGGCTGGATCATCGCGGTGGCCGCGGCTTTCCTGGTGTCCGCCCTGCAGAGTTGGCGTCCGGTGGCTCTGGCCGGGCTCGGCGTCGGGGTGCTGGGCACCAGCATCTTCTTGCTGCAGCTTGCCGCGGCCCGTCGCGGTGCACGCGGCGCCCAGGCCGGGCTCGAAAATTATCTCGATCACCAGTAATTCGGAGGTGCGATGGTAGCCCCGCTGTTACAGGCCCAAGTCGACATTGACGCGCCGGCGGCCAAAGTGTGGCAATTGATTTCCGATCTGCGGCGAATGCCGCAGTGGAGTCCGCAGTGTCGCTGGATGAAGCCCTTCGGCCCGATCCGTCCGGGCACCCGCACGTTCAACCTCAACCGCCGCAACCGGATGTTCTGGCCGACCACCTGCACGGTGGTCGACATCGTCCCCGACCGCAGGCTGGCATTCCGCGTCGACACCAACAACACCATCTGGAGCTATGAGCTCGAGCCCAGCGGCGAGGGCACCCGGCTGGTCGAAAGCCGTCACGCCGAAAACGGCGTCTCGGCCTTTTCGAACCTGTCGGTCAATGCACTGTTCGGCGGGACCACCAACTTCGAACGCGAACTGCTCGACGGCATGAACGCCTCGCTGGCCCGCATCAAGGCCGCCGCCGAAACCGGCTAGTCCGGCGTCTCGGTCTGCGGCGGCTCGTCAGTCCCCGCGGCTTCGGCCGCGGGCGCGGCTTCCGCCGGTGCGGCCGGCGTCTCGGGTTGAGACTCCGCGGCTTGTGCCACGGGCCCGGATTGCGACGGTTCGGCGGAAGTCTCGGGTTGAGACTCGGCGCCCTCGGGCTCCGGCTGCGCCTCTAACACCTCAGGCGATTCGACCGGCGCGGACGGCTCGACCGGCGCTTGGCTGACGTCCAGCAGGCCGTCGTCGTACGGCTGGTAGGCGGGCGACCCGGTGCCCGCCGGAGCCGGAGTGTCCGAATGAGCACCGCAGCCATAGAGCTTGTCGACGATGTGACCGTCGGCCGACAGCTCGTTCCCGCATACGCCGAACAATGAACCCAGCGATCCCGACAGCGGCAGGAAGAAGCCGCAGTCGCGGCACACCCGCTTAGTGGAACGTGCCATCGGCGAGTCGGGCCCGTAGTCACCGGTGCGCCAGCGTTCGGCTGCCTCCGCGCGCCCCTCGGCGCTCATCACCCAACGTCGGCCCAGCCCGATTTCGGCGGCGGTCTCGTCGACCTGGGGGTCACCGCTGGCGGTGTAGCCGGGAACCAGCCGCGGATCGTTGGCGGCGGGCGCCAGGAGGTCTCCGGGGCTCAGGTCGCCGGGCCGGACCCGGTGCTCCCACGGGACCCATTCCGGCGCCAGCAATGCCGTCGGCCCCGGCACCAGCACCACCTCGCTGATGGTGGCGTGGTCGGCGCCGGGATAGGCGGCCACCACGACCGCCCACTGCCATCCCTGATAGCCGGGCAGGTGCGCCAGGAACCGGTGGGTGGCGCTGTTCGGGTCTTCGTAGCTGACGCCCAGGTAATCGCCGAGCATCTCCGGCCCGCTGAACTCCGCGACGGCCGCCCTGGCCTGGTCTGCCGCGCCGGTGAGCACCGCCGCCAACCCTTCGGGCCAGTCGGCCACGGTCGCCACGGCGGATTCCACGGCAGGCTCCTCGCTGGGTGTGGTCACGCTGTCTTCTGTCTGCATTGCGTTTCCAATACTAGGTTGACGAGCCACGCCCCGTTACCTGCAGACGCATGTCGTCGCCATAGGGGAGAATTGCGACGTGTCTGGATGGCGGCAAAACAATCCGGGCCGGGTGGCCTCTCAGCCGGGCCGCCGGCCCGGCAATGGCGCTGCCTCCCAACATCCGGGCGCGGCCAACTACCCCGCCGGTAAGGCTGCCGATCGGCGCACGCGCCGCCCGTCGCCGATGCCGAGCGCCAACCGCTACCTACCCCCGCTGGGTCAGCAGCCGGAGCCGGAGCGTCGCACCAGCGAGACGTCTCGTGGCCCGGTTTCCGGTGAGCGGATCACCGTCACCCGCGCCGCCGCGCTGCGCAGCCGCGAGATGGGTTCGCGGATGTACTGGATGGTGCAGCGCGCCGCGACGGCCGACGGTGCCGACAAGTCCGGTCTGACGGCGCTGACGTGGCCCGTGGTGGCCAACTTCGCGGTCGACGCCGCGATGGCCGTCGCGCTGGCCAACACGTTGTTCTTCGCGGCGGCCGCCGGCGAGAGCAAGGGCCGCGTCGCGCTGTACCTGTTGATCACCATCGCGCCGTTCGCGGTGATCGCACCGCTGATCGGTCCGGCGCTGGACCGGCTGCAGCACGGCCGGCGCGTCGCCCTGGCGGCCTCGTTCGGCCTTCGCACCGCGTTGGCTTTGCTGCTGGTGATGAACTACGACGGCGCCACCGGCAGTTTTCCGTCGTGGGTGCTCTATCCGTGCGCACTGGCGATGATGGTCTTCTCGAAGTCGTTCAGCGTGTTGCGCAGTGCGGTGACCCCGCGGGTGATGCCGCCGAGCATCGACCTGGTCCGGGTCAACGCGCGGCTGACGACGTTCGGTCTGCTGGGCGGCACCATCGTCGGCGGCGCGATAGCCGGTGGTGTCGAATTCGTCTGCACCCACCTGTTCAAGCTGCCCGGGGCGTTGTTCGTGGTGATCGCGGTGACGATCGCCGGCGCGTCGCTGTCCATGCGGATCCCGCGCTGGGTCGAGGTGACCGCCGGTGAGGTTCCCGCCACCTTGAGCTACCGCCGCGACAGCGAACCGCTGCGGCGAAGCTGGCCCGATGAGGTCAAGAAGGTCAGCGGAACACTCCGGCAACCGTTGGGCCGCAACATCATCACCTCGCTGTGGGGTAACTGCACCATCAAGGTCATGGTGGGCTTCCTGTTCCTGTATCCCGCGTTCGTAGCCAAGGCACATCAGGCCAACGGCTGGGCCCAGGTCGCCATGCTCGGGGTGATCGGCGCCGCCGCCGGCATCGGCAATTTCGTCGGCAACTTCACCAGCGCACGCCTGAAGCTGGGCAGGCCCGCCGCGCTGGTGGTGCGCTGCACGGTGGCGGTGAGCGCTGTCGCGCTGGCCGCCGCGGTGGCCGGCAACCTGGTGCTGGCCGTGATCGCCACCCTGGTCACGTCGGGGGCCAGCGCCATCGCGAAGGCCTCACTGGACGCCTCGCTGCAGAACGATCTGCCCGAGGAATCCCGGGCATCGGGATTCGGGCGCTCGGAGTCGACGCTGCAGTTGGCCTGGGTGCTGGGCGGCGCGCTGGGAGTGTTGGTGTACACCGAACTGTGGGTCGGTTTCACCGCGGTCACTGCGCTGCTCATCCTGGGCCTGGCGCAGACGCTGGTCAGCTTCCGCGGCAACTCGCTGATTCCCGGCCTGGGAGGAAATAGGCCGATCATGGTCGAGCAGGAGGGCACGCGCCGCGGGGTCGGCGCTCCGGCGGTGGTAGCCGAGTGAAATCCGGAAGCAAGCGGGGTGTGGCCGTGCTGCTCGCCTGCCTGGTGGCGCTGCTGTGCGTCGGCGCCGGGGTGGGCACCTGGCTGCTGGTGGGCCGTTCCGGGCCGCAACACCCGCAGATCAGCGCCTATTCGCACGGCCACCTCACCCGGGTCGGGCCCTACCTGTATTGCAACGTGCTCAACCTCGAAGACTGTGAGACACCGCAGAGTCAGGGCGAGCTACCGGTCAGCGAGCGCTATCCGGTTCAGCTTTCAGTGCCCGATGCCATTTACCGGGCGCCCTGGCGGCTGCTGCAGGTGTACGACGACCCCACCAACACCAAGAGCACGATCTTTCGCCCCGGCACCCGGTTCGCCGTGACGATCCCGTCGGTCGACCCGCAGCGCGGGCGGCTGGCCGGAATCGTCGTGCAGTTGCTGACGTTGGCCGTGGATCCCGCGGGCGAGCTGCGCGACGTCCCGCACGCGGAATGGTCGGTGCGGCTGACCTTCTGAGGATCCGCCGGGCTCAGGCCCCGTGGCCAGCGGGCACCTGCTCGCCCTCCACCGGCGGCCCGGGAGGTGTGCCTTTCCCGAACGGCTTGCCGCCCAAGCTTTCCCGCCCATGCGGGGACAGCCAATTGGCCAGATCGGGGCCCTTGGGCACGATCTTGGTGGGGTTGATATCGGCGTGAACGATGTAATAGTGCTGCTTGATCTGGACGAAGTCGACGGTGTCGCCGAATCCGGGCGTCTGAAACAGGTCGCGCGCGTAGGCCCACAGCACCGGCATTTCGGTCAATTTGCTGCGATTGCATTTGAAATGCCCGTGATAAACCGGGTCGAAGCGGGCCAGCGTGGTGAACAACCGGACGTCGGCCTCGGTGATGGTGTCGCCCACCAGGAATCGCTGATTGGCCAGCCGTTCGCTCACCCAGTCCAACGCCGCGAACAACCGGTCGTAGGCGGCCTCGTAGGCCTGCTGCGAACCGGCGAAGCCGCTCCGATACACACCGTTGTTGATCTCGGTGTAGATCCTCTTGCTCACCTCGTCGATCTCCGCGCGCAGGTGCTCGGGATATAGCTCAGGTGCGCCGTCGCGGTGGTAGGCGGACCACTCCGTCGAGAGATCCAGGGTCATCTGCGCGAAGTCATTGGTGACCACCGCCCCGGTCGGCACATCGACGATGGCCGGGACCGTGATGCCTTTCGGGTAGTCGGGAAAACGCTTGAAGTAGGCGTCTTGCAGGCGCGGGACCTTCAGTACCGGGTCGACGCCGCCGGGATCGAGATCGAACGTCCAGCTGCGCTCGTCATGGGTGGGGCCGCAAAAACCAATGGAGAGAACGCTTTCGAGGCCCAGCAAGCGGCGGACGATGATCGCCCGGTTAGCCCACGGACACGCGCGGGCGACGATGAGCCGGTACCGGCCGGGCTCTACCGGATAGCCGTCTTGCCCGTCGGCTGTGATGCGGGTGGTGATGTAGTTGGTGTCGCGGGTGAATTCGCCTGCCTGCGCAACATAGGAAGCCATATCTCCCATAGTCGCTCAAGAACCGGCCGTTGCCGAGCGGTAGCTCAAATTCGCCGCGCCCGAATCGAGTATGGAGGGCCGGCCTCAGGTAGTGAGGAATCGCCGGGCCACATTGGTCTCGGTCGAAGCGCCCTCTTCCCAGTGAGCGATCCACGGCCCGGTGCCTTCGGACTGATCGAGGATGCCGTCCTCAAGCCAGCTGTAGCTGCCCTGCACCAGGTTGCGGGTCAGCTGAACATCGCTGCTGTCGGTGTTGTCCCACAACGCGCGAAACTGCTCCTCCACCCGGATAGCCGCTTGCTGGCAGAACGTTTCGGCCAGCTCGTAGGCCTGCTGACCGATCGCCGGATCGGCGGTGCGCTGTGACTCCGCCCGCACACACGCCGCGGACATGGCAAACAGCTCGGCACCGATGTCGACGATGCGCCCGAGGAAGCCCTGTCGCTGCTCCAGCTTGGCCTGCCAGCGTGCCATCCCGTAGAAGGTGTTGCGGGCCAGCTTGCGGCTGGAGCGTTCGACGAAGCGCAGGTGCGACGCCAGCGGGCCGAACTCGTGGTACGCCCGCGGACGCTGCCCTTCACCGAAAACCAGCTGGGGCAGCCACTTTGCGTAGAACCCGCTCGCACCGACCGCCGCGGCAGCCTTCTGCCGCAAGCCGGTGTCGGGTTTGGCGAGGTCACCGGCCGCAGCGAGATGGGCATCGACCGCCTCACGAGCGATGAGCAGCCTCATGATCTCGCTGGATCCCTCGAAGATGCGGTTGATCCGCAGGTCCCGCAACACCTGCTCGACCGGCACCGCACGTTCGCCGCGCGCGGCCAGCGACTCCGCGGTCTCATAACCCCGCCCACCCCGAATCTGCATGACCTCATCGGCGATCAGGCAGGCCATCTCGCTGGACCACAACTTTGCCAACGCCGCCTCGATGCGGATGTCGTTGCGCCCTTCGTCGGCCATTTGCGCGGACAGCTCGAGCACCGCGTCAAGGGCGTAGTTGGTCGCGGCGATGAACGAGAGCTTTTTGGCCACCGCTTCGTGTTCAGCCAGCCGTTTGCCCCACTGCACACGCTCACCGGACCATTCGCGCGCTATCTTCAGCGCCCACTTCGACGAGCCGGTGGCACTGGCCGGGATCGACAACCGTCCGGCGTTGAGCGTGGTCAGCGCGATCTTCAGGCCGTCGCCTTCCCGGCCGATCAGGTTTTCGCTCGGGACCCGGACCTTATCCAGTCTGGTGACGCCGTTCTCGATGCCGCGCAGCCCCATGAATTTGTTGCGCCGCTCGACGGTGATGCCGGGCGAATCCGCCTCGACGACAAAGGCGCTGATGCCACCTCGATGCCCGTCGCCCTTGGGGACTCGGGCCATCACCACCAGCAATTCGGCGACCACGCCGTTGGTGGTCCACAACTTCACGCCATCGAGTTCGTAGGCCTTCCCGTCCTCAACCGGTGTCGCGGTCGAGGCCAGCCGTGCCGGGTCGGAGCCCACGTCGGGTTCAGTGAGCAAGAATGCGGATATGGCCCCAGCGGCGCACCGCGGCAAGAACTTCCGTTTCTGATCGGGTGTTCCGGCGAGCTTGAGCGGCTCGGGTACCCCGATGGATTGATGAGCCGACAGCAACGCGCCCAGACTGGGATGAACACTCGTCACCATCATCAGAGCCCGGTTGTAGGCGACTTGCGACATATTCAGGCCGCCGTAATCGGCCGGTATTTTCATGCCGAAGCAGCCCAAGTCGGCCAGACCCTTTACGTACTCATCGGGGATTTGCGCATCGCGTTCAATGACGCTGCCGTCCACGGTTCCCAGGAACTCCCGCAACTTGTCGAGAAAGGCACGGGTGCGGCCCTCGTCAGCATCAGAAGGGGTGGGAAACGGGTGTATCAACTCCAGCGGAAAACGACCAAGAAACAGCTCTTTTGCGAAAGACGGTTTTTCCCAGCCTGTTTCGCGTGATTCCTCGGCGAGTGCTCTCGCTTGCTCTTCGGTGACCTGCACTTGCTGCGCCATCACAGCCTCCTAGCTCGACGACCGCCGTGGGGGGTGAGTACCCCCGTGCGCGCATCGCCACCCCTGCTCGGCTGCAGACGCTGATGCCTCTTAGTCAGCGCCGGCTGACGCGGAGCGACGCAGCGTCAGGCGTCGAGTTCCCGGGCCACCGCCTTGACCACCTCGGAAACCCGCCGGGCGGTCTTGCGGTCCGGGTAACGGCCCTTGCGCAACTCGGGCTGCACGGTGCTTTCCAGCAGCGTGATCATGTCTTCGACCATGCCGTGCAGCTCGTCGGGGTTGTGCTTGTGTTCGGCGGGTGCCTCGCGACGCGACTTGGTCAGGCTGGGTGGCGGCTCAATCAGCTTGAGGCTCAACGCTTGCGGACCGCGCCGCCCGGAGGCGATGCCGAACTCCACCCGCTGGCCCGCCTTGAGGCCTTCGACCCCGGCGGGCAAAGCCGACGAGCGGACGTAGACGTCTTCGCCGTCCTCTTGCGACAGGAAGCCGAAGCCCTTCTCAGCGTCGTACCACTTAACCTTGCCCGTCGGCACTGGTCTCACCTGCTTGTCTAACGGATCAATAGAAATAGGCAACGCAATAAGCGTCCCGCCTACGCAGGACGCCGTATTAGGAGTCTGATCCTACTCGGATGCCCGGCTAACGAGCACCCCCGTTATTCGTCACTGGGTACGCTTGGTAATAACCGCGGAGGAGATATGCGCCTGATCCTTAACGTCATCTGGTTAGTCTTCGGCGGCCTCTGGATGGCCGTCGGGTACCTGGCTGCGGCGCTGCTGAGCTTTCTGCTCATCATCACCATTCCCTTTGGCTTCGCGTCGCTTCGGATCGCCTCCTACGCGTTGTGGCCGTTCGGCCGCACGATCGTGGACAAGCCGACCGCGGGCTCCGGCGCACTGATCGGCAACGTCATCTGGGTGGTGCTGTTCGGGGTGTGGCTGGCGATCGGTCATCTGGTCAGCGCTGCGGCCATGGCGTTGACCATCGTCGGCATTCCGCTGGCCCTGGCCAACCTAAAACTGATTCCAGTGTCGCTGATGCCGCTGGGTAAGCACATCGTGCCGGTCAGCTCGCCGACTCAGCACGTGCCGCCGGTGGCCGCATGACGCTGACGGCGCTGGGCGTCCCCTCGGTACCGAGCCGCGTTGACGGCCCGGCCGGTCTCACAGCTGCGCCGGCCACCGGCCCGCTGGTGGACACCTATGGGCGAGTCGCCTCCGATCTGCGGGTCTCGCTGACCGATCGCTGCAACCTGCGGTGCAGCTATTGCATGCCGGCCGAGGGCCTGAACTGGCTGCCGGGCGAGCAACTGCTCAGTCCCGACGAGCTGGCCAGGCTGATGCATATCGCGGTCACCCGCTTGGGGGTGACCAGCGTGCGGTTCACCGGCGGCGAGCCGTTGCTGGCCCGGCACCTCGAACAGGTGGTCGCTGCGGCCGCCGCCCTGCAGCCCCGCCCGGAGATTTCGCTGACCACCAACGGGGTCGGACTGGCGCGACGGGCCGCCGGGCTCGCGCTGGCCGGTCTGAACCGCGTCAACGTCTCGCTGGACAGCGTGGATCGGCAGCATTTCGCCGCCATCACCCGGCGCGACCGGCTCGCCGACGTGCTGGCCGGCCTGGTCGCGGCCAAAGAGGCCGGTTTGACCCCGGTTAAGGTGAACGCCGTGCTCGACCCCGCCACCGGACGCCAGGACGTGGTGGGGCTGTTGCGGTTCTGCCTCGAGCACGGATATCAGTTGCGCGTCATCGAACAAATGCCGCTGGATGCGGGGCACCAGTGGCGCCGGGACGCGGCGCTGAGCGCCGATGACGTGCTGGCGGCGCTGCGCCCGCACTTTCGGCTGCGGCCGGACCCGGCGCCGCGCGGCTCGGCTCCTGCCGAGCTCTGGCTCGTCGACACCGGCCCGGGCACACCGAGCGGAAAGTTCGGCGTGATCGCGTCGGTCTCGCACGCCTTCTGCGCGGCGTGTGACCGCACCCGGTTGACGGCCGACGGCCAGATCCGCAGCTGCCTGTTCGCCGAACAGGAAACCGATCTTCGGGGCCTGCTACGCAGCGATGTGTCCGACGATGCGATCGAGGCGGCGTGGCGTACCGCGATGTGGGGCAAGCCGGCCGGTCACGGCATCAACGACCCGGACTTCATCCAGCCCGACCGCCCGATGAGCGCGATCGGTGGCTAGCCCCATGGGACAGGCCCCTGTCCAATCGAACGGAATCCAGGTGACGGTGCGCTACTTCGCGGCCGCCCGCGCCGCCGCGGGCATCGAGTCGGAGACGGTGGTGCTGCGCCCCGGAACGACGGTCGGCGACCTG
>NZ_LZKU01000118.1 GCF_001672975.1 Mycobacterium sp. 1465703.0
CTCCGATCACGGCACCGATCGCGGTCTCTTCGATCCGCATCATCAGCACCCCGAACGAGAATTGGCCGAGCAGGCCGTAGAGCAACGCCAGCATGGTGGTGATCCAGAACGTCATCAGGCTGTAGGTGACCGTCATGAAGTAGAAGGCGCAGAACAGGCACACGAAGATTCCGGCGAGCGCGGCGGTCTTGTGACCGGTGAGCAGGGTGGCGACCAGCACGCCGCACGGCACGCCGAGCAGGGTGCCGAGTAGGCGTTGCCAGCCCTTGGTCAAGGTTTCGCCCCAGGAGTTGGTGCCGGCGAAGATGACGAACGCGGCGATCACCGCCCAATACCAGCGCGCCGGCGATACCAGTTCGCCGACGACGATGGCCAACGAAGCGGCGATCGAGACCTGGATGGCTTGCCGGGTGGTCGGCAACAACCCGGTGGTCTGGTCGTCCTCGGTGGCCTCCTCGGACCCGGCGTCCTCGGGCGCCGGCGGGCGCCCGCTATCGGCGTCGTCAAGCGGTCGGCCGGTGGTTACCCGGTCGATGACCGCCCGCACGTCGGAAGTTGCTGTCGCGGCGTTGATTATCGCCAGCACGAGGCGGCGTACGGCAGTGCTCCCGGCGTCATCGAGCGCCGGAACTCCGGCCTTCGAAGCCGAGCCGGCCTGCTCGGCCAATTCTCGTTCGGGGTGCTGATGATGCGGATCGAAGAGACCGCGATCGGTGCCGTGATCGGAG
>NZ_LZKU01000119.1 GCF_001672975.1 Mycobacterium sp. 1465703.0
TCAGCACACTGACCCGTTCATTGATCAACAAGTCATGGAAATCCTGGGGTGAGCCGGCCACCTCCTCGGGCACCACCGGTGTCCCCAAAGGCGTTGCGGTAACGCAGTACAACGTGGTTCAGCTGTTCGAGTCACTCGATGCCGGGCTGGACCTGGGTCCGGGGCAGGTGTGGACGCAGTGTCATTCGTATGCGTTCGACTTTTCGGTGTGGGAGATCTGGGGCGCGCTGCTGCATGGTGGGCGGCTGGTGGTGGTGCCCGAGGAGGTGGCCGGCTCACCCCAGGATTTCCATGACTTGTTGATCAATGAACGGGTCAGTGTGCTGACCCAAACCCCTTCTGCGGTAAGGGGTCTACCGCCTGAGGGCCTGTCGACTGCGTTGGTGATCGGCGCCGAGGCGTGTCCGGTTGAAGTGGTGGACCGGTGGGCGCCGGGGCGGGTGATGATCAACGTCTACGGTCCCACGGAGACGACGATGTGGGCGTCCAAGAGCGCGCCATTGGCCGCGGGGTCGGGTGCGCCACCGATCGGCTCGCCGGTATCGGGGGCAGCTTTTTTTGTGCTGGATGGGTGGTTGCGTCCGGTGCCGGTGGGTGTGGTGGGGGAGTTGTATGTGGCCGGTCGAGGCGTGGG
>NZ_LZKU01000120.1 GCF_001672975.1 Mycobacterium sp. 1465703.0
AAGAGCATCGGGATGAGCCCGACGGAGGCGCTGGGCGCGGCGTGCTGGGACGCGCGTCGCTGGCTCGGCCGGCCCGGGCTGGATCACGGCGCCTCCGCCGACCTGCTGTGTTTCTCCCAGGACCCGCGCTCCGGGCCGGCCGTGCTGAAAAGTCCTGATCTGATCATCCTGCGCGGCAGGACGTTTCACCCGGCCGCTTAGCCGCGCGCCGCTACGCGCGGGCGGATAGGATCGCCGAATGTCGTTGCCCAGCGGGGCGAGCTTTGCCGGCTACATCGTGTCCCGAGGGCTGGGTTCAGGAGTGACGGGTGAGGTCTACCTCGTCCAGGACCCCCGGTCGACGCGCCGCCAGGCGTTGAAGGTGCTGTCCCGCGAACTGTCGACGGACACCGCCTTCAAGGCGCGGTTCCGGGAGGAAACCCCGATCGTCGCCAACCTGCACTACCCCCACATCGTCGAGGTGCACGAGCGCGGACAGTTCGACGGCCAGCTCTACATCGCGATGGAATACATCGAAGGCACCACCGCCGGCCAGCTCATGACCGACCGGTTCCCGGCCGTTTCGCCGGCCGTCGAGGTGCTGGCCATGGTCACCGCCATCGCCGGCGCCCTCGACTACGCCCACCTGCGCGGGCTGACGCATGGCGATGTGAAGCCGGCCAACATCCTGCTGACCGATCCTGAAGACGGCCAAAAACGAATCTTGCTGACCGACTTCGGCATCGCCCGGCAACTCGCGCAGCCAGCTGACGGCGCGCCGCAGGTCACTGTTGCTTACGCGGCGCCGGAACAGTTGAGTGGCGGCAACGTCGACGGGCGCGCGGACCAGTACGCGTTGGCGGCCACCGCATTTCACTTGTTGACCGGCGCGCCGCCGGTTGCGAATGCCGACCCCGTGGCCGCGTTGCGCCGGCATCGCGACGGCAAGCTGCCGCGGCTCAGCGATCAGCGCCCCGAGCTGGCGCACCTGGACAGCGTCTTCGCCAAGGCGCTCGCCGAACGACCCGAGGACCGATTCGACACCTGTCACGACTTCGCCCAGGCGGCAAGCGAACTGGCGGGCCTGTCGACGGGTGAACGCCCCGAACCCGAAACCGAAACCGAACCCGAGCCGGACGCCGGCGACGAAAAGGACACGGCGGCAGCGCCGGAGGATGTCGCGGCCACGACGCCGGACGAACCGGACGTGCCCCTGAAGCGCAGGCCGCGAAAGGTCTTGTTGGGGACCGCGGCAGTGGCACTCGTCGCCGGGGCGCTGGTGGCGGGCATCGCTATCGGGCGCCACAGCGGCACCACACCCAAGCAGGTCGCCGCTGCGGCGCCGACTACCCCGGCGCCCCCGCCGGCCCCACTCGACGGCAGCTACCGTATCGAGGCCGAGCGCACCAAGCAGACTTATAACTACATCGCCGATCCGCAGCCGCCGGACGTCAGAACGTGGTGGGCGTTCCGGTCGTCGTGCAAGCCGGAGGGCTGCTCCGCCGCCGCGATGCAGCTCGACGACAACGACCACATGCAGGGCATGTCACAAGGCGGGGGATCCCTCTTCATGACATTCACGGACGGCGAGTGGCAGTCCGCGCCGGCGGATCTCAACTTCCCGTGTGTGGGGCCGGACGGATCGCAATCCACGCAGGGCACGACCATGGTGCTCGCGCTGCGGCCGCAGCCCAACGGTGAGTTCGTCGGCGAGGAGGTCGTCACCGTGCAAACGGATGAGTGCGGCCAGCGGTCGGCCGTGATCAGGGTGCCCACAGTGGCGAGCCGGACGGGCGAGGTGCCGCCGGCGGTGGCCGTGCCAGAGCCCGGCTCGGGTCCGCAGAGCCAGGAGCGGCACGCGCCCGGCGTGGCGCCGACGGCGGCGCCGTTTCGGCCTCAGAATTGATCGGTGGCCAACCAGCAGTTTTAGCGCGGCGACGTGTCTCGCAGGAAAAGATTGCGAGCACTTGCTAGCTATGTTAGCGTTTCGGCGATCGACGACATGGAGGACGCCATGGCCTACGACGTGATCATCCGCGGCGGATTGTGGTTCGACGGCACCGGCAGCGCACCACTGACCCGCACGCTCGGTATCCGCGACGGCGTCGTGGCCGCGGTGGCCGAGTCGCTGGACGAGACCGGGTGCCCCGAGGTGATCGACGCGGCCGGCAAGTGGGTGGTGCCCGGCTTCCTGGACGTGCACACCCATTACGACGCCGAAGTGCTGCTGGATCCCGGCCTGCGCGAGTCGGTGCGCCACGGCGTCACCACGGTGCTCTTGGGTAATTGCTCGTTGTCGACGGTCTACGCCGAATCGCAGGACGCCGCCGACCTGTTCAGCCGGGTGGAGGCGGTGCCGCGCGAATACGTCTTGGGCGCGTTGGAATCTCGCCGGACCTGGTCGACGGCCGCGGAATACGTCGCAGCGATCGACAGGCTGCCGCTCGGACCCAATATTGGTTCGCTGCTTGGTCATTCGGACCTGCGCACCGCGGTGCTCGGACTGGATCGGGCCACCGATGCCGCGGTGCACCCGACGGCCGGCGAGCTGGAGAAGATGGCCCAACTGCTTGACGAGGCCCTCGACGCCGGATTGCTCGGCATGTCCGGGATGGACGCGGCCATCGACAAACTCGACGGCGAACGGTTCCGCTCGCGCGCCCTGCCCTCCACCTTCGCGACGTGGCGGGAACGCCGCAAGCTGATCAAGGTGCTGCGCAAGCGTGGCCGAATCCTGCAGAGCGCCCCCAATGTGGCGAAGCCGTCAACCGGAATGCTGTTCTTCCTGGCCAGCAGCCGAATGCTCAACCGGGGCAAGGGTGTTCGGATGAGCATGCTGGTGTCCGCCGATGCCAAGTCGATGCCGCTGTCGGTCTACGTGTTCGGCCCGGCGACCCGTTTGCTGAACACGCTGCTGGGCTCTCATGTGCGATTCCAGCATCTGCCGGTGCCGTTCGAGTTGTATTCCGACGGAATCGATCTGCCAGTCTTCGAGGAGTTCGGCGCCGGAACGGCAGCCCTGCACTTGCGAGATCAGTTGGAGCGCAACAAATTACTGGCGGACAAGAATTACCGCCGGGAGTTCCGCCGCGAGTTCGACCGCGTCAAACTGGGCCCGTCGCTGTGGCACCGCGACTTCCACGACGCGGTCATCGTCGAATGCCCGGATAAAACGTTGATAGGCAAGAGTTTTGGCGCCATCGCCGATGAGCGCAAGCTGCACCCGCTCGACGCATTCCTGGACGTGCTCGTCGAAAACGGAGAGCGCAATGTGCGGTGGACGACCGTGGTCGCCAACCATCGCCCCAAGCTGCTCGACGCGCTGGCCAAGGAAGGCAGCGTGCACATGGGCTTCTCCGACGCCGGAGCGCACCTGCGCAACATGGCTTTCTACAACTTCTCGCTGCGGATGCTCAAGCGCGTCCGGGACGCTCACCGCGCCGGCGCGCCCTTCATGTCGATCGAGCACGCGGTGCACCGGCTCACCGGTGAATTGGCGGAGTGGTTCGGCATCGACGCCGGCACGCTGCGCAAGGGCGACCGCGCCGACTTCGTGGTGATCGACCCGGCCGGACTGAACGAATCCGTCGACGGCTACCACGAGGAAGCGGTGCCGTTCTACGGCGGCCTGCGACGCATGGTCAACCGCAACGACGACGCCGTGGTCGCCACCGGTGTCGGCGGCGTGGTGGTCTTCGGCGGAAGCCATTCCAAAGGCCAATTCCGGGACGGCTACGGTCAATCCGTGCGATCCGGCCGCTACCTGCGGGCGGGGCAGCGCGCCCGTAGGGAACGCCCTGCGTTGAGCGTCACCGCCTGACATGGCCAGAACCCAGCAGCAGCGCCGGGAAGAAACCGTCGGACGCCTCCTCGACGCCTGCATCGAAACCATCATCGAGGTCGGCTACGCGCGGGCATCGGCCGCGGTGATCACCAAGCGGGCCGGGGTGTCGGTCGGCGCGCTGTTCCGGCACTTCGACACCATGGGCGATTTCATGGCGGCCACGGCGTCCGAGGTGCTGCGTCGCCTGATGGAGCGGGGCACCAAGCGGGTCGCCGCGATACCGCCCGAGGAGCCGGCGCTGGAGGCGGGCCTGACGATTCTGCGGGACATCACCCACAGCCCGGGCAATGCGGTGCTCTACGAACTGCTGGTCGCCGCGCGTACCGACGAGAAGCTCAAGGCCACCCTGCAGCAGGAACTCGGGCAGTATGCGGAGAAGATCATCGATGCTGCCCGGGCGCTGCCGGGGGCAGAGCGGTTCCCCGAGGACAAATTCCCGGTGATCGTCGGACTGCTGACAAACGTCTTCGACGGCGCTGCTCTGGTGCAGAGCATCATCCCGCAGCCGGGACTCGACGAACAGCGGATTCCGGTGCTGACGGCGCTGCTGCGAGCGGCTCTAGAGGATCCCGCTTTCTAGAGCGAGCCGATGCTGGACTCCGGGCTTTGCGCGAATCCCCAGTCGAACAACGTCGCCGCCTGATCCCAGTATGTTGGACCGCCCTCTTTGATCAGCCCGTACATCATCGCGATCACCAGCCGGCGGCCGCCGCGGGAGGCGGCCCCGACGAAGGTCTTGCGGGCGGCGTTGGTGAAGCCGGTCTTGCCGCCGATGGCGCCGGGGTAGCGCTGCAGCAGTTCGTCCTGGTTGGTGATCGGGTGGTCGCCGTTGTCGCCGGGGAACATCGCCGACGGCTCAGCGGTGATCTGTGCGAATACCGGGTTGGCCATCGCCGCGCGGAAGATGACCGCCAGGTCGTGCGCCGTCGATGCGCCCGACCCGCCGGGGCCGTCCAGGCCGGACGGTGTGGAGGCGTGGGTGTTGGTGGCTCCTAGCGAGGCCGCTTTGGCGTTCATCTTGGCCACCGCGACGTCCGGACCGCCCAGCATGTGCGCCAGCGTGTTGGCGGCGTCGTTGCCCGAGACCAGCAGCAGGCCGTCGAGGAGCTGGCGCGCGGTGTAGGTGCGACCCGGTTTGATGCCGACACAGTTGCACTCCACCTCGGTGTCGGCGACGTCGGCGACGACCGTCGAGTCCAGGCTCACCGAGTCCAGCACCACCTGGGCCAGCAGCGTCTTGATGGTGCTCGCCGGCGGGTGGGCCACGTTCTGGTCGCGGCCGGCCAACACCTGGCCGGTGTCGAGATCGGCGACGATCCAGGTTTGCGCCGGGCCGTCGGGAATGGGTATCGAGCCCACCGGTTGCATGTTGTCGGCCGACGCGGTCGACGTGATGACGGTGGCGGTGCAGGTACCCAGCGCGAGCAGGGCGGCGACCACTTTGAACACCGGGCCAGTGAGCTTTCGCATGGCCGCAAAGTCTAACTTCCGACCCTTTTCCGTGGGCATTTTCAGTACTGTCCGTTGCATGTTGAGCCTGGCCGAAATCTCCGACCGCCTCGAGATCCAGCAGCTGCTGGTGGATTACTCCACCGCCATTGACCAGCGCCGATTCGACGACTTGGATAAGGTGTTCACGCCCGACGCCTACATCGACTACACGGCGCTGGGCGGCATCGAGGGCCACTATCCCGAGGTGAAGAAGTGGCTGGCCGAGGTGCTGCCGAACTTCCCGGTGTATGCGCACATGCTCGGCAACTTCTCCGTCCAGGTCGACGGCGATAAGGCCTCGTCGCGGGTGATCTGCTTCAACCCCATGGTGCTGGGCGGCGACAAGGACCAGGTGCTGTTCTGCGGCCTCTGGTACGACGACGAGTTCGTGCGCACGCCGGACGGCTGGCGCATGACGCGGCGGACTGAGACCAAGGTCTTCCAGAAAGTGATGTAAGACCGCACCGGTCGCCGCGCCTGCGATCCCGGCGCGCGATTTCTGCCGCGGCCCGTCGTTCTGGCACAATGGGCGGCTGTCCGCCGAGCGATTACGCATCGCCGACCGGTCATACACGCGAGGCAAAACCGGATCCGGGCATCCCGCCCCGATCGCTGAATTGCAGCGTGACACACACAGGAGAGATCGCTTAACCATGGCTGTGAAGATCAAGCTCACCCGGCTTGGCAAGATCCGCAATCCCCAGTACCGCATCGCCGTCGCCGACGCACGGACCCGGCGCGACGGCCGCTCCATCGAGGTCATCGGTCGCTACCACCCCAAGGAAGACCCGAGCCTCATCGAGATCAACTCCGAGCGCGCCCAGTACTGGCTGTCGGTGGGTGCCCAGCCCACCGAGCCCGTCCTCAAGCTGCTGAAGATCACCGGCGACTGGCAGAAGTTCAAGGGCCTGCCGGGCGCCGAGGGCCGCCTGAAGGTCGCCCCGGTCAAGCCGAGCAAGCTGGAGCTGTTCAACGCCGCGCTGGCCGAAGCCGACGGCGGGCCCACCACCGAGGCCGCCAAGCCGAAGAAGAAGGCGCCGGCCAAGAAGGCCGCGAAGGGCGCCGACGAATCTGCCGAACAGCAGCCCGCTGCCGAGACCCCCGCGGAGACGGCCGCTGAGGCCGAGGCGCCCGCCGAGGGCGGCGAGCAGGCCGAGTCGACGACCGAGAGCTGACCGCGGCGATGAGTACGGTTGTCGTTGACGCTGTTGAGCATCTGGTTCGCGGGATTGTCGACAACCCCGACGATGTCCGGGTGGACATGGTGACCAGCCGCCGCGGGCGGACGGTCGAGGTCCACGTCCATCCCGACGACTTGGGCAAGGTGATCGGCCGCGGAGGTCGCACTGCGACCGCACTGCGCACGCTGGTCGCCGGCATCGGCGGCCGCGGCATCCGCGTCGACGTGGTGGACACCGACCAGTAGTCGCTCATGGAACTCCCGTGGAGTTGACCGTAGGGCGTGTGGTCAAAGCCCACGGCATCAGCGGTGAGTTGGTGGTCGAGATCCGCACCGACGATCCCGAGGCCCGTTTCTCCCCGGGTAACACGTTGCGCGCCAAGCTGTCTCGTGGCGGCGGGGAACGCAGCTGTCTGGTCGAGAGTGTCCGCGAGCACGGCGGACGACTGCTGGTGCGGTTGGCCGGCGTCACCGACCGTGACGCCGCCGACGCGCTGCGCGGCACCCTGTTCGTCGTCGATTCCGAGGACTTGCCCGAAATAGATGAGCCAGACACGTATTACGACCATCAGCTGGAAGGCCTGCGGGTGCGCAGCACCGCCGGCGAACAGATCGGTGTGGTGGCCGAGGTGTTGCACACCGCAGCCGGTGAACTGCTGGCGGTGCGGCGCGAAGCCGGTGCAGCCGGCGACGAGAACCGGGAAGTGCTGGTGCCGTTCGTGACGGCGATCGTCACGTCGGTGTCGCTGGACGACGGCATCGTCGAGATCGATCCGCCCGAAGGCCTGCTGGATCTGTAGGGCTTCGAGATGAGAATCGACGTCATCACCATCTTCCCGGCCTATCTGGATCCGCTGCGGCAATCGTTGCCGGGCAAGGCGATTCAGTCCGGTCTGGTCGATCTGGCCGTGCATGACCTGCGCCGCTGGACCCATGACGTGCATCGCTCGGTTGACGACGCCCCTTACGGCGGTGGTCCGGGGATGGTGATGAAGGCACCGGTGTGGGGTGCGGCGCTGGACGAAATCGCCTCTGAGGAAACACTTTTGGTTGCTCCCACGCCGGCCGGAAGGCTGTTCACCCAGGCGACAGCGACGCGATGGAGCGCCGAGGCCCACCTGGTGTTCGCGTGCGGTCGCTACGAGGGCATCGACCAGCGGGTCATCGAGGACGCCGCGCGGCGGATGCGGGTCGAAGAGGTCTCGATCGGCGACTACGTGCTGCCGGGCGGCGAGTCGGCGGCCGTGGTGATGATCGAGGCGGTGCTGCGCCTACTCGACGGAGTGCTGGGCAATCCGGCGTCGCACCGCGACGATTCGCACTCGCCGGCGCTGGACCGCCGTCTGGAGGGGCCCAGCTATACCCGGCCGCCGAGCTGGCGCGGGCTGGACGTCCCGGAGGTGTTGCTCTCGGGTGATCATGCGCGGATCGCCGCATGGCGCCGCGAGATCTCACTGCAGCGCACCAGGGAACGTCGCCCCGAGCTGCTGGACCCGCCGAACTAGAGCCGCGGCGTGTCGATGCGGCCCTCCGGAAATATCGTCTTGACCGCCCGGGTGATGGTGTCGCGGGCGGTGGCGTCGTCGGTGGTCTGCAGGGACTGGACCACCATGATGTAGCGACGGTCGGCCCCGATCACACCGGTCGACAAATGCATCCATTCGCTGCCGATACAGCACATCCAGCCTTGCTTGACCGCGACCGGCTCGGCATACAGACCGTCCGGGATGCCGAACCGCTGCGGGTAGCCGTCGAGCCCGTTGGGGGTGGACTGGGAAAGGTCGTTGACGATGATCTTGGCGTCGTCGGCCGGCAGCCCACCCGAGCCGTCCAGCAGCATCTCGTAGTAGCGGATCAGGTCGGTCACCGAGCTCATGGTGTTCCACCAGCGCCCGTCGTCGCCCGGGGTGGTGGAGGTCAAGCCGTAACGGGCCGCCACCTCGGTGATGATGGCGGTCCCGCCGCCCTGGCCCCAGAATT
>NZ_LZKU01000121.1 GCF_001672975.1 Mycobacterium sp. 1465703.0
GTCCCATGAATCCGCTGCAGCGACTGGCCCGCAACCCGACGGCCTATCGCTTGCTGGTCCTGAACGGTCGTGCGGCCGTGGAAGGTCTCGAATCGCTGCTTCGGTTCCTGACGAGTGGACGGTTCGGTGTTCTGGATCTGGCCGGCGTACCCAACGTGCGGATCACCATCTCGGGCCGCACGACCGGTCTTGCCCGAAGCGCGACCGTACAGTACGTCCCGTTTCGCGGCGGCCTGCTGCTGGTCGGATCAAACTGGGGGCGTCCGGGACACCCGGCCTGGTCGGCGAATCTCAAAGCGGCGCAACGGGTCACCGTGCGTAAACGCCGCCATCGCTTCGTGGCGACGGTGCAGCTGCTCGGCGGTGTGCAGCGCGACGAGGCGTGGGCCGAAGCGCTGGCATACTGGCCGAACTACCGGCTCGCCCAGGATCGCGCCGGCCACCGCCGATTTCGGCTGTTTCTCCTCACGCCGGCTTACAGTTGAGCACAACCACTTCTAGCCGCGGGCTTGGTCATAAACGGTAATGCACCACAAGCGCCCATGTCGCACAATGTCGGTAGCGCCCGCCAGTTACTTCGGCGGGCGTCGCACGCGCGGTCCGAACAGGCTTTTGCCGTATGCGGCGGCTCGTCAACCCGCGTTTTTTTGTGTCAGGCGCGCGATCTCGCTGCCCCAGACCGATTGAGCACCGGCATCGCCGACGCGATAGATCTGCACCAGTGACGCTGTTCCCACCGCCAACACCACTATCGCGACAAGTATCTGGCCGGCGATGCGGCGCTTGTCGGATCGGCGTTCGATCACCCGCAAGACGACGAGCGCGATGGCAGCCGCCAGCAGCGCGGCGGAGAAGTAGGTCATCAAGCTGCCCCGGTCAGCGTGTTCGCGCAGGATGGGACTGGGATTCGCGCGCAAGCCGTAGAGCCATCCACCGGCGTTGATGGTGATGGGCGTCAACACCATGGTGATCACCGCCAGGATCACCGTGAGCCACATCAGTTGCCCGCGCCGTGCCGCCGGCCATAGGCCGCAAACGATCTCCAGCAGTGCGGTCAGTGGCACCAGTACCAAAACGAAATGCAGCAGCAGTGCGTGAGCCGGCATGCCGTTGATGACGTTCATAGAGTCCCCCCGCTCCTAGCTGCCGAGACCCTTTTTGATAGCCGCATCCTGCTTTTGGCCGACGTCGTTGACGAAATCCGGCGGGGCCAGCGTGTCGGTGGGGCCGCCGAACTCCAGCGTGGCAAACGCCCGGCCCTCGGTGAAGAGCAGAATCACCACACCGTTGCTGCGGTCCGGTCTGTTTCCCATCAGCGTCGTTCCGCCGGTCCCGATGTTCGACGGTTGGGTGGTCGGGTCTTTGATTGCACCCCCCTGTTGTCCCTTCGCGGTGTTCAACGCGTTGGTAGCGGATTCGGGGTCGTCGTAGACCTGGATGGTGACCTTGATTTCGTGGCTACCGTCGTCGTCTTTGAAGGTGGTCGCCACTCCCGGCTGGCCGTTGGGATTGTTGGTCGGGGGAGCGGCGGTGAAGGGGACCGGTGCGTTGATGTCGCTCGGCTGAATGAGCAGCTTGGCGTACTCATTGGGCTGAGCCGGCACCGACGACCCGGGTGCCGGGGTGGGGTTGCTGCTGGTGGCCGAGGTTGCCGATGCCGACTTCGACGGTGACGGCTTGTTGTTGCCGCAGCCGGCCACCGACACCGCGAGTGCCGTCGTCGCTGCGACGCCCGCGATCAGCGTTCGTGACATCCTCATCGCATCGAGCTCCCTTCCAGGTCTTTCTGGCGACAAGTCGGGTTGTCCGTCGAATCGCACAGTACATTGCTGCGCCGCTTGGGATGTCGCGCAGCGGCCCGGGAGCGTGAGCCGAGTTACTCGAGTCGGTCGCGCAGGCTGCTCAGCGTGTTTGCCAGGATGCGCGATACCTGCATCTGTGAAACCCCGATACGGTCCGCGATCTGGCTTTGCGTCATAGATTCGAAGAACCGCATGCGCAAAACCTCGCGTTCCCGTTCCGGGAGGGTGGCCACCAAGACCCGGAGCGCCTCCCGATTGGTGATGTGCTCGATCTGTGGATCGATGTCGCCCACCGAGTCGGCCACCGAGCGGGGCGTTCCCGAACCGTCGGCGCCGAGCGGTGCATCCAGGGAGTCGAGCCGGTAGGCGTCGCCGGCGACGAGGCACTCGACGATTTCTTCGCGCGGTACCTCAAGCACCTGAGAGAGCTCACCGGCGGTGGGTGCGCGCCCCAGCTGC
>NZ_LZKU01000122.1 GCF_001672975.1 Mycobacterium sp. 1465703.0
ACCGACACCAACTCCGCGACCGCCACCAACACCGACACTGACACCGACACCGCGATCAAGACCACACGCGACACCACCGCCGAGAGTCAGCCACACCAACTCCCGCTCGGCGGGTCCGCTCCACCGGCCACCACCTGCTCCCGCTGCCCACCCACCCCACCACGACCGACCGCGCCGTCATCAGACGCCGCCATCACACGAACACCACCCGGATACAACGCACGCACCAACCACGCCACCAACGGCCCACACTCGACCAACTCTTCGCCCACCAGGTTGGTGGGAACCCCAGCCACCAACTCCTTTAGCCGCGCATCAGAGATCGGCAACCTCAGCCCAAAACCCTCACCGACCCCATCAACAGAAGCATGCCCGACCTGACCACCGTGCCGATCAACAGCGGGATCGACAATTGAATCATGGTGCGTACCAACACTATTGGAACTAGACAGTGACCCGCGCCCATCAATCCCGCTGCCACCCCGCGCAACCCGTCCCACCGGCACAGCGTTGTGGTCATTGGCGTCAGTGAAAACCCTATCGGGATCATCGGCGCTCGGTGTTGGCTGGGTGTCACCGAGATCACCCCCACGATCACTACGACCCGCACTCAATGCGTTACTGTCAGCATCGGACACCAACCGCGACGACGGGTCGCGCGCCACCGCATCCTCGCCGCCATCAACCCCGCCACTGGTGGTGTCCATTCCGGATGCGCTGCGACTTTCGAGGCGGCCCAGCACCACCCCGCCGGACGCCGCCGAGCTCGCCGACTTTGTCTGTTCCACACCAAAGCCCGACAGCGCAGCGCGGCCCTCCGCGGTTGTCGAATCGGGAAGTGCGCCCTGATCGGGCCGCGCGGCCGTGAGGGTGTGCCCGATCGGTGCGCGGTTGGTGTGTTGGGTTGTTGGTGGGTGGGCAGCGGGAGCAGGTGGTGGCCGGGCCGGGTTGGGCGCCGGTGCGTGACTTGGCGAAGTTGCGCGATGTGGTGGGTGGGGTCGCGGGTTCGAC
>NZ_LZKU01000123.1 GCF_001672975.1 Mycobacterium sp. 1465703.0
GTCAGGAAGCCCGGACCTCCGAAGACGAGTGGAGCAGGTTGCTGCGGCAGCGCGAGGAGCTCGAGGCGGGCCGCACCCAAACCGTCGCGGAAGTCACCGAACTGGAAACGCGGCTGCGCAACGCCCAGGCGACGCAGCAGGCGCCGACGGAAGAACCTGTGAACCGTCAGCAGATCGCCGCGGCCACCGAAGCTGCCCGCAGCGCCGAAGTGGAGGCCCGGCTGGCGGTGCGGACCGCCGAAGAGCGCGCCAATGCGGTTCGTGGTCGGGCGGATTCGTTGCGCCGCGCGGCCGCCGCGGAGCGCGAGGCCCGGTTGCGTGCCCAGCAGGCGCGCGAGGCGCGAGTGCGGGCCGCTGCGGTGGCGGCGGCGGTCGCCGACGCCGGCCGGTTGCTGGCGCAGCGGCTGAACGGCGTCGTCGACTCCGCATCCAAAATCCGCGACGCGCTGGCCGCCGAACGCCAGCAGCGTGCGACCGCGATGGCGGCGGTGCGTGACGAGGTGCACGCGTTGAGCGCTCGGGTGGCCGCCCTGACCGACTCGCTGCACCGCGACGAGGTGGCCAATGCCCAGGCCGCGATGCGCATCGAGCAGCTCGAGCAGATGGTGCTCGAGCAGTTCGGCATGGCGCCGGCCGATTTGGTCGCCGAGTACGGCCCGGAGATTGCGCTGCCGCCCTCGGAGCAGGAAATGGCCGAGTTCGAGCTGGCCCGCGAGCGCGGCGAGCAGGTGGTCGCGCCCGCCCCGGTGCCCTACGACCGGCCTACCCAGGAGCGCCGCGCCAAGCGGGCCGAGCGGGAGCTGGCCGAGCTGGGCAGGGTCAACCCGCTGGCGCTGGAGGAGTTCGCCGCGCTCGAGGAGCGCTACAACTTCCTGTCCACCCAGCTCGAGGACGTCAAGGCGGCCCGCAAAGACCTGCTCGGTGTGGTCGACGAAGTCGATGCCCGCATCCTGCAGGTGTTCAGCGAGGCCTACACCGACGTGGAGCGCGAGTTCTCCGACGTCTTCACCGTGCTGTTCCCCGGCGGTGAGGGCCGGCTGCGGCTGACCGATCCCAATGACATGCTCACCACCGGCATCGAGGTCGAGGCCCGCCCGCCGGGCAAGAAGGTCACCCGGCTCTCGCTGCTGTCCGGCGGCGAGAAGGCACTCACTGCGGTGGCCATGTTGGTGGCGATCTTCCGGGCCCGGCCGTCACCGTTCTACATCATGGACGAGGTCGAGGCCGCCCTCGACGACACCAACCTGCGCCGGCTGATCTCGCTGTTCGAGCTGCTGCGGGCCCGCTCGCAGCTCATCATCATCACGCACCAGAAGCCGACGATGGAGGTCGCCGACGCGCTCTACGGTGTGACCATGCAGGGCGACGGCATCACTGCGGTGATCTCCCAGCGGCTGCGTGGCCAGCAGGTGGACCAGCTGGTCACCACTTCGTCGTAGCGCCGATCGCAAGCGCGGCGCAGCCGGGCGAGGCGGGTAGGCGCCATCGATCGAGCGCGCCGATCGCACGCGCGGCGCAGCCGGGCGAGGCGGGTCGGCGCATCGATCGAGCGCTCGATGGTGGTGGCTGCCGGGCGGCCACGCTGGCCCTGAAACAATGTCAGCGTGTCCCAAGGTCTTTGGATCGCACTTGCGGTCCTGATAGCTCTAGTCGTCCTCATCGCCATCACCGCGCTCGTCGTGGGGCTGCGGCGGCACCGCCGCCGCCGGATCAGCTTCTCGAGGGGGCCCGAACCCGGGGCAATCGACAGATCCGGCGGCTACACCGCGTCCTCGGGCATCACCTTCAGCCAGACCGCGACGGCCGATCGGCTCGACACCACCGGGCTGCCCGCGGTAGGCGACGACGCGACCATTCCCCACGACGCGCCGCGGCGCACCATCTCCGAGGTCGAACTTCCCGAGCCCGAGACCGTCACCGCGCCGCCGCCGATCAGGCCCAGCATGCTGCGGCCGAGCGCATTCTGCGACCGGGCCAGTCTGCCGCGCAGCCGCTCTAGCCGGCCTTCGGTGGGGGCGATCTCCTCGATCTCGGGGGCTGCCTGGCGTCCACGCTGGCCCTGAAACAATGTCAGCGTGTCCCAAGGTCTTTGGATCGCACTTGCGGTCCTGATAGC
>NZ_LZKU01000124.1 GCF_001672975.1 Mycobacterium sp. 1465703.0
GACCAGCTCTGACGAAGATCTCGACACCGGCCGGCACGTGGCCCTCGAACTCTTCGATACCGAACTCGACCAGGCCGTCCGCGCCTTTCAACAGCATCGCGGTCTGTTGGTCGACGGCATCGTTGGCGAGGCCACCTACCGAGCACTCAAGGAGGCGTCCTACCGGCTCGGTGCCCGCACGCTGTATCACCAATTCGGTGCCCCGCTCTTCGGCGACGACGTGGCCACCTTGCAGGCGCGGCTGCAGGATCTCGGGTTCTACACCGGCCTGGTCGACGGATACTTCGGATTGCAAACCCACAACGCGTTGATGTCGTACCAGCGCGAGTACGGGCTTTCGGCCGACGGTATCTGCGGTCCGGAAACGTTGCGCTCCTTTCATTTTCTGAGTTCACGAGTCACCGGCGGATCTCCGCACGCGCTTCGCGAAGAAGAGCTGGTCCGTTCATCCGGACCGAAATTGTCGGGCAAGCGGATCATCATCGATCCGGGCCGCGGCGGAGCCGACCACGGCGTCATCATGCACGGCCCATCCGGACCGGTCAGCGAAGCAGATGTTTTGTGGGACTTGGGTAGCCGACTCGAAGGACGGATGGCCGCGATCGGCATGGAGACCTTCCTGTCGCGACCGGTCAACCGCAGCCCACTCGATGCCGAACGCGCCGCCACCGCCAACAACGTCGGCGCCGACCTGATGATCAGTCTGCGCTGCGAAAGTCAGATCAGCGCCGCGGCCAACGGAGTGGCTTCCTTTCACTTCGGCAACTCGCACGGGTCGGTCTCCACCATCGGGCGCAATCTCGCCGACTTCATCCAGCGAGAAGTGGTGGCCCGCACCGGTTTACGCGACTGCCGCACGCACGGCCGCACCTGGGATCTGCTGCGTCTGACCCGGATGCCGACCGTACAGGTCGATGTCGGCTACATCACCAACCCACGTGATCGCTCGATGCTGGTCTCCACGCAGACCCGCGACGCCATCGCCGAAGGGATTCTCGCGGCGGTCAAGCGGCTCTACCTGTTGGGCAAAAACGACCGGCCCACGGGAACATTCACTTTCGCCGAGTTGCTCGCTCACGAACTGTCGGTGGAACGCACCAGCCAACTGGGCGGTTCCTGACTAAGCGTTCTAGCCAACCGGGTTGGTTCGAGTTCTCAACGTTTTCAACGCATTCCCCGCCGTAGACCCGGCGCCGACCGGCTGCTCCAGATGCGCACTCTCCAGCAGCCGCTCCAGGGCCGCCTCCACTTCGGCCTTCCATCCGAGACCCTTGTCCAGCTCGAGCCGCAGCCGGGGAAAGTACGTATGTGGCGCCACCACAACGAAACCCGCGTCTTGCAAGAACTCCGCATCGATCACGCAATGGTCCACCGAGCAATCGCCGACGGCTTCGAGCACCGGCCGGACGTCGGGGGTGACGGTGCGCGGATCCTGCAATTCCGAGGCGGCCGGCGTGCGACCGAACGCTTCGAGTGCGCGCACACCGCGTCGCACCAGTTCGTCGATCACCCGGGCGATCAAGCCGTGTGGAAGGTCCTCTGCGGCGGGGCCGGGTTCGATGCCCATCGACGTCAGCAGCACCGCGTCCGCGGACACCGGCCCGGTAGGGAATCGCTGCGCCCTGGGCACCGCCCGCGGCGGAGCGTAGAACACATAGCCCAGGCACGCCGGTTCGGCTTGGCTCCGCTCGTCCGGGATCGCGGTCGCCACCTGACCGCATGAACCCCACTCCAGCATCACCATCGACAACCACGCTTCTTTTTCGAATTCGGGGTCACTGAGGTGGTCCTGATTGCCAAGGGTCGCCGGATCGACTTCCCAGAAGACGCAGCGGCGTGCGTGCTTGGGAAGCTGCTCGAATGCCTCGAGCCGCAGCGGCATGATTCGAGCGGACACTTGCCTCCTGGCTCCTATGCGGTACTGCAGCCATCTGCCCCCGGCAACCCCTCCAGAATAGGAGAGGTGGTCGTGATCGGGCCAGCTTTCGCCTGGTCGAGGAGGGTTGATGTGCCTGGACTCTCGGCGCCCCGCCGCCGCGACTCGTCTATGGTCGAAAGTTGTTGATGCGCATGCCGTTTCGTCGAGTCGATGTCCCGGAGACAAGCTGATTTCCCGGAAAACCGGCGCCGGTGTCACAGTGACGTAATTACACGGTGTCCGAGTTCATGGCTTCGGCGGCGACATTACCTCGATGATCCGCTGCAGATCATCGACCGAGCCGAATTCGACCACGATCTTGCCCTTGCGTTTGCCCAAGCTCACCGTGACCCGGGTATCGAAGGCGGTGGAGAGTCGGTCAGCAACGTCTTGCAGGCCGGGCATCTGAATCGGCTTACGACGTGGGGCTGACGGCGTGGCCGCTCCCCCACGATTGGCCAGCGTGACCGCCTCCTCGGTGGCCCGCACCGACAATCCCTCGGCGACGATCCGGGTGGCCAGCTCCTCTTGCGCCTCGGGGCCGGCGTCCAGCGACAGCAGAGCCCGCGCGTGGCCTGCGGACAGCACTCCCGCGGCCACCCGTCGTTGCACGGCGATGGGCAGCTTGAGCAAGCGGATCATGTTGGTGATCAGCGGCCGGGATCGGCCGATCCGCGCCGCGAGTTCATCGTGGGTGACGCCGAATTCGTCGAGCAGCTGTTGGTAGGCGGCGGCCTCTTCCAACGGGTTCAGCTGGACCCGGTGAATGTTCTCCAGTAAGGCGTCGCGCAGTAGGTCGTCGTCGCCGGTCTCGCGCACGATGGAGGGGATGGTCGCCAGGCCGGCCTCTTGAGCCGCGCGCCAGCGCCGCTCCCCCATCACGATCTGGTAACGCGCGCCGCTCGCCGAATCCTTTATCGCCCGCACCACGATCGGCTGCAAGAGGCCGAACTCGCGGATGGAGTGCACCAGCTCGGACAGCGCTTCTTCGTCGAAGACCTGTCGGGGCTGACGCGGATTGCGCTCGATGTCAGCCGGGGCGATCTCGCGATAGACCGCACCCACCGACGACGTGTCCTGCGGCGCCGGTCCCCCGATTAAGACGTCGGCGGCGGCGTCGCCCATCCGCGGCCCGAGCGTCGCCGGTCCGGTGTTGCCCTCCGCGGGGCCGGTCGGAATAAGCGAAGCCAGGCCCCGGCCGAGGCCACCCTTCTTGCGTAACGGCTGCGTCATTGTCGTCCCTTCGGTGGTCAGTCGCGCTCGGCGAGTTCGCGGCTCGCGTCGAGATAGCTCATCGCCCCGCGTGACCCGGGGTCGTAATCGATGATGGTCATGCTGTAGCCCGGTGCTTCGGAGACCTTGACGCTGCGCGGGATCACCGTGCGCAATACCTTGCTCCCGAAGTAGCGCCGCACCTCCTCGGCGACCTGGTCCGCGAGTTTGGTGCGGCCGTCGTACATGGTCAGCACCACGGTGCTCACCTCGAGCTGCGGATTGAGGTGGGCCTTCACCATTTCGATATTGCGCATCAGCTGCGAGACGCCCTCGAGGGCGTAGTACTCGCACTGAATCGGAATCATCACTTCCGGTGCGGCGACGAGCGCATTGATGGTGAGCAGTCCCAACGAGGGAGGGCAGTCGATGAAGACGCAATCGAAGTCGAGGTTGTCGAGGTCGGCCAGCGCGGTGCGCAACCGGTTCTCGCGCGCCACCATGCTGACCAATTCGATTTCGGCGCCGGCGAGATCGATCGTGGCCGGCACGCAGAACAGGCGCTGATTGTGCGGGCTCTGCCGTAGCGCATCGTGCACGGAGACCTCGCCGAGCAAGACTTCATAGGAAGACGGCGTCCCCGATTGCCGGTCGGTGATACCCAGCGCGGTGCTCGCGTTGCCCTGAGGGTCGAGGTCGATGACGAGGGTCTTGAGTCCTTGCAGCGCGAGGGCCGCCGCAAGGTTTACCGCGGTGGTGGTCTTGCCGACGCCGCCCTTCTGGTTCGCGACGGTGAAGACTCGTCGACGAGACGGCCGGCGCAATGGCGGGTAGGTGGTGTGCAGCACCCGCGTGGCGCGCTCGGCGGCCGCACCGATCGGGGTGTCAAATTCGTCCGTTGTTTCACGTGAAACATTGGGCGCCGTCGTGGGCCCGGCCGCTGCGGCAGCGCCGACTGCCGGTGCCGCGGCCTCCGGCGCCACCGGCCCAGGTGCCGCCTGTGCCGGATTGCCGCCACCGTCCGACGCCTGCGAAGCCACCGGCCATTCTCCTGAAGTAGTCATCGGGTTCCGGCCTTCCCGGTCCGCGCCGACTTGTGGTGCGGCGGCTTTGCGCGTCGCGCTGAAACTACTGTTGCGGGCGGTCGCAAATAGTTCGCGCCACATGTCACCACCCTGACATCAGCGGCGCCCGATGCTGCCATCACACGCCGGTACTGTTCAACTTCGTCGCGCGCCCGCTCCCCCTTGATGGCAAGCATCCGCCCGCCATGCCGAAGTAGCGGCATGCTCCACTTGGTCAGCTTGTCCAACGATGCAACCGCTCGCGACACCGCAGCATCCCTCTCCCCGAACCGGGCGCGCACCCCCGGCTCCTCCGCACGGCCACGGGCCACCTCGACGGCCAACCCTAGTTCGTCGATCACCTCGGTGAGAAATTCGCTGCGCCGCAACAACGGTTCGAGCAACACCACCTCGAGATCGGGGCGCGCGATCGCCAGCGGTATCCCCGGTAGGCCCGCGCCACTGCCGATGTCGATGAGGTGCTCCTCCTTCTCGAGGAGCTCGGCGACGGCCGCGCTATTGAGTAGGTGGCGATCCCAGATGCGGTCCACTTCCCGCGGGCCCAGGAGCCCACGTTCCACCCCGGCGGTGGCGAGAAGTTCCGCATATCGGATCGCGATGTGCAGCCGGCCGCCGAAGATCGCCGCGGCGGCATCCGGGGCGGCGCCGGGTCCGGATGCCGCTCCCGCCGCGCCCCCCGTGGAGTCGACGGGGCCGACATGTTTCACGTGAAACATCCGCTAGTTGGAGCGTGCACTTTCAACCTTCGGAGGCCGGCGGACGGAGGGAACTACACGGCTGTAACTCTGCGCGGTCAGTCGCGCAGAACGACGACGCGACGCGACGGCTCAACGCCCTCGCTCTCGCTGTGCACTCCCGAGACTGCCGCGACCGCGTCGTGCACAATCTTGCGTTCGAACGGCGTCATCGGGGCCAGCTCTTCACGCTCCCCGGATTCGAGCACCCGCCGAGCGACCTTGTCGCCTAGCGTGGCCAGTTCTTCTCTCCGGCGCCGACGCCAGCTGGCGATGTCGAGCATCAGCCGGCTGCGCACGCCCGTCTTCTGGTGTACCGCGAGCCGGGTGAGTTCCTGCAGTGCGTCGAGCACCTCGCCGCCGCGGCCCACCAACTTGTTCAAGTCGTCGCTGCCATCGATGCTCACGACAGCCCGGCTGCCTTCGACGTCCAAGTCGATGTCGCCGTCGAAGTCCAGGAGGTCCAGCAACTCTTCGAGGTAGTCGCCGGCTATTTCGCCCTCGGCGACCAACCGCTCCTCGAGATCGTCGCTTCCTTCCGCGCCGCCTTCGGCGGCATCTTCGGCAGCCGCTTGCGTGTCGAGTTCGTTATCGACGTCGCGCTCGGTGGTGGTGTCGGCGTCTGTCATGTCTTCTCTCCCTCATTCCCATGGGCCCCGGCCCAATTGGAGTCGCCCTGTCCGGGCGGTCCCCGATAGCTATTCCCCCGGTATCAGCGTTTGCGTTTTTTCGGTCGAGCCCCGGGCCGCGGTGTCCGATTGCTCGGTCCAACGGTGCCGTCGGCCTCTTGACCATCGACCGGATCGGAATCCGTCGGCGCGGAGTCGGCCGCGCTGGCATCGCCGTCGGCCGTCGACGAACCGTTTCCGCCCGGCGATGCTGCCTTCGGATTCCGCTTCGGCTTGGCTCCCGGCGCCGGCGCATTCGCCGCCCGGCGCTGGATCGCTTCCTGCTTCTTGGCCTCGTCCTCTTTCTCGATCATCCCGAAGACGTAGTGCTGCTGCCCGAAGGTCCAGATGTTGTTGGCGAACCAGTACAGGATGATGGCCAGCGGAAGGAAGGGCCCACCGACCACCACGCCGAGCGGGAACACATACAGCGCAAGCTTGTTCATCATCGCGGTCTGCGGGTTAGCCGCCGCTTCGGGACTCTGCCGCGCCACCGACGCCCGGCTGTTGAAGTAGGTTGCTACCCCGGCCAGGATCATCACCGGCAATCCCACCGCCACCACGGCGGGCCGGCTGAAGAACGTGAACGCGTCCAATCCGGTGCGCTGCGTCATGAAGGCACCGATCGGTGCACCGAACAGATTGGCGTCCAGGAAGTGCCCGACATCCGTCGGGGTGAAGACGTAGTTTCCGGTCAGGCGGTTCTGGGCCACCGACAGGTGCGGCTGGCCGAATCCCCCGGTGGTCCGGTTGAACGAGCGCAACACGTGATACAGCCCGATGAACACCGGGATCTGTGCCAGCATCGGCAGGCAGCCGAGGATCGGGTTGAAGCCGTGTTCGCGCTGCAACTTCTGCATTTCGAGCGCCATGCGCTGGCGGTCCTTGCCATACTTCTTCTGCAGCGCCTTGATCTGCGGCTGCAACTCCTGCATCTGGCGCGTGGTGCGGATCTGTCGCACGAAGGGCTTGTAGAGCAGCGCCCGCAGGCTGAAGACCAAGAACATGACCGACAGCGCCCAGGCGAAGAAGTTGGACGGCCCCAGCATGGAGGCGAACAACTTGTACCAAACCCACATGATCCACGACACCGGGTAGTAGACGAAGTCGAGGCTGAAGAAATCAAACAAAAGATCCACTCTCCCCTCGCGTCGCCCGGACAGCCCGAGCTTCGCTGGCATCTTGGCAATTCAGCTGGCTTCCGGGGCGGTCCGGTATCGGATCCCATCCACCTTCATGCCATGGTCCGCATTTGGCGAGTCTGGCCGCCGCCAGCCAACTCCCCCGAATCAAGCCGTACTCGTTGAGCGCGTCGACCGCATACTGGCTGCACGTGGGAACGAAGCGACACGTCGCCGGACGCAGCGGCGACACCATATGCCGGTACAGCTGGATCACAAAAACCAGTCCGCGCGCCGCCATCCGTCCCGACTTACGCAGGTAACCGCGCACTCGCGCCGCCGCGGTCACGTCTTGCTCCGTCCCGCCGACACACGTTGCAAACAACGGCGCAGTTCCTGTTCGAGTCGCGCCGACGACGCCGTCCGGCTGCTTGGCAGCGCACGGATTACCAACTGATCGGATTGGCCGAGCTCGCTGAGCAGAGTGCGGGCCACATGTCGCAGCCGGCGGGCGACTCGGTGGCGTTCCACGGCGGATCCGACCGGCTTGCCGACCACCAGCCCGACCTGCGGCGCGCGGTCAGGATCGTGGTCCTCCCCCCGGCGGAGGTGAACGACGACATTGGGCTGTGCCATACGAATTCCGTGCTTCACCGTCGCGTCAAAGTCAATTGACCGCGTCATGCGGTTGCGTGCGGGAAGCACCGCGCAAAGACCTGACGTTGCGATCAGGCAGATAGCGCGCGGCGACCTTTGCGGCGCCGATCGGACACGATCGCGCGTCCGGCGCGAGTACGCATCCGCAGGCGGAAGCCGTGCACGCGGGCTCGGCGCCGGTTATTCGGCTGGAAGGTCCGCTTGCCCTTGGCCACGACGTTCTCCTCGTTGTGTTGCCATCCGGTCGCTCAGACGTTTCGCTTCGGGCTCATCTGCGGTTCGACCGGAGGTGGTCTTGGTGCTGCTGGCCGGCGCGGTCCCCAAGTGGTTCGGGTCGCAGCCGTATCGCCGACTTTCGGGCGACTGTTTGAGGGTACTGACGAGGCTTCGCCTGGTCAAACCTGGCTTCCCACAACGAAGCCGCACAGAGCCGCTGGAAAGATTTCCGTTTCGGCCACGCCCGCCACAGACGTGGCTACCATAACGAGCCGAAGCAGGCCCCATGTACCCTAAACGACCCGATTGGAATGCAGCAGAACGGTTGGCAGCCGAACGGAAAACTGTTAGCTTCTGCGAAGTCGTTTTAGACTGAAGCAGCGTTCGACAACGAAGCGAGGATGGTAGATCGACTAGCTGCCTAGACAACCTTCCGAGGTTTTCTTCCAGCGCGGAGATCGCGAGCCGTCGCCGGTAGGTTGTGGCTCGACTACGATCATCCTGTCCACACCTGTGCATAACTATGTGGACAGCTGCTTTGTCGCCAAGCGTGTGTAACGCGGGTCAGGACGTTCGAGAACCAGGGAGATGCGTCGTTGACCGATGACCCCGGTTCCAGTTTCACGACAGTGTGGAATGCGGTCGTTTCCGAGCTCAATGGTGAGCCCACCGCTGACGGCCTGGCCGCCAATCGCACGACTCTCGTCACTCCCCTCACCCCGCAGCAAAGGGCCTGGCTCAATTTGGTCCGCCCGCTGACCATCGTCGAGGGGTTTGCTCTGCTGTCGGTGCCGAGCAGTTTCGTGCAGAACGAGATCGAACGACATCTGCGGGCTCCTATCACCGATGCCCTCAGCCGCCGGCTTGGACAGCAGATCCAGCTGGGCGTGCGCATCGCTCCCCCACCCGACGATGTCGACGACGCCCTCATTCCCGCGGCCGAACCATTCCCCGACTTCGACCCGTCCGGCCGCACCGGCGAACCGAGTGTCGACACCGAGGAAGCTTTCGAAAACAGCGACACCGTCAGCGACAACCAGCCGGGCTGGCCGAACTACTTCACCGAGCGGCCGCACGCCATCGATCCGGCCGTCGCCGCCGGAACGAGCCTCAACCGCCGCTACACCTTCGACACTTTTGTCATCGGCGCCTCCAATCGGTTCGCCCACGCCGCCGCCCTGGCGATCGCCGAAGCGCCGGCCCGGGCGTACAACCCGTTGTTCATCTGGGGCGAGTCCGGTCTCGGCAAGACTCACCTGTTGCACGCCGCCGGCAATTACGCGCAACGACTCTTCCCGGGGATGCGGGTCAAATACGTGTCCACCGAGGAATTCACCAACGACTTCATCAACTCGCTTCGCGACGACCGCAAGGTCGCGTTCAAGCGCAGCTATCGCGATGTCGACGTGCTGCTGGTCGATGACATCCAGTTCATCGAAGGCAAGGAAGGTATCCAGGAAGAGTTCTTCCACACCTTCAACACGCTGCATAACGCCAACAAGCAGATCGTCATCTCCTCGGACCGGCCGCCCAAACAGCTGGCCACCCTGGAAGACCGGCTCAGAACACGATTCGAGTGGGGCTTGATCACCGACGTGCAGCCCCCGGAGCTGGAAACCCGCATCGCAATCTTGCGAAAGAAAGCTCAGATGGAGCGGCTGGCGGTGCCAGACGATGTGCTGGAACTCATCGCCAGCAGCATCGAACGCAACATTCGCGAGCTCGAAGGCGCCCTGATCCGGGTGACCGCGTTCGCTTCGTTGAACAAAACTCCGATCGACAAGTCGCTGGCCGAGATCGTGCTCCGCGATTTGATCGCCGATGCCAGCACCATGCAGATCAGTGCGGCCACCATCATGGCGGCCACCGCCGAATACTTCGACACCACCGTCGAAGAACTCCGCGGGCCGGGCAAGACCCGAGCCCTGGCCCAGTCACGCCAGATCGCCATGTATCTGTGCCGCGAGCTCACCGATCTCTCACTGCCCAAGATCGGGCAGGCCTTCGGCCGCGACCACACCACGGTCATGTACGCGCAGCGCAAGATTTTGTCCGAGATGGCCGAGCGGCGTGAGGTTTTTGATCACGTCAAAGAGCTCACCACTCGCATCCGCCAGCGCTCCAAGCGCTGATTTCCGCGCTTTCGGTGCAGGCGCCAGTAATTTTTTTCGAGGAACTTCACCCTCGTCTGTCACACCCGCCACACCCCCGACATGTGCGCAGGCCTGTGCACAACGCAATTAAACGCTGGTGTAGTACCGAGCCTTGAGTGCACAACCGCGGTTCGTCCCCATCCGCCCAACACATCACCCACAGGCGTCCACGCCGCGATGCACAACCCGATCGCGGCCCTAGCTGCGCCGGGACCGCGCTGTCCCCAGAATGCACAGGCCTTAATACTGGTACTGAGATATCTTCATCGGTTCTTCTTTGAAACACAGGCTTGGGGACGCACGGTGCACACCGGTCCTTCAAGCCGTGGTCAGCTCGGGTTGTCGGGCTTTGCGATTAGCTTTCAAGATGGCGTCGGAGGATCTACGGTTGTTCTTCGACTGCCGTTACGGTCGTCGCTGGCGCATCGGGGTGTCATCGGCGTTCGTGGCGGAGCCCCGTGCTAGCGGGGGGAGGCTAGCCAATGAATGCAAAAACGCTGAGTAGGTGAAGGGACGCTATGGACGCGGCGACGACAACGGCTGGCCTCAGCGACTTGAAATTTCGTTTGGTGCGGGAGTCTTTCGCCGACGCGGTGTCGTGGGTGGCGAAGAACTTGCCGTCCAGACCCGCGGTGCCGGTGCTGTCCGGTGTGCTGCTGTCCGGAACCGATGAGGGCCTGACGATCTCCGGATTCGATTACGAGGTTTCCGCCGAAGCGCAGGTTGCAGCCGAAATAGCTTCTCCTGGAAGCGTTTTGGTATCGGGCCGGTTGTTGTCCGACATCGTGCGGGCACTGCCGAACAAGCCGATCGACTTTTACGTCGACGGGAACCGGGTGGCGCTGAACTGCGGAAATGCCAGGTTTTCATTGCCGACAATGGCGGTTGAGGATTACCCGACGCTGCCGGCACTGCCGGAAGAGACCGGGACGTTGCCCGCGGACCTGTTCGCCGAGGCGATCAGTCAGGTTGCCATCGCGGCCGGGCGTGACGACACGTTGCCGATGTTGACCGGGATCAGGGTTGAGATTTCGGGCGACACGGTGGTTTTGGCCGCTACTGACAGATTCCGCTTGGCGGTTCGCGAGCTGACCTGGTCGGCGGCGTCACCCGACATCGAGGCGGCGGTCCTGGTGCCGGCCAAGACGCTGGCCGAAGCCGCCCGCACCGGCGCCGATGGTTCCGAGGTTCGGTTGTCATTGGGTGCGGGTGCCGGCGTCGGAAAAGACGGGTTGCTCGGCATCAGCGGTAATGGCAAGCGCAGCACCACCCGGCTGCTTGATGCGGAATTCCCGAAGTTTCGTCAGCTGCTGCCGGCCGAGCACACGGCCGTCGCCACCATCAACGTCGCGGAGTTGACCGAGGCCATCAAGCTGGTGGCGTTGGTAGCCGACCGGGGTGCGCAGGTGCGGATGGAATTCCGCGAAGGATCATTGCGACTGTCCGCTGGCGCCGACGACGTTGGCCGGGCCGAAGAAGACCTGGCGGTCGATTTTGTCGGCGAGCCGCTGACCATCGCCTTCAACCCGACGTATCTGACCGACGGATTGGGATCGGTGCATTCCGAGCGGGTGTCGTTCGGTTTCACGACTCCGGGTAAGCCGGCGCTGTTGCGTCCGGCATTGGATGACGACAGCCACCCGACCGGCACGGGGCCCTACAGCGCCCTCCCGACCGATTACGTCTACCTGTTGATGCCTGTCCGGTTGCCTGGCTAGGTGTACGTCCGGCATTTGGGACTGCGCGACTTCCGGTCCTGGGCACACGCCGACCTCGAATTGCAGCCTGGTCGGACGGTCTTCATCGGTTCGAATGGGTTCGGGAAGACGAATCTTCTTGAGGCTGTGTGGTATTCGAGCACGCTGGGCTCACATCGGGTGGGCACGGATGCGCCGCTGATTCGGGCCGGCGCCGAGCGCGCGGTGGTGTCCACGATCGTGGTCAACGAGGGCAGGGAATGCGCGGTCGATCTGGAGATCGCGGCCGGCCGGGCGAACAAGGCGCGGCTGAATCGCTCACCGGTGCGTAGCACGCGCGAAGTGATCGGCGTTTTGCGCGCGGTGCTGTTCGCACCCGAAGACTTGTCTTTGGTCCGGGGTGATCCGTCCGACCGGCGGCGTTACCTCGACGATCTGGCGACGGTGCGCCGCCCGGCAGTGGCCGCGGTGCGCGGTGACTACGAAAAAGTTCTGCGGCAGCGGACCGCGCTGTTGAAATCGCTGACCGGAGCGCGGTACCGCGGCGACCGGAGCGCGCTGGACACTCTAGACGTGTGGGACAGTCGCCTCGCCGAACACGGCGCTCAGATGATGGCCGCCCGGATCGATTTGGTCAACCAGTTGGCACCGGAGGTGGAGAAGGCCTATCAGCTGTTGGCCCCGGGATCACGGGCCGCGTCCATCAGTTATCGATCGAGCCTGGGCGCCGAGGCCGCGGCCGATATTGCCGGTGGGGACCGCGAGTTCCTGGAGGCGGCCCTGTTGGCTGCACTGTCGGCACGGCGCGATGCTGAACTGGAGCGCGGCATGTGCCTGGTCGGACCGCATCGCGACGACCTGGAATTGTGGCTCGGCGACCAGCCCGCGAAAGGCTTTGCCAGCCATGGCGAATCGTGGTCGTTCGCATTGTCACTGCGGCTGGCCGCGTATGAACTGCTGCGCGCCGAGGAAAGTGAACCCGTGTTGTTACTCGACGATGTGTTCGCCGAACTCGATACCGCCCGGCGCCGCGCGCTAGCCACGGTGGCTGAATCGGCCGAACAGGTGCTGGTGACCGCAGCGGTGCTCGAAGACATCCCGGCGGACTGGGAGGCTCGGCAGGTGTACGTCGACTTACGTGACAGCGACTCGGGCCGGGTATCGGAGATGCACTTATGACCGGCGAGGGTCCGGGTCCGGGCGAGCCATCGAACGCGCTGAGCGGCATCGATCTGGTCAGGCGCACCCTCGAGGAGGCGCGGGCAGCGGCCCGGGCACAGGGAAAAGACGCAGGTCGCGGTCGCGCGGTGCCCCCCGCCCCGCGCCGGGTGGCAGGTCAGCGGCGCAGCTGGTCGGGGCCCGGGCCCGACGTTCGAGATCCCCAACCGCTGGGCAGGCTGGCGCGCGATCTGGCGAAGAAACGCGGATGGTCGGCCCAAGTCGCCGAGGGCATGGTGCTGGGCAATTGGCCGGCCGTGGTGGGCCACCAGATCGCCGACCATGCCGTTCCGACCACCCTGCACGACGGTGTGCTGAGCGTGGCCGCCGAATCGACGGCGTGGGCCACCCAATTGCGGATGATGCAGTCGCAGCTGTTGGCCAAGATCGCCGCCGCGGTGGGCAACGGTGTGGTGACGTCGCTGAAAATCACCGGCCCTACCGCCCCGTCCTGGCGCAAAGGGCCGCGTCATATCGCTGGAAGAGGCCCGCGCGACACGTACGGTTAGGGGGTTCGATTCCGGTCCGCGGATCCCCACCCGCGGGTTCGTCCACAGGCCGCTGAAATCGGCCAGAACGACGCGGACCCCCTCCACGCACGTCGGGACGCGGCCAGAATAAAGAAATCGTGCGCACGGCGCGGTGAGCTGGGTAGAAACGCGGCCAGAAAATCGGTCCTGGCGGCTGATCACGCTAGACTGGCAGCATGCGACTGTTGCGGTGACTGGAACCGCCCGCATGAAACCCCAAGGAGAGCATTCCGACCGTGGCTGCCCAGAAGAAGAAGGCGCAAAGCGATTACGGCGCTTCAGCGATCACCGTGCTCGAAGGCCTCGAGGCCGTCCGCAAACGCCCCGGTATGTACATCGGGTCCACCGGTGAGCGTGGTCTGCACCACCTCATCTGGGAGGTGGTGGACAACTCGGTCGACGAGGCGATGGCCGGGTACGCCGATAAGGTCGACGTCCGCATTCTCGATGACGGCAGTGTCGAAGTGTCCGACAACGGGCGCGGTATTCCAGTGGCCATGCACGCCACCGGCGCCCCCACCGTCGACGTCGTCATGACGCAATTGCACGCCGGTGGAAAATTCGGCGGCGAGAACAGTGGTTACAACGTCAGTGGTGGTCTGCACGGCGTCGGTGTGTCGGTGGTCAACGCGCTCTCGACCCGCCTCGAGGTGGACATCGCCCGCGACGGCCACGAATGGTCGCAGTATTACGACCGTGCCGTGCCCGGAACCCTAAAACAAGGTGAGGCAACCAAGCGCACGGGCACCACGATCAGGTTCTGGGCCGATCCGGACATCTTCGAGACCACCGAATACGACTTCGAGACGGTGGCCCGCCGGTTACAGGAAATGGCATTCCTCAACAAGGGGTTGACGATCAACCTCACCGACGAACGGGTTAGTAACGAAGAGGTCGTCGACGAAGTGGTCAGCGACACCGCCGACGCACCCAAGACGGCACAGGAAAAGGCGGCGGAATCCACTGCGCCGCATAAGGTCAAGCACCGCACCTTCCACTACCCCGGTGGGCTCGTCGACTTCGTCAAGCACATCAACCGCACCAAAAGCCCGATCCAGCAGAGCATCATCGACTTCGACGGGAAAGGTCCCGGCCACGAGGTCGAAATCGCGATGCAGTGGAACGGCGGCTACTCCGAATCCGTGCACACCTTCGCCAACACCATCAACACCCACGAGGGTGGGACCCACGAAGAAGGGTTCCGCAGCGCGCTGACGACGGTGGTCAACAAGTACGCCAAAGACAAGAAGCTGCTGAAGGACAAAGACCCGAACCTCACCGGCGACGACATCCGTGAGGGCCTGGCCGCGGTGATCTCGGTCAAGGTCAGCGAACCGCAGTTCGAGGGCCAGACCAAAACCAAGCTGGGCAACACCGAAGTCAAATCGTTCGTCCAGAAAGTCTGCAACGAACAACTCACGCACTGGTTCGAAGCCAATCCGGCCGACGCGAAGGTTGTGGTGAACAAGGCGGTGTCGTCGGCGCAGGCCCGCATCGCCGCCCGCAAGGCGCGTGAACTGGTGCGCCGCAAGAGCGCCACCGATCTGGGCGGGCTGCCCGGCAAGCTGGCCGACTGCCGTTCGACCGATCCGCGCAAGTCCGAACTGTATGTGGTGGAGGGTGACTCGGCCGGCGGTTCGGCCAAGAGCGGCCGCGACTCGATGTTTCAGGCGATCCTTCCGTTGCGCGGAAAGATCATCAACGTCGAAAAAGCCCGCATCGACCGGGTTTTGAAGAACACCGAAGTCCAGGCGATCATCACCGCGCTGGGCACCGGTATCCACGACGAGTTCGACATCGCCAAGTTGCGCTACCACAAGATCGTGCTGATGGCCGACGCCGACGTCGACGGCCAACACATCTCGACGTTGTTGTTGACGCTGCTGTTCCGCTTCATGCGACCGCTGATCGAGCATGGGCACGTGTTTTTGGCACAGCCGCCGCTGTACAAGCTGAAGTGGCAACGCAGCGATCCCGAATTCGCCTACTCCGATCGCGAGCGCGACGGCTTGCTGGAGGCCGGCCAGAAGGCGGGCAAGAAGATCAACAAAGACGACGGTATCCAGCGTTACAAGGGTCTCGGCGAGATGGACGCCAAGGAATTGTGGGAAACCACGATGGATCCCACCGTCCGCGTGCTGCGCCAAGTCACCCTGGACGACGCCGCCGCCGCCGACGAGCTGTTCTCCATCCTGATGGGCGAGGACGTCGATGCGCGCCGCAGCTTTATCACCCGTAATGCCAAGGACGTTCGCTTCCTAGACGTCTGAGCGATCAGACCGGCCACCGTTGAACAACCAACGAGGAATACATGACTGACACCACGCTGCCACCAGGCGACGACTCCGTCGACCGGATCCAACCGGTTGACATTCAGCAGGAGATGCAGCGCAGCTACATCGATTACGCGATGAGCGTCATCGTCGGCCGCGCGCTGCCCGAGGTTCGCGACGGTCTTAAGCCGGTGCACCGCCGGGTGCTCTATGCGATGTATGACTCCGGCTTCCGCCCGGACCGCAGTCACGCCAAGTCGGCGCGGTCGGTGGCCGAGACGATGGGTAACTACCACCCGCACGGCGACGCCTCGATTTACGACACCCTGGTCCGGATGGCCCAGCCGTGGTCGCTGCGCTATCCGTTGGTCGACGGGCAGGGCAACTTCGGCTCCCCCGGTAACGACCCGCCGGCCGCCATGCGGTACACCGAGGCACGGCTGACTCCGCTCGCGATGGAGATGTTGCGTGAAATCGACGAGGAGACAGTCGATTTCATCCCCAACTATGACGGCCGCGTGCAGGAGCCGACCGTACTGCCCAGCCGGTTCCCCAACCTGCTGGCCAACGGCTCCGGCGGCATCGCGGTCGGGATGGCGACCAACATCCCACCGCACAACCTGCGCGAATTGGCCGAGGCCGTCTACTGGTGCCTGGACAATCACGAGGCCGACGAAGAGGCCACGCTGGCCGCGGTGTGTGAGCGGGTCAAGGGCCCGGACTTCCCCACCTATGGTCTGATCGTCGGATCGCAAGGCATTCACGACGCCTACACCACCGGCCGCGGCTCCATCCGGATGCGCGGAGTCGTTGAGGTAGAAGAAGATTCACGCGGCCGCACCTCGCTGGTGATCACCGAGCTGCCGTATCAGGTGAACCACGACAACTTCATCACCTCGATCGCCGAGCAGGTTCGCGACGGCAAGCTGGCCGGCATCTCCAACATCGAAGACCAGTCCAGCGATCGCGTCGGTTTGCGCATCGTGGTGGAGATCAAGCGCGACGCCGTGGCCAAGGTGGTGCTGAACAACCTCTACAAGCACACCCAGCTGCAGACCAGCTTCGGCGCCAACATGTTGTCGATCGTCGACGGGGTGCCACGCACGCTGCGACTCGACCAGATGATCCGCTACTACGTCGCGCATCAACTCGACGTCATCGTCCGGCGCACCACCTACCGGCTGCGCAAGGCCAACGAACGCGCGCACATCTTGCGCGGTCTGGTCAAAGCACTCGACGCGCTCGACGAGGTCATCGCCTTGATCCGTGCCTCGGACACCGTCGAGATCGCCCGGGCCGGGCTGATCGAACTGCTGGATATCGATGAGATCCAGGCCCAGGCGATCCTGGACATGCAGTTGCGCCGGCTGGCCGCCCTGGAACGCCAGCGCATCGTCGATGACCTGGCCAAGATCGAGGCCGAGATCGCCGACCTGGAAGACATCCTGGCCAAGCCCGAGCGGCAGCGCCGGATCGTGCACGACGAGCTCGCCGAGATCGTCGACAAGCACGGCGACGAGCGTCGTACCCGGATCATCGCCGCCGACGGTGAGGTCAACGATGAGGACCTGATCGCTCGCGAGGACGTGGTGGTCACCATCACCGAGACCGGCTACGCCAAACGCACCAAGACCGACCTGTACCGCAGCCAGAAGCGCGGCGGCAAAGGCGTGCAGGGCGCCGGCCTCAAGCAGGACGACATAGTGCGGCACTTCTTCGTGTCCTCCACGCACGACTGGATCCTGTTCTTCACCACGCAGGGCCGGGTGTACCGCGCCAAGGCCTATGAGCTGCCGGAGGCGTCGAGGACTGCGCGCGGTCAGCACGTCGCCAACCTGCTGGCGTTCCAACCCGAGGAACGTATCGCCCAGGTGATCCAGATCCGCAGCTACGAGGATGCCCCGTACCTGGTGCTGGCCACCCGCAACGGACTGGTCAAGAAAACCAAGCTGACCGACTTCGACTCCAACCGCTCGGGCGGAATCGTGGCGATCAACCTGCGCGACGGCGACGAGCTGGTCGGTGCGGTGCTGTGCTCGGCCGATGAGGACCTGTTGTTGGTCTCGGCGAACGGCCAGTCCATCAGGTTCTCGGCGACCGACGAGGCGCTGCGGCCGATGGGCCGCGCCACCTCCGGTGTGCAGGGCATGCGGTTCAACGCCGATGACTACCTGTTGTCGCTCAACGTGGTCCGCGAGGGCACCTACCTGCTGGTGGCGACGTCGGGCGGGTACGCCAAGCGCACCGCGATCGAGGAGTATCCGGTGCAGGGCCGCGGCGGCAAGGGGGTACTGACGGTGATGTATGACCGTCGGCGTGGCAGGCTGGTTGGTGCGTTGATCGTCGATGAGGACAGCGAGCTGTACGCAATCACCTCGGGAGGCGGCGTCATCCGCACCGCGGCGGGCCAGGTCCGCAAGGCGGGACGGCAGACCAAGGGCGTGCGTCTGATGAACCTGGGTGAGGAAAACACGCTGTTGGCCATTGCTCGCAACGCTGAAGAAAACGCGGACGAAGTCGTCGAGGAAAGCGGCGGTGCCGCGCAGTCGGACAGCTAGTCGCTACCCAGCCACTAGACTCAGCCCGACCAGGACATAATGCGACTGCACCGCGTTTGCGGCCCAGGTAGGAGACCTAAGGAGTCGGGGTGACCTCACCGAACGAGCCGGGCGCCCCCAAAAAGGGGGACAGCCCCAACGGGGATGGTTCGGTCGAGCGTGCCGGTGTGCGCCGCGCGGCGCCGCCTGCACAGAGTGGCCGTGGCCAAGAGGGCGGGGATGGACCACCCTGGCAGCGGGTCGGTGCCCGGCCGGCGCAGCCGGGGCCGCGCCAAAACGAGCCGCCCACCGAGAAGCGGCCCTCGGGCCAGCCCGCCGGCGTCGAGGCCCGGCTGAACCGGTTCATCTCCGGCACCGCCGCGCCCGGAGCCGGCGCCCCATCGCATGCCAAAGAGCCCGAACCCGCGCACACCCGCGGCGAGGGATCGCCGACCGAGGCCTACGCCAGTGAACTACCGGATTTGTCCGGGCCGGTGCCGCGCGGCCCGCACCGCAAGCCCGCCCCCGAGCGCCCGGCGGAGACGCCGAGTTCGTCGGGAACCGGTCGCCCGGCGGCCGTCGAAACCCGGGAGAGCCGCGAAAATCGGGACAACCGCGTCCAGGTGGCCCGGCGCACGCGGGGCCCGGTGCGTGCCAGCATGCAGATCCGCCGGATCGACCCATGGAGCACGCTGAAGGTGTCGCTGCTGCTCTCGGTGGCGTTGTTCTTCGTCTGGATGATCGCGGTGGCGTTCCTCTACCTGGTGCTCGGCGGCATGGGCGTGTGGTCCAAGCTGAACAGCAACGTCGGTGACTTGTTGAACAACACCAGCGGCAGCAGCGGCGAACTGGTGTCCAGCGGCACGATTTTCGGCGGCGCCGTCCTGATCGGTTTGGTCAACATCGTGTTGCTGACCGCGATGGCCACCATCGCCGCGTTCGTCTACAACCTGACCACCGATCTGATCGGCGGCATCGAAGTGACGTTGGCGGATCGCGACTAGCGTGATGCAGCGCTTTTGGGAGTAAGGCGGCTATTGCGGTAATCTCGTCGCTCGGCCGTACGCGAGTACGGGCCTATAGCTCAGGCGGTTAGAGCGCTTCGCTGATAACGAAGAGGTCGGAGGTTCGAGTCCTCCTAGGCCCACAACCATGTGCCCGTCAAGACGTTGCGTAAGACTCGCACTGCCACTGGTAGTGATCGCCGTATTGGCAGCGGTGGTGCGGTCACGGCGTGGAGTCGAGGTCTGGCACGTGGCTGTGGATGACTCCGGTCAACCACTCAGTCACGATGAGGGGCCTTAGCTCAGTTGGTAGAGCACCGCCTTTGCAAGGCGGGTGTCAGGGGTTCGATTCCCCTAGGCTCCACAAGCCGCGAACGCGGGCGGTAGATCCGTTACGTTGCACCTTTGGTTCCGCCCGCCGAATACAACTTTTGGTTAACTCTCGCCACAGGCACAACCTGGGTTTCCAGATCGTTCCGCGAACCGACGGGGATCGGCTAACATGCCCGACAACTGACCGGTTGCTACCCCGATAACGCAGCCCACAGCGTAACTCCACCGTGCGGTGAGGAGGGACGGCTTTGACTGGGCCATTTCGTAATGGGGCGCCGCCTCAGGGTTCGCTATGTCGGTGAATCCGATGCGCACCGCACCCGGTGTTCCCATTGCGGTCATCGGCATGGCTTGCCGACTGCCTGGTGGGATCGACTCTCCTGAGCAGTTGTGGCAGGCGTTGCTGCGCGGCGACGATCTGGTCACCGAAATTCCACCCGAGCGCTGGGACGCCGACGAGTACTACGACCCGCAGGCCGGCGTGCCCGGGCGGTCGGTATGCAAATGGGGTGCGTTCCTGAAGGACGCGGCGGCCTTTGACCCCGAATTTTTCGGCATCACCGAAAAAGAAGCGACAGCGATGGATCCCCAGCACCGCTTGCTGCTGGAAACCTCGTGGGAGGCCATGGAGCATGCCGGACTGACGCACGCCGGCCTGGCCCAGTCGCGGACGGGCGTGTTCGTCGGGTTGATGCATGACGACTACCAATTCGTGCACGCCGAATCCAACGCCCTGGAGGGGCCCTACGGATACATGGGGAATAGCTTCGCCATGGGTTCCGGGCGGATCGCCTACACGATGGGACTACGCGGGCCGGCGATGACAGTGGACACCGCATGCTCATCCGGACTGGCCGCAGTGCATGTTGCTGGTCGTAGCTTGCAGGACGGCGAAAGCGACATAGCCCTTGCCGGCGGCGCCTCGCTATCGTTCGAGCCGCGCAAATCCTGTTCGGGTTCCGCCATCGGCATGTTGTCGTCGACCGGACGCTGCCACGCATTCGACATCGCCGCCGACGGCTTCGTGGTCGGCGAGGGTTGTGTCATGTTGCTGTTCAAGCGGTTACCCGATGCGCTCCGCGACGACGACCGCATCTTGGCTGTGCTGCGCGGGACCGCTGCGAACCAGGACGGGCATACGCCGAATATCGTGACGCCGTCGCGGGCCGCACAAGTCGAGGCCTATCGGGCGGCATTGGCCGCGGCCGACGTGGACGCCCACACGGTCGGCATGGTCGAGGCGCACGGCCCGGGCACCCCGGTGGGTGATCCCATCGAATACGCCAGCCTGGCAGAGGTTTACGGCCTCGACGGACCATGCGCGCTGGCTTCGGTGAAGACCAACTTCGGCCACACCCAGTCGGCTGCCGGCGCGCTCGGGCTGATGAAGGCGATCCTGGCGCTGCAGCACGGTGTGATTCCGCGCAATCTGCACTTCAGCCGACTGCCGGACGAGATCTCCCAGATCGAAACCAACCTCTTTGTGCCACAAGAGAATACGTTGTGGCCGAACAACGGTGAGCAGCGGCCCCGGCGGGCGGCGGTATCGTCGTACGGGTTCTCGGGCACCAACGTGCACGCGATCGTGGAGCAGGCTCCCGAGGTGGCTGTACCGAGCGGCGGGCCGGTCACCAAGGCCTTGGACGGGCCGCTGATTTTCCCGCTGTCGGCGACCTCGGCGGACGGACTGCGGCAAACCGCCGGGCGGCTCGCCGGCTGGGTCGAGGCACACGCGTCGCGCCTTGCACCTTCGGATCTCGCATACACACTTGCTCGTCGCCGTACCCACCGGCCGGTTCGCACCGCGGTCATCGCAGGAGGCATCGAGGAGCTGACCGCGGGTTTGCGCGAGATCGCCGCCGGCGATTTTCCCTACCAACCCGCCGCCGGGCAGGGCGATAAAGGGCCGGTATGGCTGTTCTCCGGTCAGGGTTCGCAGTGGGCCGCGATGGGCGCCAAGTTGCTTGCGACCGAACCGGTCTTCGCCGCGACCGTCGCCAAGGTCGAGCCGCTTATCGCCGAAGAGTCTGGTTTCTCTGTCACTGAGGCGATTTCGGCACCCGAGGCGGTGGCCGAGATTGACCGGATCCAGCCCGCACTGTTCACCATGCAGGTCGCACTGGCAGCGACGATGAGGGCGTACGGGGTCGAGCCGGGCGCGGTGATCGGCCACTCGATGGGCGAGGCCGCCGCCGCGGTTGTGGCGGGAGCGCTCTCGCTGGGCGACGGGGTGCGGGTGATCTGCCGCCGCTCGCGGTTGATGTCCACCATCGCGGGCTCAGGCGCGATGGCGTCGGTGGAATTGCCTGCGGAGCAAGTGCTTTTGGAACTGACGGCCCGCGCCGTCGACGACGTCGTGCTGGCAGTGGTGGCTTCACCGCGGTCCACAGTGATCGGCGGCGCGACGCAGACGGTGCGCGATCTGGTCGCGGCATGGGAGCACCGCGACATCATGGCCCGCGAGATCGCCGTCGATGTCGCCTCGCACACCCCGCAGGTCGATCCGATCCTCGACGAGTTGACCGAGGTTCTGGCAGGGCTTGAGGCCCTGACACCGCAGGTACCGTTTTACTCCGCAACAGCGTTCGATCCGCGCGAGCAGCCCGTGTGCGACGCCTGGTACTGGTCGGACAACCTGCGCCACATGGTGCGGTTCGCCGCCGCGGTACAGGCGGCGTTGGAGGACGGCTTCCGGGTCTTCGCCGAGTTGGCTCCGCACCCGCTGCTCACTTACGCCGTCGAGCAGACGGCCGACAGCCTCGGCATGCCGCTGGCCGCAATCGCGGCGATGCGCCGTGAGCAAGTGCTGCCGCACGGGCTGCGCGGCTTCCTCACCGAACTGTTCAGTGCCGGTGCGGCGATGGACTTTTCGGTGCTCTATCCCGGTGGCCGGCTGGTGGATGCCCCACTGCCGGCCTGGAATCACCGTCCGCTGCTGCTCACCCGCGGCGGGCAGGATTCACCGGCTCGCGGCACCTGCACAATCGCGGTGCACCCGTTGTTGGGCGCGCATGTGCGATTACCCGAGGAGCCGGAGCGCCACGTGTGGCAGGGCGAGGTCGGCACAGCGGCGCACCCCTGGCTGGGCGACCACTGCGTAAACAACGTGGCCGCTCTCCCGGGAGCGGCCTACTGCGAGATGGCGTTGGCCGCCGCGCGCACCGTCCTCGGCGAGACGTCCGAAGTACGCGACATCCGTTTCGAGGCACTGTTGTTGCTGGACGACGAAACGCCGGTTTCTGCCGTCGCGTCGGTGACCTCGCCGGGCGCCGTCGACTTCGTGGTGGAAACTTTCCAGGACACCACGCAGGTCCGGCGGGCGACGGCGGTGCTGCACGCCGCAGCCGCCGAGAACCCGCCGCGGCCGTACCACATGCCCGCGCTACTCGCGGCCCACACGCACCGGCTGGATGGGACCGAGCTGCGAAAGCAGTTCGACGGGCACGGATTGCAATACGGCCCGGCCTTCGCCGGCCTGGTCGCGGTGCACCGAACCGACGAGACGGCCGGCACCGTACTCGCCGAGGTCGGGCTCCCCGGCCCCATCCGTTCACAACTGAGCGCCTACGGCGCGCACCCCGCCTTGCTGGACGCCTGCTTTCAGTCGGTCGCCGTCCATTCGGCCGCACAAGTCGCAGCGAGCGCCGGCCTGCTGCTGCCGCTGGGAGTACGCCGGATCCGCACCTACGGTTCTGCCCGCGCCGCCCGTTACTGCTACACGCGGGTGACCGGTACCGACGCGGCCTCGCTGGAGGCCGACGTCGACGTGCTCGACGAGCACGGGACCATCCTGCTGACAGTGCAGGGACTGCAACTCGGCACCGGCGCCTCGGAGAGCGCAAACCGTGACCGCGTGTTGAACGAGCGGTTACTGACCATCGAGTGGAATCAACGCACCCTGCCCGAGGTGGACCACGGCGGCACCGCAACGTGGTTGCTGATCAGCACCTGCGCAACGGCGGATGTCGTGGCCACAGGCCTGACCGATGCGTTGAAGGCCGAGGGTGCCGACTGCGCCACCATGACATGGCCGCAGTATTCGGATCACCGGGCCAATGCCGCATTTGTCGGCTCGCATCCAACTGCCGGCCGGGCCGGCGGGGTCGTCATCCTGACCGGTCCCCAGAACGCCAACCCGGACGAGGCGTGTGCCCGGTTCGGTGCGGATCACGTCCGCCACGTGGTGCGCATTGCCCGCGCGGTCACCGGAATCGACGGCGACCCGCCTCGCCTGTACGTCGTCACCCGCAACGCCCAGACGGTGGTACCGGGTGACGTGGTGAATCTGGAACAGGCGGGGTTGCGCGGATTGTTGCGCGCGATCGGGACCGAATATCCGCATCTGCGCACCACCCAGATCGACATGGACGACGACACCGACACCCAGCAGCTGGCGGGGCAGCTGCTGGGCAGGTCGGAGGAAGACGAGACGGCCTGGCGAAACGGCCAGTGGTACACCGCGCGGCTGAGCCCGGCACCACTACGCGCCGACGAGCGGCAAACCGCCGCCGTCGACCACCCGGGCGGTGGGATGCGTCTGCAAATCCGCACGCCGGGCGACCTGGAAACGATGGAACTGGTTGCTGTTCAACGCATACCGCCCAGGCTCGGGGAGATCGAGGTGGCGGTGACTGCATCGGGCGTCAGCTTCGCCGATGTACTGCATGCCCTCGGTCGGTCTCCCGCCGCCGACGGCGATGTGCCACATCTCGGCATCGATTTCACCGGCGTCGTTACCGCGGTTGGTCCTGACGTGACTACGCACCGGGTGGGCGACCATGTCGGTGGGATTTGCCCAAGTGGTGGGTGGGCGACCTTCGTCACGTGTGATGCTCGTTTGGCCGCGCCGTTACCACCGGGCCTGACTGATCATCAGGCGGCGGCGGTCAGCACCGGTTACGGCGTCGCCTGGTATGGGCTACACGATCAGGCCCGGATCACCACTGGTGAACGCGTGTTGATCCACTCCGCCGCCAGCAGCGTCGGGCAGGCGGCAATCGCGATCGCCCGCGCCGCAGGGGCCGAAGTCTTCGCTACTGCTGGCACCGACGACAGACGAGAACTGTTGCGCCACATGGGTGTTGAGCATGTGTACGACTCGCGCAGCACCGACTTCGCCCACCAGATCCGCCGCGACACGGACGGAGCGGGTGTCGACATCGTGCTCAACTCGCTGACCGGCGCAGCGCAGCGGGCCGGATTGGAAGTGCTGTCCATCGGAGGACGATTCGTCGAGATCGGTAAGCACGACGTCTACGCGAACACTCAGGTGGGGCTTTTTCCGTTCCGCCGCAACCTGACATTCCATTACGTCGATCTGACGCTGATGTCGCAGAGTCACCCGAAGCGGATCGGTGAACTGCTCACCACGGTGTATGGGCTTGTCGCGGAAGGGAAGTTGCCATCGCCACGAGGTATTCGGCGTCCGCTCAGCGACGCCGCCACAGCGATCCGCGCGATGATCGCAGCAGAGCACACCGGCAAGCGCGTCCTCGACGTGCCCCAGACCGGTAGCACCGATGTCGTGGTGCCGCCCAACCAAGCCCGGCCTTTCCGGCGCGACAGCTCCTACATCGTCACCGGTGGTTTGGGCGGCATCGGTTTGTTCCTCGCCGAAAAGATGGCCGCGGCCGGCTGTGGCCGCATCGTGCTCAGCTCCCGCTCGCGGCCCAGCGCCAAGACGCTGGAAACAATCGAGCTCATCCAGGCGATGGGCACCGATATCCAGGTGGAATGCGCCGACATCACCGAGGTTGACACGGCGGAGCGTTTGGTCGCGGCGGCAACCGCCACCGGGCTCCCGTTGCGCGGGGTCCTGCACGCAGCCGCGGTGTTCGAGAACGCGATGCTGGACAACCTGACCGACGGGCTCGTCGACCGCAACTGGGCTCCAAAGGTGCAGGGCGCGTGGAACTTACATCAGGCCACCGCCGCCTTGCCGTTGGACTGGTTCTGCTTGTTCTCATCGGCGGTAGGGCTTGTGGGCTCCCCGGGGCAAGCGGCTTACGCCGCGGCTAACAGCTGGCTGGACGCATTCGCCCGCTGGCGCCGGGCTCAGCGCCTGCCGGCCAACGCGATCGGATGGGCGCTGTGGTCGGAGGTCGGCCGCGCCGCTGAACTGCGAACCGAAACCGGTGAAGACGTCGCTCCCGGCCAAGACGGCGAAGGTACCGCCATCGCGCACTGGCGGGACACGGCTTTCACCGCCGACGACGGCGCCTATGCGTTCCAGTCGTTGCTGTGTTATGACCGCCCGCATTCCGGGTACGCTTCGCTGACCGGAACGCCGTGGTTCGCCGCCTACGCGCAACGTAGCCGGTTCGCCGAATTGTTCCGGTCCAAGAGCACAAGCTCAACGGATGCAAGCGAATTGCTCGACGAGTTGGCCCTGCTGGCACCGGAGGAGTGGCCCACCCGCCTGCGCCGGATGATCTCCGACGCGGTCAGCCTGATACTGCGCCGCACCATCGATCCCGATCATCCCCTCTCCGAATACGGTCTTGACTCCATGGGCAACCTCGAGTTGCGCACCCGGATCGAGGCCGAAACAGGAGTGCGCGTCACCACGAACGACATCACCACAATTCAGGGCTTGGCCACGCGGCTGTGCGAAAGACTCGCTGCCACAGTTCGTCTCGATACCACCAGCACGGCAGTTCAGCACATCGAGACGTCCGCCGAGCCGCTAGTGGACTAAGGGAGGCAAGGGTGTTCGTGAGTGCAAGGCCCAGGGATGGGCTGTTCGTGGGAACGGTCTATGACTGGGTACCCGGGCCGGGCGCGGTCGTGACTTGGCAACCGACACCCGCTTGCGTGGCCAAAGCCCGGCAAGCTCCGGTCAGCGCCGTGCCGCTCAGCGCAATGCAGAAAGCACACCTTCGCGGCTATTCACGCTATGCCGCCCGCGGGTTCGACTATGCGCGACTGGTAATCGGCTCCGGCGACGAACCCGGCCGATGCGACATCCGAGCGATGAGTTACGTCATCAACTCACACCTACGTCGGCACAAGACCTATCACAGTTGGTTCGAGTACAAAAACGCGGAAGACATTGTGCGGCACACGATCGCCGACCCCGCCGACATCGCGTTCGTCCCGGCCCGGCAGCGCACCATGACGCCGAGTGAATGGCAGCACTGGGTGTTGTCCACTCCGGACCCGGTGCAGTGGGATTGCTTCAGATTTGGGATTATTCAGCGTGAAGACCACTTCACCATCTTTTCGATTGTCGACCACCTCCACTGTGACCCGACGATCATTGCGGGTTTGTACACCGAAATCGTGATGAACTACCGTCTTTTGGTGGCAGGCCACCCGCTCGTTCAGAAACCGCCGCCGGCCAGTCACGACGATTTCTGCGTACGAGAGCAACAGCACGTATCGGCTCTGACCCTCGACTCGCCCGAAGTCCGAAAGTGGATCGAATTCGCCGAGAACAACGGCGGAACCCTGCCGGACTTCCCACTGCCGCTTGGTGATCTGTCACAAGCCAACGGTGGCGGCCTGGTGGTCGATCGGCTGCTGGACCAGGACCAGACCGCCGCTTTCGAATCCCGCTGCATCGCGGCGGGGGCACGCTTCAGCGGCGGCCTGTTTGCCTGTGTAGCGATGGCACAACAAGAGTTGACCGGCGCCACAACATATTACGGCCTGACGCCGACCGACAAACGGCGATCGCTGGCCGAATTCTCGACGATGGGCTGGTTCACCGGCGTCGTTCCGCTCGTCGTGCCTGTTAATCCCACCTCTTTCGAGGAGACCGCGCGTGCCGCGCAGGCATCCTTCGATTCGAACCTGGACCTGGCGAACGTGTCGTTCAACGAAGTGTTGAAGTTGGCTACGTGGCTGAGGGAATGGGGTCCGAACTGCACAATGATCAACTACATGGACGCGGGCCTGCCTCCGCTCTCGGCAACTGTCGCGTCCCACATGCAGAACGCCAACGTCAGCATCTACTGCGACCCCAGGGATCCGGCGCACCTCTACTTCTCGGTAATTCGTCTCTTCGACGAGGTATCGATATGGGTGAACCTGCCGAATAATCCGATCGCCAGAGACTCCGTGGTTCGTTACCTCGGTGCGGTGAAATCCATGTTGCAGCGCGTCGCGGACGGACGCCGTGCGAGTCAACCACTGGAGGTTTCCGGGTGAAAGTCGTCCTGGCCGCCCACGGCACTCGTGGTGACGTCGAGCCATGCGCCGCCGTCGGTCTGGAGCTGCTGCGGCGGCGGCACGAAGTGCACCTGGCGGTTCCGCCCAACCTGACTGGCTTCGTCGAGTCGAACGGACTCGCTGCGGTGGGATACGGGCCGGATTCGCAGGAGCAGGTGACCGCACTTGCGGATCTCCATCACCACGCCTTCCGGCCGCAGAATCCGATCAACTTGCTGCGCGACAGCAGGTTGCTGTTCGTCGAGGGTTGGGCACAGATGAGCAGGACGTTGGCATCGGTTGCGGACGGGGCCGACCTGCTCGTCACCGGCCAGACCTACCACGGCGTCGTCGCCAATGTCGCTGAATATTACGACATTCCGGTGGCCGCACTGCATCACATGCCAATCTGCGTCAACGGTCAGCTCGCCCTTCCATCACTGCCGTCGCCGGGCCCCTTGGTCCGCGCCACATTGCGGACGGCTTGGTGGCTGTATTGGCGCATCACCAAGGATGATGACGACGCGCAGCGTCGTGAGCTCGGCCTACCGCGGGCAGCGGCTCCTGCGGCGAAACGGATGGCGCAACGCGGGTCGCTCGAAATCCAGGCTTACGACGAGGCGTGCTTCCCGGGCCTCGCGGCGGAATGGAATGGCCGGCGACCCTTCGTCGGCGCGCTGACGATGGACTTGCCGGCCGATGCCGACGGCGAGGTCGCTTCCTGGATTGCCGCGGGCTCGCCGCCCATCTACTTTGGGTTCGGCAGTACACCCGTTCAATCTCCCGCCGACATGATCGCCATGATCGCCACGGCCTGCGCGGAGTTGGGCGTGCGGGCCCTGGTGTATTCCCTTGCGGGCGGGTCGGATTGCCTCTCGCATGCCGACCAGGTGAAGCTTGTCGGCGCGGTGAACTACGCGGCCATCTTGCCGATCTGTCGTGCCATCGTCCACCACGGCGGCGGGGGAACGACGGCGGCAGCCCTGCGAGCAGGAATTCCCATGTTGATCCTCTGGGACGTGGCCGAACAGCCGCTATGGGCGGCGCAGGTGACTCGCCTGGGAGTTGGTCGTGCCCGACGCCTGCCGACCATTACGGCGGAAGCGCTTGTCGCGCAACTGCGCCGCCTTCTCGCGCCGCAATACGCCAGCCGGGCCCAAGAGTTCGCTACTCGCATGACGAAGCCCGCCGAGAGCGTCGCGGCGGCCGCCGATCTCTTGGAAGCCGCCGTCAGCGGAGGGCGTGCCGGATGATGTGGGGGACACTGCTGGCGATCGCCCTGTGGGTGTCGTTCGACCCGACGCGTCTGGTGATTGGCGGCATCCTGATGTCACGCCCCCGGCCCCGGCACAACCTGCTCGCCTACTGGCTGGGCGGCCTGGCGGCAGGCGTCGCTCCCGGCTTGAGTGCGCTTGTGCTGCTGCATGGTTCGCTGCTGCTGGTTATGGAGGATGCCAGGTCCAGGGTCGCAAGCTACACGGGCGCATATTTCCAAATCACCATCGGTGTTGCCGCACTGTTGATCGCGGCAGTGCTGTCGACGGGCTTTCCGGCGCAGTTGCGTGCAGCCGCGGCGCCATACGGCGGCGCCCCGTCGACAGTCGCTCTGCAACCGAGAACACCGACCGCACCGGCCCGCATAAGAGCCCGCATCCGTCACGCACTGCAAGGCGGAAATCCGTGGGTGGCGTTCGGGATCGGCCTGGTGACAACCATGCCACTCGCCGACTATCTCGTCGTGCTCATCCTCATCGTCTCGTCGGGAGCCGCAATCGGCATTCAACTGAGCGCGGTCGTGGCGTTCACCGTGGTGGTGCTTGTTCTGGTGGAGGTGCCACTCGTCAGCTATCTGGTAATGCCGGCGAAAACCCAGATGGTGATGTCGCAACTAGAGAGGTGGGTCGCCACACACCGCCAACGGCTGCTCGTCGCTGTCCCCGCAGCCGTCGGGCTGATGTTGGTAACCGCGGGTATAACCAGCATTTGAGCTGCAACCGCGCGCAGTTCGACTACCGCGAGGTGCTGCGCGCTTCGCGGTGCGTCCAGCTGTCCAGTGGGCGCGCATAACCGCTGACCAATGGTGGTGCCCTTCGGCCAAGCCGGTCCACGTTCGATTGGATGAGTTGAAAAGGGTAGGGCGTGTGCTGCTCGATGACCTCGCGCAGCTGCGCCATGGACGCATGCCATGGCATCTCAAAACGCACCAAATTCGCCTTGAGGAAAGGGAACCGGAAGTCGCGGATGAGGCCGTCCCAAAAATGGAGGGTGCCGTTATTTCGCGCGGAACGCTCGTTGATCCACAGCTGCGTCGACGGGCGACCATAAGTGGCTTTGATGGCGGTGGCCGAAACGAACGGTTTGACCGTCAGCCCCGCCATGCGGGCCCGTTTGGACAAGCCGACCTCGTAGCGCCAGATGAGCGCGCCTTTATGGACGACGTACTGGAAGTCATTCCAGAAATCGTTGAGGAAGGATCGGGTGCGGGAGTTGAGATCCCAAGTCACCAAGAAGGCTTGGAGATGAGGCGAGATCTGGGTGTTTTCGACGGCCCCGTACATGTCGGCACCGCGAAACGAGTTCCACATCTCGCCAAGGGGAAACAGCGGACCGAACACGCTGTCATTGACGATGGCAAAGCGGTCGAACTGGTCGAGCGACCAGCCGCGATCCCGCAGGATGCACCATGCGAGGTGCCACGAACCGAAGTCAAGGGAGAGCGTGCGGCGGGTGTAAATGCCGGCACACAGAGGCCGAATCGGCGCAACCGACTCCGGCGTGAGGGCGGGTGAGCCGGAGACGAAAACGATGCTCGCTCCGAGCCCATGCAGTGCCTTCAGGTAATGGGTGACATAGGGATCGATGATGCCGTGCGGATCGAAGTGTGCGAACAGGATCAAGGTGCGGCAACCGGGCGCGGGCTGCGGTGAGAGCTCTAGATGCGTTTCGCAGAGAAAGTCTAAAGCATTGCGGCTCAGCCGGTATCGTGCGGCCGCCACCGCGCGCTCGCCTTCTGTCCGCAGCACCTCGGCAAGGTTCAAGACGGCCGGGCGCATGTTCTTTCTTCGCGATCAGACATCGCCGAAGGCCCGCCGCCGCATCACGTGTCCAAGCGGGCGAACCGGTTTTGCCGATACCGCTCGACACAGGCCGCTCTTCTGACCTTCCCGCTGGTGGTAATGGGAATTGAACCGGGCGCTACCACAACGAGATCCGCGATGCTAAGCCCGTGCACATCGGAAATCGCCGCGGTCACCCGTCGTTTGACGACGTCGAATTTGTTCGCCTCATCCTGGTGGGAACCGGCGCGGTCCTTGAGCTCTATGATGGCGACGACCTTTTCGGTGGCGTCGTCCGGAACGGCGATCGCCGCGCATCGTCCCGGCGTGACGCTCTGAATCGTCGCCTCGAGATCGTCGGGCGAATGGTTACGCCCGTACACGATCAAAATGTCCTTGATCCGGCCGATGATGAACAGCTCGCCGTCGAAGATGAAGCCCGAATCTCCGGTCCTCAGCCACGGCCCTTTAGGGGTACCGGCAGACCGGGTGACAAGGGATGCGCCGAACGTCTGCTCCGACTCTTGGGGCCGCTGCCAGTAGCCGATTGCGACGTTGTCTCCATGCACCCAGACTTCACCGGTCGTTCCTGCCGGACACTCAGTACTGGTCTCGGGATCCACGATGCGCACCGTCGGCGACTGCGGCACGCCGTAACTCACCAAAGCCGTTCCGCCGCTTCCTGCCTGACGCTTCGCGCGCCCCTCGGTCAGTGCTTCCGAATCGAAGTGCACCACGTGCGGCGGTTGGCCCGCCGCGCGTGTCGCGACGTACAATGTGGCTTCCGCCAATCCGTACGATGGGCGTAACACCTTGTCCTGCAAGTTGAAACGGGCGAACCGCTCGGTGAAGCGCCGCAGGGTGGCAGGCTGTACCCGCTCAGCACCATTGAAGATGCAAGACACATCTGCAAGGTCGAGCCCGGCCAGATCATCGTCGGAGGTTTTTCGTGCCGCCAATTCGAAGGCGAAGTTGGGCGCCGCCGAATGTGCGCGACTGTTCTGTGCAAGCAATTGCATCCATCGGGCCGGCCGCTGCAGAAAGGAAACCGGACTCATGAGCACGCTGCGAAATCCCGTCAGCACCGGAAAAATGATTCCCAGCTGCAAACCCATGTCGTGATAGAACGGCAGCCAGGAAACCATCGTGCTGTCCGGCGGGGCAACTCCTCCATGGTCCCCGAAGAATCCGCCATTCATGTGCGCGAAGTTGGCCAGGATGTTCTTGTGCGAGACCATGACCCCGGCAGGTGCGCGGGTTGATCCCGAGGTGTATTGCAGATACGCGGTTTCCGTCGAACTGTCGAGCCGCGCAGCGCGCCCGGGCTTAGCGTCGAGGTCCAGCAGATCCACCTCGACGACCGATGGTGTGGATCTACCGGGCTTCGACCCGAGATGGTCGGAGAGATCGCCCGCGACAGAGGATGTGGTGAGAACGATCGCGGGCGACGCGTCACTGAGCACCGAATCGACGCGTTCGTCGCTGGCTCCACCTAGCGGCACGGCGATCAGACCGGCCTGCAGTGCGCCGAGAAACGCACCGATGTAGTCAAGGCCCTGCGGCGCCAAAATCACCGCCCGGTCGCCCGGGGATGCGTGAGGTCTGAGCTCCTGGGCGAGATTGAGCACCCGCCGATACAGCTGCGACCACGTCAAACTTTCAGCTATTCCGTCCCGGTCCTGTTCGTAATTCATGAACGTGAACGCAGTCCGCTGAGCCTGCAGACTGGCATGTTCGCGCAGCAGTGTCGGGATGGGACACTTGAGCATGGGCGTCAGGTTACCTCGGCCGTTATCACCACGCCGGTTTTGCAGCAAAGACGAGGGGCCACTCCATCGGACGCCGATAGAAAGGGTCATCGACCGGCTGAATCGCAACCCGATCTCGCTGAAACTGTTGAATTTGCGGTTCAAATACGGCTACCGGTTTCTTAGCCGCCTGCTGATAAGGGACGACGTGTTGTTCCTGAATTACGGGTATGAGGAGGACCCGCCGATGGCTTTGTCGCTGGCGGTGTCCGATGAGGCCGATCGATTTCCGATCCAGCTCTACCATCGGACCGCCACGCAGGCGGACCTGGCAGGCAAAAGAGTGCTGGAGGTGAGTTGTGGCCATGGCGGCGGCGCTTCGTATCTGATGCGGACCCTGCACCCGGCTTCCTACACGGGCCTGGATCTGAACACGGTCGGCATTGAGTTCTGCCGCAAGAGGCACCATCTGCCGGGCCTGAAGTTCGTGCAGGGCAACGCCGAGAGCCTGCCCTTCCCCGATCAGTCCTTCGACGCGGTGATCAATGTCGAAGCCGCGATCAACTACCAAAACGTTCCCAAGTTCTTCTCCGAGGTGGAACGCGTGCTGCGCCGGGGCGGACGGTTCTTGTACGCCGACATCCGTTACGCCGACGAGATCGCCGCCTGGGAGGCCGACCTGGCCAACATTCCCATGCGGCTGGTGACGGAGCGGGTCATCAACGCCGAGGTCATGCGGGGGCTGGAGAAGAACCGGTTTTCCGACCAGATCACCCGCCGCCTACCCGACATCGGGATGGTGCGCCGCATCGTGAGTGACTACGCCGGAGGGCGGGGCTCGTTGATCTACCGTCGCCTGGAAAACGGCGAGGCGTCGTACCGGTTGTTCTGCTTTGCCAAGGATTGAGGCGCGGTGTCTTAGAACGCTGTCCCGCCGTCACCGCGCGTGTTGCAGCTAACGCTCCCCCGTTCAGCCCTCGACCGCCTATTCTGTGAAGACCCCAGCAAACGCCGGGAGACCGAATCGGCGGAGGGTCGGATGACGGCCGTAGCGGCGTGCCCGGCATGCGGCACCGAATATCTCGAGAACGCGCGGTTCTGTCACGGATGCGGCGCGCCGATCGCCGATCCCGCCGCACATGCGGAGTACAAGCAAGTATCGGTGCTCTTCGCCGACGTGGTGCATTCCATGGACATCGCCGCGGCCGTTGGTCCGGAGCGGTTGCGCGAGATCATGGCCGAACTCGTCGACCGCTGCAGCAAAGTGGTGCACCGCTACGGGGGCACGGTGGACAAGTTCACCGGCGACGGGATCATGGCGGTTTTCGGTGCGCCTGTGGCAATGGAAGACCACGCTGTTCGGGCCTGTCTGACGGCCTTGGGCGTGCAGGAAGAGATCAAGCACCTCGCCACCGACGTGCAACAGCGCGACGGTGTCGACCTTCAGCTACGGGTGGGGCTGAACTCGGGCCAGGTCATCGCGGGTGAGGTCGGTTCGGGACCGTTCCGCTACACCGCAATCGGCGAGCAAGTCGGGATGGCCCAACGGATGGAATCGGCGGCACCGCCGGGAGGGGTGATGCTCAGCGAATCCACCGCCCGACTCGTCCAGCAGGTCGCCGTGCTGGGTGACGCCGAGCAGGTGCGCATCAAGGGCAGTGTGTTCCCGGTGCTGGCCCGGCGTCTTCTCAGCGTGACCGGTGGTTCCCCACGAAGTGGCGACCTGCAAGGCGCATTGGTCGGGCGCGAACTGGAAGTCGCCACGATCGCCGGCCTCCTGGATCGATCGATGAGCGGACGGGGGTGTGTGGTCTGCGTTGTCGGGCCGCCCGGCATCGGCAAGACGCGACTCACCGATGAGGCGATCGCGATGGCCGCTCGTCGTGGCGTTGTGGTGTCTTCGGTGTTCTGCGAGTCACATGCCAGCGATGTCCCCTTTCTCGTGGCGGCGGGGTTGCTGCGCGACGCCGCTCGGATAACCGATCTCGACGACGAAGCGGCGCGCGCACAGGTGCGCGCCGGCATCCCCGACGTGTCCGATGAAGACGTGCTGCTGCTCTACGACCTGATGGGCATTCGAGACCCCGACACGCCGCCTCCCACAATCCATCCCGATGCGCGGTGGCGGCGGTTGAGCGCACTGCTCAACTCTTTGTCGTTGGCCCGAACCCAGCCGGTCCTCTACATCATCGAGGACGTGCATTGGATCGACGAAGTCAGCGAGTCGATGCTGGCCGAATTCCTTGCCGTCATACCCCAAACGCCGTCGATGGTCCTGATCACCTACCGTCCTGATTATCGCGGTGCGCTAGCGGAAGTGCCTGGCACACAGACGATTTCACTGGCACCGCTGACCGATTCGGAAGCCGCGGTGCTGCTTGACGACTTGCTGGGCACCGATCCGTCGGTCTCCGGGATCAAAGGGCTCGTCGCCGAACGGGCCGGCGGAAATCCATTTTTCGCCCAAGAGATGGTGCGCGAGCTCGCCGAGCGCGGCGTGCTCAATGGTGATCGCGGCGGCTTCACCTGCGCCACAGATCTGGCTGCGGTCACCGTTCCGGCAACCCTGCACGCGGTCATCGCCGCGCGCATCGACCGGTTGGAGCCCGACGCCAAGCGGACGCTCAATGCCGCGGCGGTCATCGGCTCTCGCTTCACGCCCGAACTCCTCGCCGCCGTGGGCAATGAACCTGCGCTGGACGCACTTCTCAAGGCCGCGCTGATCGATCAGGTCCGATTCACCCCCTGCGCCGAGTTCGCCTTCCGCCATCCGCTGATCCGCGCGGTGGCCTACGAATCACAGTTGAAGGCCGATCGCGCCGAGATGCACCGCCGGCTGGCCGTCGCCATCGAGGCCCGCGAGCCGGAATCGGCCGACCAGAACGCGGCGCTGATCGCCGAACATCTGGAACTCGCCGGCGACTTGCGTGATGCCTACCGCTGGCACATGCGCGCGGCCACGTGGGCGAGATACCGCGACATCGCCGCGGCGCGGCTGAGTTGGGAAAGCGCCACGAAGATCGCCGACTCACTGCCCCCCGATGAGCCAGACCGGGCGACCCTGTGCATCGCCCCGCGCACCATGTTGTGCGGGATCGCCTGGCGGGTGCATGTGAACAACATCGGGGACCGCTTCGACGAGTTACGGAACCTGTGCAGCGCCGTGGGGGATAAGGGGTCACTGGCCATTGCGATGGCGGGGCTGGTGGTGGATCACACGTTCCAAGACAGGGTGCGCGAGGCGTCGCGGCTGGCTTCCGAGGCAATCGCCCTCATCGAGTCCATCGGTGATCCGACCTTGACGGTGGGGCTGTCCTTCACGGCGATCCGCGCCAAGATAGCCACCGGCGAGTGGGCTGAGATGCATCGCTTGTCACAAAGAGTCATCGACCTGGCTGACGGTGACCCCACCAAGGGCAACTTCCTGTTCGGGTCTCCCCTGGCGCTCGCATTCGCCCAGCGGGGTGCCGCACGATGGGCCCTGGGCCTTCCCGAGTGGCGAGACGATCAGCGGCGCGGCGTGGCCATGGCACACGGCGCCGACTCCCTGTCCTACGTCACGGTCGTCAGCTACGTGTACACCACAGGGATACCGGCCGGAGTGCTACGGCCCGACGATTCCACGGTGCGCGAGATCGAGGAGGCACTGGCGATTGCCCAACCATCCGGCGACAACCTGCAGTTGGGCGTCGGCTGGCTGACCCTGGGGCTTGCGCTGGTGCACCGCAACACCGACGCCGAGCGTGATCGCGGGCGTGAGCTCCTGACCGAGGTCCGCGAAGTGTTTCGGCGCGGCGGACACTTCTTGTGCGATCTACCGATGCTCGACGTGTACGTGGCCCGCGAGATGGCCCGCAGTGGCGATCGCGACCAGGCAATACCGCTGATGCGCGCTGCGGTCGACCATCTCATGCTTGGGGGACAAGGGCTTTCGTGGGGCGTCGTCACCACCGGCGCTTTGGTGGACGCACTGCTTGACCGCGGGACCGAACGCGACGTGGCCGAAGCCGAGGCGGCAATCGAGCGGTTGGCGACCGAGCCCGCCGACGGCGAGCTGGCGATGCGTGAGGTATGGCTACAGCGGATGCGGGCCCTAGTTGCGCGAGCTCAAGGCGATCTCGGCGCTTACACACAATTCCGGGATCGCTACCGCGCCCTGGCGAGAACGCTCGGCTTCGAAGGACACATCGCATGGGCCGAGGCGATGCAATGAAGCGGCCTCATCGACGCGCGGGTGCCTAGGGACGCGGCTGCACATCCACACTCGGCGGGCGTGACTGGGGATCCTGCGGCTTCGCCCGCACCGAGCGCCGAACGATGCTGAAGACCGCGGCGCCCCCGGCGAGGACGGCGACGGCGACGCCCGCGAAGACCCACGGGCGCTTGCCCCGACGCTGTGCGCGGCGCGCGTCCTGCAGCGCCTGCGGCAGGCTGGTGACCACTTCCTGCGCGGCGGCCAGCTCCTGCGCCAGGGTTTCTTGGGCTGCGGCGAGCTCTCGGGCCAACCGCCCCTCCTGATACCGCCGACGCAGTTGCGATGCGGTCGACTGCGCGGACTGCATACTCAAGCCCACCAGTCCCCGGGTGACGTCCACCGGTCCGGTCGCCGAATAGGTCAGGCCGCGGGACAGCCGCTGCCGCGGGGTCAGCCGGGATTCCATCTTCGCGCTCATGTGTCGCCCTTTCTGTCCCGCTGGTAAACCCGGCCTACGACTAGTCCGGTATCCGAACAGACTGCCAGCATAGGGACGTCGGTGTCTGCAGTGTGTGCGCGCGGGGGATTCGGCGCGGTTGAAGATTCGGTGGCACCGGGTGCGGGCACGCCCGCGGGTAGTGGCAGACTCTGATGCCGTGACTAACAGCCCCTTTCAGACTGCTACCGCCACGCTCCACACCAATCGCGGCGACATCAAGGTCGCGCTATTCGGTAACCACGCGCCCAAGACCGTCGCCAACTTCGTTGGCCTGGCGCAGGGCACCAAGGAGTACTCGACGCAGAACGCATCGGGAGGCTCCTCCGGCCCCTTCTACGACGGCGCGGTCTTTCACCGAGTGATCCGGGGCTTCATGATCCAGGGCGGCGACCCGACCGGAACCGGTCGCGGCGGCCCCGGTTACAAGTTCGCCGATGAGTTCCACCCCGAACTGCAATTCGACAAGCCTTACCTGCTGGCAATGGCCAACGCGGGTCCGGGTACCAACGGCTCGCAGTTTTTCATCACCGTTGGCCAAACTCCGCACCTGAATCGGCGCCACACCATCTTCGGCGAAGTGACCGACCCCGAGTCGCAGCAGGTCGTCGAGTCGATCTCCGCGACGGCCACCGACGGCAACGACCGTCCCACCGAGCCCGTCGTCATCGAGTCGATCACCATCTCCTGAGCCAGGCGGCAAGCCGCGGGCCGATCAGAGCTGTTGACGGCCCGCGTAGCCGGCTGCCGTGAGCGCGTCGAGCACCTCCACGGCGTCCGTCCCAAGGTCCCAGCGGGAGAACAGCGCCAGGCCGCCGTCGGCGTTTTCGACCTCGAGCATCCGCACCTTGCGTCCGTAGCGGCGGAATTCGATGATGCGGATGATCTTGATGTCGTGATGTTGCAATACCTGCGTCCGGAACCAGCCGCGAAGCACGAGTCCGTCGGGCGTGATTGCCAGCTTGGGACGAGCGCGCCACGACATGCCCGCAAACAAGAGCAGACCCACTGCGGCAACGCCCGCCAGAACGCGGCCCGGCGCGTCTGTGACCACGGTCACACTCGCGATAGCCATCAAAACACCTGCGGCTCCACAACCAGCGATTCCGGTCGCATGAGGGCCCCATTGTGTTTGCTGCATGCTGTCCTTAGCCCCTCCCACCACGGTCTATGCGGTTATCCACATCAGCTATCAACAGTGGGGATAAATCACACGCGTGTGATTGGGTGACCGGGAAGTTGCTGACGCGGTGTCAAATTAGACCGGAAATGAATTCATTTCGATGACTGGCCCGCTCAGTGCCAGCGCATCGTGAGCAACAAACCGGTGATCATGAAAGCGAACGCGATCGCGTAGTTCCACGGGCCCAATTGGGCCATCCAATTGAGGGCGGTCGGCGCCTGGCTGCCGACGGCGGCCAACTGGAACACCATCAGCCAGATCAGCCCGATCAGCATCAGCCCGACGAACAGCGCGACGAACCACACGCTGGACGGTCCGACCTTGACCTTCACCGGGGTGCGGCTGACCGCGCTGACGGTGAAGTCGTTCTTCTTGCGGACCTTGGACTTGGGCATGATTACCTCGCGGATTACCTCAACGACACGGTGAGCGGGACGGGGTGCAACGATTGATACTGCAACTGCACTCATAGCTTGGCTACGAGACTAACTCACCTGGGACGGTGACCAGGAAATGGAGAGTCGATGACCCAGACGCGTCGGTCGCCGTGGCGCTTGGGCGTCCCGGTCGTCTGCCTGCTGGCCGGGTTGCTGCTTGCCGCCACCCATGGTGTCTCCGGCGGCGCCGAAATCCGGCGCAGTGACGCCCCGCGCCTGGTGGACCTGGTCCGCGAGACGCAGTCGTCGGTGAACCGTCTGAGCGCCCAACGCGAGCAACTGGCCGGCAAGATCGACGCCGCGCACGGGCGGTCGTCAGATGCCGCGCTGGCGGCCATGCTGCGGCGCACCAACCAGCTCGCCGGTGAGGCCGACATGAATGCGGTACACGGGCCTGGCCTGGTGGTGACGCTCGCGGACGCGCAGCGCGATGCCAATGGCCGGTTCCCGCGGGATGCGTCTCCCGACGACTTGGTGGTCCACCAGCAAGACATCGGGGCGGTGCTCAATGCGTTGTGGAGCGCCGGTGCCGAGGCGATCCAGATGCAAGACCAGCGGATCATCGCCACATCGGTGCCGCGCTGCGTCGGCAACACGCTGCTGCTGAACGGGCGTACCTACAGCCCGCCTTACACAATCACCGCGATCGGCAACGCGGCGGCCATGCAGGCCGCGCTGGCCGCCGCTCCCTTGGTGATCCTCTACAAGCAGTACGTGGTCCGTTTCGGCCTCGGCTATCAAGAAGAGGTCAAGTCCGACGTGCAGGTCGTCGGCCATTTCGAGCCCGACCGGTTGCACTTCGCGCAATCCAACGGCCCGATCGGGTACTGATGCCTGCTGAGCAGCGGGGCCGGCGCGTTCGGACGGTAACCTGACACGATGCGGATCTTGGTCGTCGACAACTACGACAGCTTCGTGTTCAACCTGGTGCAGTACCTCGGTCAGCTGGGCGTGGATGCGGAAGTCTGGCGCAACGACGACACCCGGCTCTCCGACCTCTCAGCTGATCATGCCGCCGTCGCCCGGCAGTTCGACGGAGTGCTACTGAGCCCGGGGCCGGGCACCCCGGAGCGGGCGGGCGCGTCGATCGGGATGGTTCGCGCGTGCGCCGCCGAGCGGACTCCGCTGCTCGGGGTCTGTCTGGGCCATCAGGCCATCGGCGTCGCGTTCGGCGCCACCGTCGATCGCGCTCCCGAACTGTTGCACGGCAAGACCAGCAGCGTCCATCACACCAATGTCGGTGTGCTGCAAGGACTTCCGGATCCATTCACGGCGACCCGTTACCATTCGCTGACCATCTTGCCGGAGTCGCTGCCGCCGGTGCTGGAAGTGACCGCGCAGACCCGCAGCGGGGTGATCATGGGTGTGCGGCACACGCAGTTACCCATTCATGGTGTCCAGTTCCATCCGGAGTCGATCCTGACCGAGGGCGGCCACCGCATGCTGGCGAACTGGCTCGCTGATTGCGGCTGGGTGCGCAATGACACGTTGGTACGCCGCCTCGAGCACGACGTGCGCTCCGCGGTGCGGCCGTATTTTCCGACCGATCCGACGGCTACTGACCGAACTTCAGCGTGATGATGCCGTCCCGGTTGACCCCGGTGCCGGCCGGCGGGTTCTGATACACCACCCGATGGGATTGGGCGCTACCGGCGTCGACGTCGGCGCCCTTGTCCAGGATCCCGTTCCAGCCCAGCGCGCGTAGCCGTGGTTCGGCGTCGGTCCAGAACATCCCGGACAGGTCGGGCATGATGAACTGATTGCCCTTGGACACCTGCAACTCGATCACCGAGTCCACCGGAATCATTTGTCCCTTAGGCGGATTGGTGCCGATCACCTCACCGGCCGGTCGCGAGCTGTCCACCTGCACCTGGGTGACCTTGCTGAAGCCGTAGACGGTCAGGTTCTTCTGTGCGGTGTCGACGGTCTGTCCGGCGATATCGGGAACCTGCTTGGTCTCCGGCCCGGAGCCGACGATGAGGGTGACCACATTGGTGATCGCCGAGGTCTGGTTGGCCGGCGGATTGGTCCCGATCACCTTGCCCAGCAGTTCCGGGGTCGACGGCGAGTTGGCTTGCTTGAACTTGCTGAAGCCGGCGGCCTTGAGCTTGCTGACCGCGTCGGAGTAAGTCAGCGAGGAAACGTCGGGCACTTCACGCTGCTCTGGCCCGGTAGAGACGTTGATGGTGATCTCGTCGCCCGCGTTGACCGACGCGTTGGCGCCGGGGTCGGTACCGATGACATGGTCGGGCGGGATCGCCGAATCCGGCTTTTGCAGGGTGCGGGTCTTGAACCCGCGGTTCTGCAGCGCGGCGATAGCATCGGCGGACACCTGTCCGCGCACGTCAGGCACCTGTACATCGCGAGTACCGCCGCCGAACGTGTTGAAAGCGATGACAACAACGATCGTCAAGACCGCCAGTGCGGCCACCGCGACGATCCAGCGGCCGACCGAACCGACGTTGCGGTCCTCGCCCGCGTCGGCGAGAACCTGGCGGGGCAGCGGATCGGTGCGGGTAGGGCCGGCGCCGCCGGCGCTGGACAGCAGCGAGCTCCGGTCGGCGTCGGTGAGTACCTTGGGCGCTTCGGGCTTCTCCCCGTTGTGCACCCGGATCAGATCGGCACGCATCTCCGCTGCGGTCTGGTAGCGGTTGTCGGGATTCTTGGCCAGCGCCTTGAGCACGACGGCGTCGAGCTCGGCCGAAATGCCTTCGTGCCGCTGCGATGGCGGAACGGGGTCTTCCCGGACGTGCTGGTAGGCAACCGCAACGGGCGAGTCGCCGACGAAAGGCGGTTCGCCCGTGAGGATTTCGTAGAGAACGCAGCCCAATGAGTACACATCGGAACGCGCGTCGACGGTGTCGCCGCGGGCCTGCTCGGGTGACAGGTACTGGGCGGTTCCGATCACCGCGGCGGTCTGGGTGACGCTGTTGCCACTGTCGGCGATCGCCCGGGCGATACCGAAGTCCATCACCTTCACCGCGTTCGTGGTGCTGATCATGATGTTGGCCGGCTTGACGTCGCGGTGGATGATGCCGTTCTGGTGGCTGAAGTTGAGCGCCTGGCAGGCGTCGGCGATGATCTCGATGGCTCGGCGCGGCGGCAGCGGACCGTCGGTGTGCACGATGTCGCGCAGCGTGACGCCGTCGACGTACTCCATGACGATGTAGGGCAGCGGCCCGGTGGGCGTCTCGGCCTCGCCGGTGTCGTACACGGCGACGATGGACGGGTGATTGAGCGCGGCGGCGTTCTGCGCCTCGCGCCGGAAGCGCAGGTAGAAGCTGGGATCGCGGGCCAAGTCAGCGCGCAGCACCTTGACCGCGACGTCGCGATGCAGACGGACGTCGCGGGCCAAGTGAACCTCGGACATACCCCCGAAGCCGAGGATTTCGCCCAGTTCATAGCGGTCGGACAGGTGCTGCGGCGTGGTCATTGCGGTGTTCCGTGTCGGGCCGGCGCGTTGCGGAAGCCGGAGGTCCCTATTGTCCAGGCATCGGGCCAGTTAAGCCGCAGATTGGTCTGTGCTGCAGACCCGCTCGGCGTTTTGGTCGCCGGCGGCGGCGGGGCCGAGGCGGGCGGGGTCCCGGTGTCGGTCACCGTCGGCGGCTGTTGCTGCTGGTCCGCGCGTGAATTGATGACGATGAGCACCGCGATGATGATCGCCAGCGCGCCCAGCACCCCGGCGGCCCACAACAGCGCACGCTGACCCGACGAGAAGGTGCGCCGGGCCGGCGGCGGCCGGTGGCCGCCCGTTGTCGGCCGGGACCGACGAGGCGCAGCGCTGCGGCCGGGAGATATCGCCGCGGCTCGCGTGGTCGGGCTGGACGGGATGGCCGCTGGCGAGGCCCGGCCGGCAGGCGGCGTCGCGCTGGGCCGCGGCGGACGACGACCGGCGCGCACCGCTGCCACGGCATCGGCGAACGGTCCCCCGCTGCGGTAACGCATCGCGGGGTTCTTCACCAGGGTGATCTCGATGAGTTCACGCACGTTGGGTGGCAGCTCCGCGGGCAGGGGCGGCGGCGGCTCCTTGATGTGCTTCATCGCCACCGTCAGAGCACCGTCACCGGTAAACGGCCGCTTGCCGCAAACAACCTCGTACCCAACAACTCCCAGCGAGTACACATCGCTGGCCGGCGTGGCGTCGTGACCGAGCGCCTGTTCGGGGGCGATGTACTGGGCGGTGCCCATCACCATCCCGGTCTGGGTCACCGGGGCGGCGTCGACGGCCTTGGCGATACCGAAGTCGGTGATTTTGACCTGCCCGGTCGGGGTGATCAAGATGTTGCCCGGTTTGACGTCGCGGTGCACCAGACCGGCGGCGTGCGCCACCTGCAGGGCACGCCCGGTCTGCTCGAGCATGTCCAGCGCGTGCCGCAGGGACAGCCGGCCGGTGCGCTTGAGCACCGAGTTCAGCGGCTCACCGTTGACCAGCTCCATCACCAGGTAGGCGGTACGGCCCTCCCCGTCCAGCTGGCTTTCGCCGTAGTCGTGGACGGCTGCGATCCCGGGGTGGTTGAGCATCGCGGTGGTACGCGCTTCGGCGCGGAACCGCTCGATGAACTCCGGGTCCTGCGAGAACTCCTGCTTGAGCACCTTGACCGCGACGCGTCGGCCCAGCCGGCTGTCCACCGCCTCCCAGACCTGACCCATGCCGCCGGTGGCGATCAGGCGCTGCAGACGGTATCTGCCAGACAGCGTCACACCAACTCGCGGGCTCATGGTCCTCCCTGTAGCGCGGCCTCGATCACAGCCCGTCCGATCGGCGCGGCGAGTGCACCCCCCGTCGCGGACAGGCGGTCGGCGCCATTCTCCACCAACACCGCCACAGCGACCTTCGGGGTCTGTGCGGGCGCGAAAGCGATGTACCACGCATGCGGCGGTGTGTGCCGCGGATCGGTGCCATGCTCTGCGGTACCCGTCTTGGATGCGATCTGCACGCCGGGAATCGCCCCTTTCTGCTGTGCGACCTTCTCGGCGCCGACCATTAGCTCTGTTAGCTTAGCGGCGACCTGCGGCGACACGGCGCGCCGCTGCTCATATGGGGCCGTGGTGCTAATCGTGGTCAGGTCGGGCCCCTTGAGGCTGTCGATCAGGTAGGGCTGCATCGTCACCCCGCCGTTCGCGATGGTCGCGGCGATCTCGGCGTTTTGCAGCGGCGTCATAGCGACATCCTTTTGGCCGATGCTCGTCATGCCCAGCGCCGCGGCGTCCGGGATGATCCCCACGGTGGATTCCGCGACCTGCAGCGGGATGACGCTGGGTGTGTTGTCCAGTCCGAATGAGTGCGCCATGTTGCGCAGCGCATCCGACCCGGTGAGGAGGCCGAGCTGGACGAATGCGGTATTGCAGGACAGGGCGAAAGCCTGCTGCAAAGACACCGTCGGCTCGTTTCCACACGATTCCCCACCGTAGTTCTCCAACGTTGCGGTGCTGTTGGGTAGCGGAATGGAAGCGGCGGCGGTCAGCTGCTGGGCATCGGAGGCACCGGCCTGCAGCGCAGCCGCGGTGGTGATCACCTTGAAGGTGGACCCGGGTGGATAGGTCTCCGAGATGGCGCGGTTGGTCAGCGGGTTGTTGGGGTCGTCACGGAGCCGCTGCCATGCTTGCGCCTGCACCTCGGGATCGTGCGACGAGAGCAGATTGGGGTCGTAGGACGGCGATGACACCATCGCCAGGATCTTGCCGGTCGACGGCTCGAGGGCGACGACGGCGCCCTTGCACGGCGGCCCACCGCAGCCCTGTTGCATCGCGTCCCAGGCGGCCTGCTGGACCCTTGGCTTGATCGTGGTGTCGACGTTCGCGCCGCGCGGGTCGCGCCCGGTGAAGAAGTCGGCCAGCCGGCGGCCGAACAGCCGCTCGTCGGAGCCGTTCAGCAGCGGATCCTCGGCGCGTTCCAGACCGCTGCTGGAATAGCGCAGCGAGTAGAACCCGGTGATCGGCGCATACACCGCGGGGGTCGGGTAGACGCGCAGGAAGCGGTACCGGTTGTCGGTGGCAGCCGAATAGGCCAACAGCTGCCCGCCGGCCACGATCTGGCCGCGCTGGCGCGAATACTCGTCGAGCAGTACCCGCTGATTGCGCGGATCGGCGCGCAGCGAGTCGGCGGCGAAGACCTGCGTCATCGTGGCGTTGAGTAGCAGCAACACGATCAACGCCATCACGGTCACCGAGATCCGGCGCAGGGAGGCGTTCATACTTTCTCGATCACCTCGGTGCCGGCCGAGGCGATCGGCGGCACCTTGCGAGCGCGGGTGCGCAACGGTCGACGGGCGCTGTGCGAGATGCGCGCCAGGATGGCCAGCAGGACATAGTTCGCCAGCAGCGACGAGCCACCGTAGGACATCCACGGGGTGGTCAACCCGGTCAGCGGAATGAGCTGGGTTACCCCGCCGACGACGATGAACAACTGCAGAGCCAGCGTTGACGCCAGGCCCGCGGCGAGCAGCTTGCCGAAGCTGTCGCGGGTGGCGATCGCCGTGCGCAGGCCCCGCACGATGACGATGGTGTAGAGCATCAGAATGCTGGCCAGGCCCACCAACCCCAGCTCTTCGCCGAACGCGGCGATGATGAAATCGGTCGAGGCGGCCGGCACGGTGTCGGGCTGGCCGTTACCGAGTCCGGTGCCGAAGATCCCGCCAGTGGCGAAACTGAACAGCGACTGCACAATCTGATAGCCGCTGCCGTCTGGGTCGGAGAACGGGTCCCACCACATCTGCACCCGCACCCGGACGTGGGCGAAAATGTAATACGCGACAACGCTTCCCGCGGCGAACAGCGCCAGGCCGATAACCACCCAGCTGAAGCGCTGAGTGGCGAGGTAGACCACCACCAGGAATGACGTGTACAGCAATAGCGAAGTGCCAAGGTCTTTTTCGAAGGCCATCACGCCGACCGCGATCACCCATGCCGCCAACAGGGGTGCGAGGTCGCGGGGACGGGGCAGGGTCAACCCCATGAAGTGCTTGCCGACACTGTTGAACAGGCGCCGCTTGGCGATCAGCACCGCGGAGAAGAAGATCAGCAGCAGAATCTTGGAGAACTCAGCGGGCTGAATTGAGAAGCCCGGAAAGCGAATCCAGATCTTGGCGCCGTTCTGTTCGGAGAGCGAGGCCGGCAGCAGGGCGGGGATCACCAGCAAGACCAGACCGACCAGTCCACAGATATAGCCGTAGCGGGCCAGTTGCCGATGATCTTTCAAGAACGTGACCACCAGGGAAAAGGTCACCACGCCGATCAGCGTCCACAGCATCTGCTGCGTCGCGCTGGGATGGTGGCGGCCGCTGAGCTGATTGGTGACCAGATCAAGCCGGTGAATCATCACCAGGCCAAGGCCGTTGAGCAACGCCACGATCGGCAACAGCAGCGGATCGGTGTAGGGGGCGAATCGCCTGATGGCCACGTGCGCCGACCCGAACACGACAAGAAAGATCAGTCCGTAGCTGACCGCGGTCCAGTGCAGATTGCGTTCCTGGTTGGCTTCGACTATCAGCAGCGCGGCGACGGTGATGAGTGACGCGCACCCCAGAAGCAATAACTCGGCATTGCGCCTGGTAGGCAACGGGGGCGTGACCGCGACCGGCGGCTGAAGCTGTGTCGTCATGCCACCGTCCGGCAATCGATGCCCGGTTGAAGTGGCGGCCCGGGAAGCGCGGTTACTGTCTGCGACGTGGTCGTCGGGCCTGCCGGCGCAGAGTTCGCGGGGCCATTGGCGCTCGTGCTCGGTGAGGGGCTGGCGCTCGGAGAGGTGTTCGGTGGTGCAGGTGCTGCTGTCGTGCCGGATTCGGGTGTTCCGCTGCGGGTGCCCGGCGACCCGGGCGGGGACGTGGCGCGCGGTGGTGGACAGATTGGTAGTAGATATTCGGCCAACAGTTGCCGCAGCTGCGATTCGGCCTGGTCCAGGCTGCCGCCCGGCAGTCCGGTTTGAACTTGGACTTGTCCGGGGCGGCGCAGGTCCTTCAGGGTCATCGGTTGGCAATTGGCGTGGCTGCTGGATTGCCCGTAGCTGATCAGAGACAGCTCATTGCGGCCGTTCAGACAGCCCACCAGATAGGGCTCCTGCAACGGGATGCCCAACAGGGTGCCCTGAATTCCGCGGACGATGGAGACCCGACCGCTGTATTCCGCAACGTAATAGTTGCGCTGGATGACCCACCATCCGACCGTGAGGCCAGCGAACACCAACAGCACCGCCAAGGCTACGGCGACGAACATTTTCCGGCGCGACCACCGCGGCCGGCCCGTTGTTTCCGGTTGCGGCGCAACGCGTTTGGCGGATTCATCGCGTGGCCGAATCGCTGAGGCGCGCCCGGCGGAGGTGTTGGGCAGGGTCATTTGATCCTCGTCGCCCGACACCGCGCCGGCAAGAATCGGCTGGGTCTGCCCGTAGTCGTAGTCGACCACATCGGCCACCACGACGGTCACATTGTCGGGGCCGCCGCCGCGCAGCGCCAATTCGATGAGCCGGTATGCGGCCTCGGCGACGTCGGGAATCTGTAAGGCCTCGAGGATTGTTTCGTCGCTCACCGGATCCGACAACCCGTCCGAACACAGCAGATAGCGGTCGCCGGCGCGCGCCTCACGCATGATCAATGTCGGCTCGACCTCGTGACCGGTGAGAGCGCGCATGATCAACGAACGC
>NZ_LZKU01000125.1 GCF_001672975.1 Mycobacterium sp. 1465703.0
TCGCCGACCTCGACCCGGTGCAACACCTGAGATTTGCCGATCTTTCGCTAGGCCTTGCCCGCATCCTCGTCGAGCAGCCTCTGGTTTCGCGGCAACAGGTCCCAGACATGTTCGGTGGTGTTGACCGCGGCCACCGTCGCTTGACCGGACCGGGAGAACAGCAGCCGAGTCACCGACGCGTAGTCGACGGGAAAGGACAGCAGTCGGGCGGTACCGAGAATTTCGTGCAACAGGACGTTGATCACGCCGCCGTGGCTGAACACCGCCACCGTGTCTTCAGGGTCGCCGGCGGCGACCAGGTCGTCGACCGCTGCGCGTACCCGGGTGCGGAAAGCGTCCTCGTCGACCGCACTGGGCAGATGGCCCTGGGCCAGGCGCGCCCATTCCTCAGGCATCTCGGCACGGATCTGCTCGACGGGGATGTACACCGGAAGGTCGCGGTCATACTCGGCGAATCGATCGTCGACTTCGACCGTCAGTCCACGATCGGCCGCGACCGGTTCAGCGGTCTGGATGGCCCGGCGCTGCGGGCTGCTCACCACGCGGGAGATGGGAAACCTGGCGAGCGCCTTGGGCAGTCGCTCGATCTGGGCCATTCCTTGGTCCGACAGGTCCGGATCGGAACCTTGGCCGTGTTCGCTGCGCAGCGGCAGCGCGTGCCGGACCAGAAGCACTTGCATTATTCGTCCTGTCTTTCGGTTGTGCCGGTCCGAAGTCTCTCATCGCTGCCTGCTTGGCGCTCAAGGCGTGCACAATCGCTCTGGTAGCTCGACGGCCGAGGAGGACAGATGACCGAATCGAATCGGGATTGGGACGCCGCCTACCGGCAAGCGACGCCACCCCCGTGGAGCATCGGCCGTCCCCAACCGGAGCTGGCGCGTCTCATCGATCAAGGCAAGATCCGCAGCGAGGTGCTGGACTCGGGTTGTGGCCACGCCGCCCTTGCGCTGGCCCTCGCCGCGCTCGGCCATACCGTTGTCGGCCTCGACGCCAGCGCCACTGCGATCCAGGCGGCGACCGCCGCGGCCGCCGAGCAAGGACTCAGCACGGCGACCTTCGCCCAGGCCGACGTGACCAGCTTCGATGACTACCCGCCTGGTTCCGAGGGCCGCTTCGCCACCATCCTGGACAGTGGACTGTTCCATGCGCTGCCAACGGACCGGCGCCAGGATTACCTGCAGTCCATCTTCCGGGCCGCCGCGCCCGGGGCCTCGCTGTACATCCTGGCCTTCGCCGCCGGGGCAATGGACAGCGCCCATCCGGACCGGCCCGGCCCGCCCGGCTTCACCGAACCCGAGTTGCACGACGCCGTCGCGGCGGTGTGGCGAGTCGACGACATTCGCCCGGCCAAGTTGTACGGCACCGACGATGCAGCCGGCGCATCGGACGGTCCGCTGGCGCACCTGGACCACGACAACGAGGGCCACTTCATGGCGCCCGGCTTCCTGCTGAGTGCGCACAAGCCGGACTGAGCGCGGCTGCCGCGTGTGGAGAATGCTATTCTCCACACGGAGATTGGGGTGTGCGAGGTGGTCGAACAGTGACTGACGTGAGCGAATCGGGACTAGACGCGGGCGTGCTGGCCCGCTGGCTGGATGCGAGCGACGCACCGGGTGGCGGCGAAGAGCCGCAGCTGACCCAGCTCAAGGGCGGTTCGCAGAACACCCTCTACCTGCTTGAACGCGGCGGCCAGCGGATGGTGTTGCGGATGCCGGGCGCGCGCGCCGACGCCGCGCGCATCGACGGGTTGCTGCGCGAGATCCGCCTGGTACGGGCGCTGTCCGGCACCGACGTTCCGCACGCGGCGCTGATCGCTGCCGACGACACCGGCACCGTGCTCGGGATGCCGTTCTACGTCATGCAGGCGATTGACGGGTGGAGCCCGATGGATGGTGGGTGGCAATCGCCGTTCGACACCGACCTCGAGGCCCGGCGCGGTCTGGCGTTCGAACTGGTCGAAGGCGCCGCCAAGTTGGGCCGAGTGGATTGGCGCAAGCAAGGACTCGAAGGCTTCGGCCGGCCGGACGGATTCCACGAGCGGCAGGTCGATCGCTGGCTGGCGTTCCTCGATGCCTACAAGGTCCGCGAGTTGCCAGGTTTGGACGAGGCCTCCGACTGGCTGCGCCGCAACCGGCCGGCGCACTACCGGGCCGGGATCATGCACGGTGACTACCAGTTCGCCAACGTGATGTTCGCGCACGGCGGGCCGGCGCGGTTGGCCGCGATCGTGGACTGGGAGATGACCACGGTTGGCGATCCGCTGCTCGACCTGGCCTGGTGCCTGCTGGGCTACGACGGCGAAAAGCCCCGCGAGGACGGCTTTTATCTCGACATGCGCGGAATGCCTACGCGCAGCGACCTTTTAGAGCACTACGAAACCGTCAGCGGGTTGTCGACCGAGAATATCGACTACTACCTGGTGCTGGCCAACTGGAAGCTGGGCATCGTGCTGGAGAAGACGTACGCGGCTGGAGTGCGGACTGGCCCCCAAAAAGGAGGGGTCGACCCGAAGATCACCGACGCGTTCGGTCCGATGATTCTCCAGCTGATCGCCACGGCGGCCGAGCTTGCCCGATCGCTCCCGACCAAGAAGGCATGAGATGGGTTACGCCGACCAACTTTTCGATCTCACCGACCGGGTCATCCTGATCACCGGCGGCAGCCGCGGCCTGGGGCGTGAGATGGCGTTCGGTGCGGCCCGCTGTGGTGCGGACGTGGTGATCGCCAGCCGCAACATGGACAACTGCGTCTCCACCGCCAAGGAGATCGAGGCCGAGACCGGGCGTTCGGCGATGCCTTATCAGGTGCACGTCGGGCGCTGGGACCAGCTCGATGGCTTGGCCGAAGCGACCTACCAGCGGTTCGGCAAAGTCGACACGCTGATCAACAACGCGGGTATGTCGCCGCTGTACGACAAGCTCACTGACGTGACGGAGAAGCTGTTCGACGCCGTCGTCAACCTCAATCTCAAGGGCCCGTTCCGGTTGTCGGCGTTGGTAGGTGAGCGCATGGTGGCCGCCGGCCGGGGTTCGATCATCAACGTGAGTACGGCCGGATCACTGCGGCCGACTCCCGACATCATCCCCTATGCCGCTTCCAAGGCCGGGCTCAACGCCATGACCGAGGCGTTGGCGAAGGCGTTCGGCCCGGCGGTGCGGGTCAACACATTGATGGCCGGCCCGTTTCTGACAGACGTGAGCAAGGCCTGGAATCTCGAGGCAGCAGAACAGAACCCGTTCAAGCACCTTTCATTGCAGCGCGCCGGAGACCCCCGCGAAATCGTCGGCGCAGCACTGTTTTTGGCGTCCGATGCATCCAGTTTCACCACCGGCTCCATTTTGCGGGCCGACGGCGGAATCCCCTGACATGGCACAGCGGTGGCGATCGCAAGCGCGGTGGAGCCGGGCGTAGCGGGTCGCCACAATCGACACAAGCCAGGCGACGGGTCGCCACCAATGAAAGGAGTATTGGAATGTCTTGGGACTTTTCTACCGAGCCGGAATTCGAGGAGAAACTCGAGTGGATCCGTGCGTTCGTCCGCGACGAGGTAGAACCGCTCGAGGTACTGTTCCCCGGCTGCGAGTTCCTGCCGCTGAACGACGAGCGCCGCCGCATTGTCGACCCACTCAAACAGCAGGTTCGCGACAAGGGTTTGTGGGCACCGCATCTGGGGCCGGAACTGGGTGGGCAGGGATTCGGCGCAGTCAAACTGACGCTGATCAACGAGATCCTGGGTCGCAGCCCGTGGGCGCCGATCGTGTTCGGAACGCAAGCGCCTGACACCGGCAACGCCGAGATCATCGCTCGCTTCGGGACCCAGGAGCAGAAGGACCGTTACCTGGCGGGGCTGCTGTCCGGAGAGATTTTCTCCTGCTTCTCGATGACCGAGCCGCAAGGCGGTGCCGATCCACGGGTCTTCACCACCCGCGCGGTTCGAGACGGCGACGAGTGGGTCATCACCGGGCGAAAGTACTTCTCCTCCAACGCTTCCGTCGCGTCCTTTTTCATTGTGGTCGCCATCACCGATCCCGACGTGCCGGTGCATACCGGTGCATCGACGTTCCTGATCCCGGCCGGAACCGACGGTGTGGTGCTGGAAGCCAACCACCACCTGGTCGGTGCCGACCCGCATGAGCCGGGGCACTCCCTGGTGCATTACAACGACGTCCGGGTGCCGTCCGACGCCCTGCTCGGTGAGCCTGGGCAGGGCTTCCTGATATTGCAGACCCGGCTGGCCGGCGGTCGGCTGCATCACGCGATGCGCTCCATCGGGATGGCGCAGCGGGCCGTCGAGATGATGTCGCGCCGCGCGAAAAGCCGCTTCACGCAGGGCAGTCTGCTGGCCGACAAGCAACTGGTTCAGGAGTTCGTCGCCGACTCCTACACCGAGTTGATACCGTTCCGGCTCACCGTGCTGCATGCCGCGTGGCTGATCGACAACGGCGACGAGCGCGGCGCACGCGCGGAGATTGCCGCCTGCAAGATCCTCGCCTCACAGGTGCTCAAATCGATTGGAATGCGGGCGATCCAGGTGCACGGGGCGCTTGGACTCACCGACCAGCTGCCACTGGTGAACGTCTTGTTGGGTGGTATCGCGCTGGGCCTGGCCGACGGACCCACTGAGGCGCACAAGGTCAACCTGGCCCGGATGCTGCTCAAGGGTTACCAGGCCGAGGAAGGTGACTGGCCCAGCGAGATGCTCGACGTGCGGCGAGCCGCCGCACGCGCCAAATACGGTGAACTCGTTGACCTCTGACCGCGTGACCGCCGCGGTCGAGCGGGCACTGGATGACCGCCAGCGGGAGGCCACCGAGGAGGTGGAGCGCATCCTGGCCGCCGCGGTGCGCGTCATGGAACGCGTCGCGCCCGAACCACCCCGGGTCAGCGATATCGTCGCCGAGGCCGGTTCCTCGAACAAGGCGTTCTACCGGTATTTCGCCGGCAAGGACGATCTCATCTTGGCCGTCATGGAACGCGGGGTGGCCATCGTGGTGTCCTACCTCGAGCACCAGATGGCCAAGGAATCCAGCCCGCGGGACAAGGTCGCGCGGTGGATCGAGGGCACCCTGGCGCAGGTGGCCGATCCACACCTGATCAGCATGACCCGAGCGGCGGCCGGCCAGCTGACGGCCGGTACCAGTTGGCGCGCGGCCGACCAGGAGATGATGCGACCACTTCGCGAGCTTCTCGTCGAACCCGTTGCGGCGCTGGGCAGTAGCGATGTCGAACGAGATGTCGAGGCGGTGTTCAGCTGCACCGCTGCACTCTTGCGCCGCTTTGTGGGCTCGGCCGACCGGCCCGGCCCCGACGACATCGCACACGTGGTGACGTTCTGTTTACGTGGATTGGGGGTCGGTTGATGCGCGCGGTGATCTGTCGTTCCTATGGCCCGCCCGAGGACCTCGTCGTCGATGAGGTGCCCGACCCCGTGGCGGGCCCCGGCCAGGTGCTGGTGCGCGTCCGCGCCGCCGCGGTCAACTTCCCCGACGTCCTGTTCATCGCCGGCAAGTACCAGGTGAAGATCCCGCCGCCGTTCATACCCGGCAACGAGGTCGCCGGCGAAGTCATTGCCGCCGGTGACGGCGCGCCGTTCAGTCCGGGGCAACGCGTTTCCGGAACCACTTTCGGGGCGTTCGCCGAACAGGCGCTGCTCGACGCACGCCAGGCCGAGCTGATCCCCGACGACGCCGACTTCGGATCGGCCGCGGCCTTCGGCGTGACCTACCGCACCGCCTATCACGCGCTGCGCTCGACCGCCGCTGTCACAGAAGGCGATTGGGTGGTGGTGCTCGGGGCGGCCGGTGGTGTCGGACTGGCCGCGGTCGACCTGGCGGTTGCGATGAAAGCGCGGGTGCTGGCCGCCGCCTCTAGCCCGGAGAAGCTCGAACTGTGCCGAGAACGCGGCGCCGAGGCGACCGTTGATTACGACCGGGAGGACCTCAAAACGCGGATCCGGGAACTCACCGGTGACAGTGCGCGGGTGGTGCTGGACCCGGTCGGCGGACCGTATTCGGAACCGGCACTGCGTGGACTCGCGCGTGGCGGCACCTTCGTCACGCTGGGCTATGCGGCCGGCACAATCCCCGCTATCCCGCTCAATCTCATTCTGCTCAAAGACATCTGTGTGCGGGGCATGGAGATCCGCACTTTCATGACGGACCGGCCCGACGACGCGGTGCGTGACTTGAGGGAATTGGCACAGATGTTCGCCGCCGGTACGGTGCGGCCGTACATCGGCGCGCGATTCCCGCTGTCCGACACGCCCGCGGCTTTGCGGCATGTGGCTGACCGCAAGGTACTGGGCAAGGTAGTGATCGACGTCGCCTGACCCGGCCCGGCTATGGCGTGACGATGTTGAAATTCGTGTCTGGATCGTCCAGCACACTCAGCAGCGCCTGCAGGGCGCTCTGATCACCGGAGAGCTCCAGACCGGGTGAGCTGAAATCACCCACCGCCACCGCGAGAAGCCGAACCTTGTTGGCCAGGTCGACCGTAACGGTCGCCGTCGCGGGGTTGGGTGCCACCTTGCGGTGAACGAGCACACCGTTACGCAGCGCCAGCCGATAGTTGACCGCGGTATCGGCGAAGGCGACGTCGATGGCGATGTCCAGATCCCAGCTGCGCGGCCCGTTGACCCGGATGGCCAGAGAGTCGAAGATCTGCTCCGGCGTCAGCTGCGACAGCATGGTGGGTGAAGCGACCTGGACGGCGGTGCCGAAGTTGCCATCGCGCAATTCCGTTGCCCCGCTCAAGAAGAAGTTGCGCCATGTCGCATTTTCGGCCCCGTAGGCCAACTGCTCGAGCGTGTCGGCATACAATGCGCGGGCACCCGCGTGTTCGCCTTCGGTAAAGATCGTGTGGTCTAACAGGGTTGCGGCCCAACGGAAGTCCCCGGCGTCGAATGCTTGCCTGGCAAGGTCGACGACCCGGTCCACTCCCCCCATCGCCTCGACATACCGCGGTGCGAGCGCTTCGGGGGGATGGGGCCACAGCCGGCCCGGGTTGCCGTCGAACCAGCCCATGTAGCGCTGGTAGATTGCCTTGACGTTGTGGCTCACCGATCCGTAGTAACCGTGTGTGTGCCATGCCTGCTCGAGAGCCGGTGGCAGCTGGAAGGATTCGGCTATCTCGACGCCCGTGTGGCCCTGGTTGAGCAGTCGCAATGTCTGGTCGTGCAAATACGCATACATGTCGCGCTGCAGCGACAGAAATTCGACTATGTTGTCCCGTCCCCAGGTTGGCCAATGGTGGGAAGCGAATACGACGTCGGCGCGCTCGGCAAACGTGTCAATCGCTTCGGTGAGGTACCCGGACCAGGCGTGCGGGTCGCGCACCAGTGCACCGCGCAGGGTCAGCAGGTTGTGCAGATTGTGCGTGGCATTCTCGGCCATACACAAAGCACGAAAACGTGGGAAATAGAAATGCATTTCGGCGGGCGCCTCGGTGCCGGGCGCCATTTGGAATTCGATCTGCACGCCATCGATCGTGTGTGTTTCACCGGTCACCCGGATGTCGATGGTGGGAACGATCATCGCGACCTCGCCGGTCGACGCCGCCTGGCCTAGCCCGCAACCGACCTGATCCATCGGCCCGCGCGGCAGCAGGGCGCCGTACATGTAGGTCGCCCGTCGCGTCATTGCCGGTCCGGCATAGACGTTTTCGGAAACCGCGTGCCCGACGAATCCCTCCGGTGCCAGCACGGACACCGCGCCAGCGTCCACGTCCGCTTGCGAGGTGACTCCCAATACACCGCCGAAATGGTCGACATGACTATGGGTATAGATCACCGCGACGACGGGGCGTTCACCATCCCGGTGGGTGCGGTACAGCGCCAGCGCCGCCGCGGCCACCTCGGTCGAGACCAGCGGATCGATGACGATGATGCCGTTGTCGGATTCCACGAAGGTGATGTTGGAGATGTCGAGGCCACGCACCTGATAGATGCCGGGCACCACTTCGTAGAGGCCTTGCTTGGCGGCCAGGATCGACTGCCGCCAGAGGCTGGGATGAACCGATGTCGGCGCCGGAGCATCCAGGAACGAGTAGGCGTCGTTGTCCCACACCACGCGTCCGTCGGCCGCTTTGATCACGCACGGGGAAAGGGCGGCGATGAATCCGCGGTCGGCGTCGGCGAAATCCGCTTCGTCGTGAAATGGCAAAACGTGGTCGCGATGAGCCGACTCGATCATCGGGCTGGGAGGCTTGTGGTCCACCGTCATACCTTGGCATTAATGCGCGGTTCACCCAACCGGTTTCAATGGCTTTTCGTCGTCTAACTAATGAACACAGCAACAATTTCTTGAGGCTCTAGACCCGTACTCAGTTAACCCGCATACTGCGCAGACGGCCCTCAATGCCGAGGACCGCAACTATCGGGTAAAGGAGAACAGGTGAAGCGTCAACTGACGGTCGTGGTCGCTGGAGCGGCCATTCTTGCCGCGGCTATTTCTGGCTGTTCGAGTAACAAGTCGAGCACCGGAAATTCCTCGGGCAGTTCGGGTACCAGCGCATCGGCGAACAGTGGAGCCGCCGGTACCAAGGTTTCCATCGACGGCAAGGACCAGAACGTCACCGGCTCAGTCGTATGCTCCAACGCAAGTGGCACCGTCAACATCGCGATCGGTGGCTCAGCGACCGGCATCGCCGCAGTGCTCAGCGACGGCAACCCGCCACAGGTGAAATCGGTTGGGCTCGGCAACGTCAATGGCGTGACGCTCGGATATACCTCAGGAACCGGGCAGGGCAATGCTTCCGCCAGTAAGGACGGCAACACCTACAAGATCAGCGGCACCGCCACCGGGGTCGACATGGCCAACCCGATGCAGCCGGTTAACAAGCCGTTCGAAATCAATGTCACCTGCAATACCTAGCTAGCTCACCGAAGCGCCTTGAGCGCCTTCGGAATTGAGTGCGGGCGGTTGCCATCCGTTGGGTGGCAACCGCACCGTGAATTCGGTACAGCCCGGCGCGCTGTGCACCGCAATAGTCCCGTTGTGCGCCTTGACGACCGCGGAGACGATCGCCAGCCCCAGCCCGGTGCTGCCGCCCTTGCGAGAACGCGAAGAGTCGCCCCGGGCGAACCGTTCGAAGACCTCGGATTGCAGCGCGGCGGGGATGCCGGGCCCGTTGTCGATGACCTGGAGCACGGTGTGCGACGGCTCGGTGCTCAGTCGCGTCGTCACGACGGTGCCAGCCCCGGTGTGCACGCGGGCGTTGGCAAGCAGATTGGTCAGCACCTGGTGTAGCCGCGCCGCATCCCCGGTGACGATCACCGGTTCTTCGGGCAGGTCGAGTTCCCACTGATGGTCAGGCCCGGCAACGTGAGCGTCGTTGACCGCATCCACCGCCAACCGCGAAAGATCCACCGGTTCGCGTTCCAGCGGCCGGCCGGAGTCCAGCCGGGCCAGCAGCAGCAGGTCCTCGACGAGGCGAGTCATCCGCTCGGTCTCCGATGCCACCCGGCTCATGGCCTGCGCCACCGCTTCGCGGTCGTCACCCATTCGCTGGGTCAGTTCGGTGTAGCCGCGGATCGCTGCAAGGGGGGTGCGCAATTCATGACTGGCGTCGGCGACAAACTGGCGCACCCGCGTCTCGCTGGCCTGTCGTGCCGACAGGGCGGCCGCGATGTGGTCCAGCATCTGGTTGAGGGCGGCGCCGAGTTGCCCGACCTCGGTGGACGGGTTGGCGTCGGATTCGGCCACCCGCACCGGTAATTCGACCTCGCCGCGTGCCAGCGGCAAGCCGGCGACCTTGCTGGCGGTTTGCGCGACGCGGCGAAGCGGCGCCAGCGCCCGCCTGATGATGATGACGCCGGCGGTGGTGGCGGCCACCAGTGCGATCACGGTGACAATCCCGAAGATGAACAGCATCCGCATCAAGGTGGTATCGATGTTGGCCATCGACAAACCGGTAACGATGACGTCACCGCCGTTTCGGCTCGGAGCCGCGACCACGCGATAGCGGCCCAGCCCGTCGAGGTTCACAGTCACCGGCTTGCGGCTGCCGGCGATCCCGGACAGCTGCAGCTGGGCGGTGGGGGTCAGCGCGGCCCGCTCGCCGCTGCTGGTGGTGTAGCCGGCGTCCACGGTGTCGCCGTGACTCACCACCGCCGCCACCATGCCGGCCGGCTGGCCCGGTGCATCGAGGAATCGCGGGCCCGGGCCCGGCCGGGGATACACATGCTGATGGCGCCAACCCGAGTGCGGCGGCTCGGGATACAAGAGCGCCGAGCGGTAGGAGGTTCCGGCGAGCTGCCCATCGAGCTGTGCCACCAAATGGTGTAGCAGCGCCAGTTCGGTTGCCGCAGTGATGCCGACGCACACCGCTGCCAACACAACGATCTGACCGACCAGCAGCCGCAGCCGAAGGGACCAAACCCTCCGCGTGTCAGCGGGCCGGCTTGAGGACATAACCCGCGCCGCGCAGTGTGTGGATCATCGGTTCGCGGCCGTTGTCGATCTTCTTGCGCAAGTAGGAAATATAGAGCTCGACGATGTTGGACCGACCGCCGAAGTCGTAACTCCACACCCGGTCCAGGATCTGGGCTTTGCTCAGCACCCGCTTGGAGTTGCGCATCATGAATCGCAACAGCTCGAACTCGGTGGAGGTCAACGAGATTGGCTCACCGGCGCGGGTGACTTCATGGCTGTCCTCGTCGAGCACCAAATCTCCGACCACCAACTGTGCACCGCTGTCCACCGTCGTCACCCCGGTGCGCCGCAACAGCGCCCGCAAGCGCAGCACGACCTCCTCGATGCTGAACGGCTTGGTGACGTAGTCGTCGCCGCCCGCTGTCAGTCCGGCGATGCGGTCTTCGACCGCATCCTTGGCGGTCAGCAGCAGCACCGGCAACTGCGGGTTCTCTTCGCGAAGTTTGTGCAAGACGTCGAGCCCGCTCATGTCGGGCAGCATCACGTCGAGAACGACCACGTCGGGCCGCTGAGAGCGCGCCGCCGCGATGGCCGATGCGCCGTCACCGGCGGTGGAGATATTCCAGCCTTCGTACCGCAAAGCCATGGACACCATGTCGGCCAGGACAGATTCGTCGTCGACGACCAAAACGTTTATGGGGTTGCCGTCTGCACGACACATAACAACCCGCTCTACTGAGGCTCGGGGCTGCGTCACAAGGTCCAGTATCCGCCCGCGACTGAGCCGCCGCTATGCCGAACCTATGCGTGTCCTGTGAAGAAACGGATCGCGCGACTGCTCAGCAGTCGCGCGATCCCGTCCTCCGGCCCGAAGAGTTAATACCAATAGCGCCTACCGGCGACCGGGCGTCCGACCGAGCCCAGGATCCACAGGATGGCGCCGATGACCAGCAGCACGATGCCCAGCGTGGTCAGCACTGGTACGTGGAAAAAATACCCGAGAATAAGAAGGATGATTCCTAAGATAACCATGTCGATTTCCTTTGAGTGAGCGGTTAGAGGTTGATCGATTGCATTGAACTGGGTTGCGGCAGATGGCAATCCGTAACTTTCGGATTAACACCGAAGTAATTCAAGGGCCCAGCAATCACGGTCACCGCAACCGTGCCCGCGGAAGCGCATGTTGTTTGGTCGTTTTTGAAGTAGTCGCGCTGCCACGCCGCGAAGACTCCGATCAGCAACCACACCAAAGCAACCGTTCCGATGATCCCGCTGCCACGCATCGTGACCTCCATTATGGGTCGAGAAGAAGTTTTCTCGTGGACGTGAAATTACCCATTCGACTTCTGTCTAAACATGCAATGGGTTATGCGGCAGTGCTTGTCGGCAGAGCTCGCAGCGTCAGAGGTGGTCGGCGAGCCAGGCAGCGGCCCGCTTCTTGGACGCCCGGGACAGCCAGGCATCCTGGATCAGCTCAGCTAATTCGCCTCTGCTGAGTTCCGCCAGCCGACTGGCCCGTACCAGGACTGACGGATGCCCGTCGAAGTGGTCCGTGGTGAAGAACGGCGAACCAGGGTCGGAGATCAATGCCAACTTGTCGCTCTCCGATTCCACCCAGAGCATGATCACATCCGCATAGCGTTCGCCGGTGTCCGGATCGGTCGCGTCGGGCCGGGGCGTGCGGAAGAAGACGAACGACTTCCCGCCCACTTGGTAAATGGCGTTGCCCTTGGGACCCTCCAGGCGTTGAACATGCGGCATCCCGGCGGCGATCTCATGCACGTCGCTGAGCCGGGCCCGTCGTCCAGCCATAGCGGTGAGAGTACCTACCGACCGATATGTCATTGTCTCCGCGCCGAGAGACGTTGCGGTAACGAGAGTTTGAACCCCGATCAGTCGGCTCGCCGCTGCGCCGACACATAGAGGGTGGGCGGCATCGAATCCTCCGAGCCTTGCGGAATGCTGCGGCCATACCGCGCCATCAACTCGGCGAAAGACGCCGTCGTGACGTCCCAGCCGCGCTCCCGCAGCCAGCCGTCGACAGCCGTGCGCTCCTCCGGGTACCAGAGGTCGTCGAAGTCGGTTATCTCGGCATTGACCAGCTCGGCGGCCGCCGCCCGCATCCGTCGCATGTCGTCGCGCTGTCGCTGCACACGACCGGGGTCGGTGAAACCAGAGTCGGGCACGTTGGACGCCAGCCAACTGCCCTCGACACTCAACGAATTGATCCGCTCGAACAGCAGGTCCTGGGCCTGCGCCGGCAGATAGCGAACCAAGCCCTCAGCCGACCAGACAGCCGGGCGAGAGGCGTCAAACCCGGCCTCCTGCAGCGCTTTCGGCCAATCCTGACGCAGGTCGATAGGAACGTTGACCAGCTGCGCCTTGGGCTGCGCGCCGTGTTCGCGCAGGGTGTTGGATTTGAATTCCAGCACCTTGGGCTGGTCGAGTTCGTAGACGACGGTGCCGTCGGGCCACGGGAGCCGCCAGCTGCGTGCGTCCAGCCCGGCCGCCAGAATGACCACCTGCCGAACCCCGGCGTCGGCCGCGCCAAGGAAGAACTCGTCGAAGAACGCCGTCCGGGTGGCCATGAAGTCGACCATCAATTGCAGTCGATTCCGCAGGTCCGGTTCGATGTCACCCGCTTTGGCCAGCAGCTCCGGATTGGCGTAGAGGCTCCACATCCCCTCGCCCGCGGCGTCGACGAACACCCGCGCGAACGGGTCGTTGATCAGCGGATTTTCGCTTTCGGTCTCGGCCGCCCGAGCCGCAGCGACACCCAAAGCGGTGGCGCCCACGCTTTGAGTGATCTCCCAGGAGTCATTGTCGGTCCGCGGCATCGCCATCTTCCTTCCCCAGAAAGTAAGTTACGCACACTATCCTTCCAGCCGCCGCCGCCTGGGGCCTCCCGTAGCCGCTGTCCTAGTCTTTTTCCCAGACGGTCCACAGGTTGCAAGGGAGTGCCATGACGCCCACCCGGACACCGCAGCAAGTGTTCGCCCACCACGGCACCGCACTGGCCAACGGCGACCTTGACGAGATCGTCGTCGACTACGCCGAGGACTCCGTGCTGATCAGCCCCGCCGGCGTCGCGCGCGGGAAGGGCGCCATCCGCGAAGTCTTCGCGACCTTGCTCGCCGATCTGCCGGATGCAAACTGGGACTTGAAGACCCAGCATTTCGCTGCTGACGTGCTGTTCCTGGAGTGGACCGCCGACTCTGCGGTCAACCGGGTGGACGACGGTGTCGACACCTTCGTGTTCAGCGACGGCATGATTCGCGCGCAAACCGTTCGATACACCCCGCATCCGAAGGGCTGAAGAGTGGATCACGTGAATCTGGAAGCCGTAGCGGACTGGATGTCGGGACAGGGACTCGGCGAGGGGCCGCTGGAAGACGTTTCCAACGTCACCGGTGGAACCCAGAACATCATGCTGCGGTTCACCCGGGCCGGGCGGCCCTACGTGCTGCGGCGCGGGCCACGACACTTGCGCCCGCGCAGCAACAGCGTGATCTTGCGGGAGACGAAAGTCCTTGCCGCACTGGCGGGTTCCGATGTACCCCATCCGCACTTGATCGCGGCCTGCGAGGATCCCGAAGTGCTGGGCGACGCCGTCTTCTACCTGATGGACCCGGTTGACGGATTCAACGCCGGAGAGGGACTGCCGCCGCTGCACGCCGGCGATGCCACGGTGCGACACGGCATGGGCCTGTCGATGGCCGATGCGCTGGCCAAGCTGGGCGCCGTCGACCACGTCGCGGTCGGCCTGGCCGATTTCGGCAAGCCGGAGGGCTTCTTGGAACGCCAGGTGCCACGCTGGCTTTCGGAGCTGGAGTCCTACAACGACTACGACGGCTATCCCGGGCCCGACATCCCGGGCATCGACGAAGTGTCGACGTGGCTGGAACGCCACCGTCCGGCCAACTGGACGCCGGGAATCATGCACGGCGACTACCACGCCGCCAACGTGATGTTCTCCCGTACCGGCCCGGACGTGGTCGCGATCGTCGACTGGGAGATGTGCACGATCGGTGACCCACTACTGGATCTGGGCTGGCTGCTGGCCACCTGGCGTCAGCCCGACGGTTCCAGCGTGTTCGGCCACGCCCTGGGCGGTCAGGACGGATTGGCCAGCACCGAAGAACTCTTTGAGCGCTATGCCGCCAACACCACCCGCGACCTGTCCCACATCACCTGGTACGCCGTGCTCGCCTGCTTCAAGCTCGGGATCGTGATCGAGGGGACGCTGGCCCGGGCCTGCGCCGGGGAGGCTGAAAAGGAGGTCGGCGACCAATTGCACGCGGGCACGGTGCACCTGTTCGAGCGGGCGCTGGGCCTCATCGACAAGGACTGACCTACTACCATCTCCTCTCGTGCCGCCATATCCCGAGGAACCGGATTTCTACTCCGAGCCAACCGCGGCCGCGCGCTACGGCGGGTATTACGACCCCGAGCCCCAACCGCCGCAGCCCCCGCCGCCCTGGTATCGCCGCCCTGCGGCGCTGGTCGCGGCCGGCGCCATCGGAGTGATACTGCTGGCCGCGCTGGTGTTCGCGGTGGTCAAGCTCACGAGCGGGCCGCCGGCACCGACCACGACGCCCACCCCGTCCACCACGACCACCGCGCCGGTGACCACCACTGAGCAGGCCCCGCGGCACCACGGCGGCGGAGGCGGCGGTGGAGCGCCCACCGAGACGGTGACCGAGACCGTGCCGCCGTCAAGCACTGACACCGGCACGCCGACGGAGCCGCCGACGACGGAGCCGCCGACCACCGCTTCGCCGAGCACCGAGACCAGCACCGTCACGCAGACCGTGACCGAACCACCCCGCCGTGGACCGTTCGGCGGCCCCTTCCAGCCACACCGCTAGTTGCGGCGACATGCACGCAAGTGGCGGAGTTGTCCGCCCGGCATCCGCCCACGATGCGGCCGGGTGCCTTGCGGTGTACCGGCCTTATGTCGAGCACACGGTGATCAGTTGGGAGATCGAGGTCCCGACCGTCGACGAGATGGCGGCGCGCATCGCCGCTGCCCAGCAGAACCACGAATGGCTGGTCCTGGAACGTAATCGCCGAGTGACCGGTTTCGCCTACGGGCACGCATTCAACCGCCTTGCCACCTACCGGTGGTCGACCGAGACCGGGATCTACGTCGACGCACATCATCGCCGTACCGGCGGTGGCCGCGCGCTGTACACAGCACTGCTGCGCAGGCTCACCGAGCGGGGCTACCGGCAGGCGTTCGCCGGCATCACCCAACCCAACGAGGCCAGCAACCGCTTCCACCGCTCGTTCGGATTCACCGACGCCGGGCTATACCGGCGCGTCGAATGGAAACACGACCGCTGGCACGACGTGGCGTGGATGCAGCTCGACCTGCTGGCCGATGCCGATCCAGAAAGTCCGCCCGGCCCCATCGACGGGCCGAGCGGGATGGGCGAGTCGGGGGCTTAACCGCCGCCGGCACCACCGCCGAGGAAACCGCCACCGGCACCACCACCCACGAAGCCGCCACCGGCGCCACCGCCGACAAAGCCGCCACCGGCGCCACCACCGAACCGCTCAATACTATTTGTCATGGCGGGAAAGGTAGCGCCGAAACATCGCGGCCACAAGGAACTGGGTCTTAACGATTCGAATCATTTCGGGTTGCCCGAACCTGCGGGTATAGCTGTGATGCATGCAGAGCCGCGGAGCCGGACGTCAAGCGCAATCGCTACTGGCGCCGGCGTTGAGCTGCGAGCCGCGGTCAGGCCCGTCTTGTCGTCTTGAGGCGGCCACAGCGGTTGCGGTACTTCGACGCCGAATCGTGCACCCGAGCGGTTTCGGGACGAAACATCTTGCCCTGGATGGCGGTTGGCTGCCACACCCCATTTGCCCAATGGGATAGCCGAGAGTCACGGACGAGCGCGGTGTCGGGTATGCCGATGTCGGTCCCGCCGGTCAAGCGGCGAGGATCGCCTTCGCCACCTCGTCGGGATGAGTCAGCATGCCGTTGTGCGTTCCAGGAACCACGATGGGTTGAACTCCGATCCGGGCGGCGGATTCGGTCGCCGGTCGCGGCATCGCCAGGTCGCCGTCTCCGGTGATGTAGGCCAGTGGGATGTTCAGGTCGAGCGGATGGAAGTCGAGGGCGTCCAGGAAGTAACCACCGGGCTGCAGCGTCAACAGATCAGCCACTAACCGCTGCATGTCAGGAGAGACGCCTTGCATCAATTCCCGCTTGAGGTATTCCAGGGTTGCCGGAAGTCCACCATGCGGGGATTCCCTTATCCGCCGCAGCCCTGACGCGCGCTTGTCGGGCGGATTCTCGTCCATTAGGGACCTGCCGGGAAGCGGCACGTGACCGTTGTAATAGATGAGTTTCTCGACTCGGCCAGCAAGCGAATGAGCCGCGCCGGTTGCAGGGAAGCCGCCCCAGCTGTGCGCAACCAACACCACCTTGCCGGATTCCAGCCGCCGCACCTCGTGGGCGATGTAATCGACCGCATCCCGAAGCCGGTATCCCGAAGGGTCGTCGCCGTCATTCATGCCGGGCAGCGTCAAGGTGATCACCCGGTGTCCCGCCGCGCGAAGCCGCTCGGCGACCGGTCGCCAGGACCACGCTCCATGCCAGGCACCCGGGATCAGGACATAGGTCGACACTGTTCCACCGCACCCTTCTAGTAGTTACTGCAAGGTTGGCCTCACCTGCCCGACGCCCACGACTAGCGGGCGTCACGCGATTTGCGCACCAGAGTCGAATTCGACCAGCGCGCGGACGAACTGTTGTGGGTCGTAGTCGATCGCCTGGTGCCCCTGGCCGGGCAATGCGACGATTGTGGCGCCCGGGATTCGAGCGGCGACGGCTGCGGTGGCCGCGCGCAGGTACACCGGGCTCTCGGTGCCGAGCAGCAACCGGACCGGCGCGGTGATGGCGGCCAGCCGTTCGGTTGCGCGATATGCGCGGACCTCCGCGAGCTCACGTAGCGCGGTGTGTGCGATCGACCGGGCAAGATGCGGAAACTCGCGATCCGCAAGGTCTTTGATTGCCGGCTCGGGTAGATGCAGGGTTACGCGATAGAAGGCCTCGAGGATTTCACGCGGGTCGGACATCATGTTCATCCGTGCCACGCCCTGCGGCGGGGCGACGTTGAGGCCCGGCGACAGTATGGGCGGCTCGTAGAGCATGATTCGGCGGAAAGCTGACGTGATCAGAGCCGCTTCCAATATCACCAATGCCCCGTAGGAATGCCCCACGGCGTAGACGTCGCCGCCGACGGCCTCGGCTACGGCGGCGACATCCTCGGCTTCCCGGCTCAAGCTGTATGGTTCAACCTCGGCCGTGCTGAGTCCCCGCCCGCGGCGGTCCATCGCGTGGACGGTGTAATTCTGCGCCAGCGTCGGCGTCACCGAGCACCAGCGAGCAAGCGTGCCCGTGCTGCCGTGCACAAGCACCAATGGCGGTCCGCCACCGACGGATTCATAGCCGATCGCGGTTCCGTCGGGGGAAATTACGGTCGCCATGCTAACGCTCGTCAAATTCACGAGCGCGGCAGAGCTCGGTGAGTGGCAGCGGGCATGTTGTTTCTCCGCAGCTTTTGCAGTGATGCACGCGGGGCGTCATCCCGCAGTCGCACTGCGATGCCACCAGCGCTGCCAGGTGCCTGGTCAGCAGTCGGCGACTTCTGGAAAGACTCACTGTTGCCACCCTCCGTAATTCGGGCAAGACTCACGCACCCACAGCCACGCGAGTGACCTCTCGGCTCGCTGGTATTCATTAAGTTTGGTCCTTCGGTGAGTCATCGTCAGTGACCGCTGAACGAGTCACCTTCGTACCGGCCGCTGTCCGATGCAAAGCTAAGGACCTAGGCACCACCGGTCTAGCCGAAAAACGCGGTCGGTGTCCGGAAAACGCTGTCCCCGCAGAACTTTGACCTTTCAGGGGCTCGCTGTTCGCCGTCGTATCGCGCTCAGCGTCAATGACCTCCAGAACAGCGGATACAACGCCCCGCAACCGTGCGACGAATTGCGTTGACTCTGAATGCTTTACAAGCTTCCGTCATCGCGAATGCTCATTTATTTGACTTCATCGTCGTAGGCGATGCTGTGTTCGACAACACCCCGGGGGACCTCTCCCTCAAGAGGCATTCGTCCGCATCGTGGCCTTCATTTGCTCGAAAGAAGTTCTGAGCCGGGAATGTTCGCTCGGTACGCGGCGTTGGCGCTGCCATGCGACTTTCAGTTCTTGACTTCGTCCCCGTACGCAGCGACCAAACCACCGGTGATGCGCTGGCGGTCACCGTGCAGCTGGCACAGACCGCCGACCGGCTGGGCTTCACCCGGTACTGGGTCACCGAGCACCACAACATGCCGAACGTGGGAGCCACCAACCCGCCGGTGCTGATCGCCTATCTGGCTGCGCAGACCGCGCAGCTGCGGCTGGGGTCGGGCGGCGTGATGCTGCCCAATCACGCGCCACTGGCAGTGGCCGAGCAGTTCGCGTTGCTCGAAGCGGCCGCACCGGGCCGCATCGACCTGGGTATTGGCCGGGCGCCCGGCTCCGACCCGGTGACGTCGGCTGCCCTCCGCGGCAGTCATGACCGCGACATCGAGAAATTCCCCGAATACCTCGACGATGTGGCGGCTCTGGTTGGCGCGCGCGGCGTGGTGGTTCCGGTGCGCTCGGGCGACTACCGACTCAAAGCCACCCCGGCCGCGGTTGGCGAACCGCAGCTGTGGCTGCTGGGCTCGTCGATGTATTCCGCGCATTTGGCCGCCGCCAGGGGACTGCCTTACGTCTTTGCTAATCATTTCTCCGGCAAGGGAATTGAAGATGCACTCGAGACCTACCGATCGCGATTCGTGCCCAGCAAGTTCGCCGCCGAGCCAATGACGTTTATAACGGTGGACGCCACGGTGGCGGAAACCCAGGAAGAGGCAACGGCTTTGATGTTGCCCGACCAGCAGATGGTGGCGCGGATGCTTACCGGGGTGCCGCTCGGTCCCGTGCCGCTGGTCGAGGAAGCAGCCGTCGCCCAGCTGACGGAGCAGCAGCATCACATCGTTCAGGACAGAATGCGACGTGCTGTCGTCGGAACGCCCACCGAGGCCGCCGACCAGCTGCGGGTACTCGCCGAACGGTTCGATGTCGACGAGGTGATGGTGATCCCGGTCGCGTCGGCGCACGCCGGTGCTGACCCCGCGACCGCACCGGGGCGCGTGACGACACTTGAGCTCCTGGCCAAAGAGTTGTTGTGACCGACCAATTGGTGGCGCCCGCCTGTGAACATGACTCTCGACGCACGAGATCGACTCGAGCCGAATGCATCTGGTGCACCGATGTGTCGGCAGCGGCTGAGTGGGATGGCTTGTGCTTGCTGATGTGTCGACGGCTGCGATGGCGACAGCGCCGGCGCTTACCAGTCGGGGCTGACCGCGAATGCACACATGCTGACACCACTGCAGCTCAAACCCGTGCTGCCCCAACCGAGTTCGATCGAGGTTGTCACATCGCGCCCTGTGATAGTCCGCGCCGAACTGGTTGACTTCGGCAAAGACTTCGTGCCACCACCCGCGAACGTGCTGACCGCTACCACACCGCCATCGTGTCGCAATTTGTGGGCGGAACGGCTCAATAGCTGTAGGTGAATTGCGCATCACCCGCAGAGACTTAGTCCAGTTGCCCGAGTTGATCATGGTCACTCAGTCATCACCCGACGGCAAACCAAACAGGAACAGTCGTGGTCATTACGACCAATAACCAACCCCGACTGATCGATTAGGAGGAAGACGATGCGCTTGGTGGTTGCTATGACCGGAGCGACCGGGGCCGCTCTGGGCATCCGTCTGTTGGAAGTTCTCAAGGGGCTGGGGGTTGAGACGCATCTGATTCTCAGCGACTGGGCCCGGGCGACAATAAAACTCGAGACCGAAACCAGCGTCGACGACGTCCGAGCCCTGGCTTCACGCGCCTACAGTGCCCGCGATCTTGCCGCAGGCATTTCCAGCGGGTCGTTCCGAACCGATGGCATGGTCGTTTGCCCGTGCAGCATGAAGACGTTGAGCGCCATCCGGATCGGATTCAGTGACAACCTGATCACCCGCGCCGCCGACGTGACACTGAAGGAACGCCGCAAGCTCGTCCTCGTCGCGCGGGAGGCTCCGTTAAGCGAGATCCACCTAGAGAACATGCACTATCTGGCCCGCGCCGGTGCCGTGATCTTTCCGCCGACGGTGGCCTATTACGCGCGACCCACCACTGTCGACGAGGTGAACGACTACGTGGTCGGCCGCATCATCGATCAACTCGGGATCGAGCACTCCCTGATCAAACGCTGGAAGGACGATCAGCATCCAGTCCCCGTGAACGGCGAACCAGCCGCAATTCTTTGAGGAGAACAAAGTGACTACCAGTACAAGGCCGCCAGAAACCACGAACATCACCCAGCGGACCGACCAGGAGACAGGGCCCGACCAGCGGAGCTGGTTGGCCACACTCGAAGCCGCGGGTCAGTTGCGCCGCGTCACGGCCCCCGTCGATTGGAACGAAGAGATTGGCGCGATCACTCGGGCCAACCTCTCCCTCGGTGGCCCCGCGCTGCTGTTCGAGAACATCATCGGCCACGAGAACACTCGGTGCACCAAGCTGCTGACGTCGGCAATCGGCAATCGACGCCAGGTCCAGCTGATGCTGGGTTTGCCTGAAAACACAAGCGACGCAGCTATCGTGCGGCACCTTCGGGAGGCCTTCAAGAAGCCCATCCCGCCGCGCGTGGTCGACACCGGCCCGGTCAAGGAAAACATCATCGAAGGCGACGAGATCGATCTCTTCCAGTTTCCAGCGCCGAAGTGGCATGCCTCCGACGGCGGTCGCTATATCGACACGTTCTGCGGTGTCGTCACCGAGGACAAGGTGACCGGACGCGACAACGTCGGCTGCTACCGCGGGATGGTCGTCGACCGCGACAAGATCGCCAAGCTCTTGGTGCCCAGTCAAGGTTGGGGTGGCCATATGCAGGGATACAAACCAGAGCCGATGCCGGTCGCTGTTGTCTACGGGTGGCACGACGTGTTGGGTTTCTGCGCCGGTTCCCCGTTCCCCAAAGACGTCTGTGAATGGGACATGATGGGGGCTCTGCTCGGCCGCCCGGTCGACCTGGTGGCTTGCGAAACAGTGCCGTTGCATGTTCCGGCGAGCGCTGAGATCGTCGTCGAGGGCTACATCGACCCGGACCCGGCCACCTATGTAAAGGAGGGCCCGTTCGGCGAGTACCCGGGTTACCACGGTGACGCCGGAACGGCGCCGGTCCTGCGGGTCACCCGGATCACCCACCGCAACGACCCAGTCATGCGAGGCACCCTCGAGGGGATCCGGCCCGGAATGTTCAACGAAGACAGCATCGTCAACTTCGCGCGGTCCGCGATTACCTGGAACGTGCTCGACGACCTCGGGATCGGGGGCATCACCGACCTATGGATGACGGAAATTAGCAACGGCCAAAACACCGTGGTGCAGATCCACAAGGCCTACCGCGGGCATGCCCAACAGGTGGCGGCGGCGCTGTGGGGTACCGGTGGAGCGGTGTGGATGCACAAGAACGTCACGGTCGTCGAGGAGGACATCGACATCCGCGATCCGGTCGCGCTGGAATGGGCCATGTCATACCGCGTGAATGCCGGCCTCGGTGACATCGCATTCTATGGACCGACCATGGGCTCTTCGATAGATCCGTCCACCCCGCCGGAGAAAAACAACCCCACTAAGTACGGTGCCGGCGAATGGACGAGGGTGCTCGTCGACGCCACCCGCACATGGGAATTCGGACAGCGCCCGGAGTGGGGTGGCCGCCACTACCCGCCGATCGACAAGATCGCTCCTGAGCTGGAATCCCGAGTCGCCGCACGGTGGGAGGAGTACGGGATCGGCATCCCCTATCTCGACGACCAGGGGCGAGAAATGCTGACGCTGGAACAGCTGAGCAAGCGGCTACCGGACGTGTAGATGCATCATCGTGCAGTCCAGGTTCCGATAAGCCGAGAATTCGGCACTCTCCGAAGGGGGCCGAAAAAGCGCGCCCGAAGGGATTCGAACCCCTAACCTTCTGATCCGTAGTCAGATGCTCTATCCGTTGAGCTACGGGCGCCTGTTCTTCAGTTGTCGTTCCGTGTTGCCGCTAAAGGATCTAGCGGAGGCGAGAGGATTTGAACCTCCGGTCCCCTTTGAGGGGGACAACTCATTAGCAGTGAGCCCCATTCGGCCGCTCTGGCACGCCTCCCTTGGACTTTCTGAGGGTACCGACCCCTTTCCGGTCTCGCGGAACCGGCCATACTGTACACAGTTGACACGTAAACTGTCGAAGTGACTGCCCGCCTGCGTAAGGAACTGGCCGGACTGCCAGTGTATGTCCCCGGCAAGAACGTGCCGGGCTCCATCAAACTGGCCAGCAACGAGACCGTGCACGGTCCGCTGCCCAGCGTGCACGCTGCGATCGAGCGCGCGGTTGCCGTCGTCAACCGCTATCCCGACAGCGCCTGCGTGGACCTCAAGGCCGCGCTGGCCATGCACCTGGGTCCCGACATCGCGCCCGAGCACATCGCGGTCGGCAGCGGTTCGGTCACCTTGTGCCAGCAGTTGGTTCAGATCGCCGCGGCTGCAGGCGACGAGGTGATGATCGGCTGGCGCAGCTTCGAGTGCTACGTGCCCATCGTCCAGGTGTCCGGCGCGACCGCTGTCAAAGTGCCGTTGACCGACCACACACATGACCTCGACGCGATGCTCGCCGCGATCACCGACCGGACTCGGCTCATCTTTGTATGCAACCCCAACAACCCGACGTCCACCGTCGTCGAACCGGACGCCCTGGCACGTTTCGTGGACGCCGTACCGCCGCACATCCTGATCGCCATCGACGAGGCCTACGTCGAATACGTTCGCGACGGCATGCTGCCGAACAGTTTGGAGCTGGCCCTAACTCACAGCAACGTCGTTGTGCTGCGGACCTTTTCGAAGGCCTACGGCTTGGCGGGCTTGCGCGTCGGCTACGCGGTAGGCCATCCCGAACTGATCACCGCGCTGGACAAGGTCTTCTTGCCCTTCGCGGTGACGAACGTCGGGCAGGCCGCCGCCATCGCGTCGCTGGAGGCCTCCGGCGAACTGATGGCCCGCACCGACGCCGTTGTTGTCGAGCGCACCCGCGTCGGCGCGGCGCTGCGCGAGGCTGGGTTCACCCTGCCCCCGTCACAGGCCAACTTCGTCTGGCTGCCGCTGGGCGAGCGCACCATGGACTTCACCGAGCAGGCCGCCGAGGCGCGCCTGGTGGTGCGACCGTTCGCGTCCGACGGCGTCCGTGTCACGATTGGTGCGCCGGAAGAGAATGACGCGCTGCTGCATTTCGCCCGGGACTGGATCGCCCGCACCGAATCTTAAGGAGTCGTCCGTGAACCTCGCCCGGAAGAAGTTCACCGAGTTCAAAGAGCGCAGCGGCGACATCGCAGATTCCGAACTCGACGAGTTTTGGGCGGAACTTCAGCCCGCGACGATCGAGGGCATGCTCGGCGAGTGGAAGGGCGGCGAATTCCGGACCGGCCACAAGATGAACGGCCAATTGGAGAAGGCCGGGTGGTACGGCAAGACCTTCAAGTCGGTCCGCGACGTGCAGCCCCTGGTTTGCCTGGACGCCGACGGCAACAAGTTCTCCAACGTGGAGATGGGCAAGGGCGAGGCCAGCCTGTGGCTGGAGGACTTCCGCGGCGAGGTCACCGCCACCATGGTCTACGACGGCCAACCGGTGCACGATCACTTCAAGAAGATCGACGACGACGCCGTGATGGGCATCATGAACGGCAAGGGCGTCCGCGACAACGGCAAGTACTACTACTTCTACCTCGAGCGGGTGTAGCCAGCTCATCGAGTGCCCGGCGGCCCGGGCGTTCGGCGCCCAACGCCCGGCTGGCCGGGCGCTCGGCAGACAAGGATGCGCGCTACCGGGCGGGATCGCGGCCGGTGAAGGCGACAAGCTGCTCGAGCGCACCGGCATCGGCGGGAACGTCGACCGGATCGTCGAAGCCGGCCTGACCGCGAAACTCCGGCCTGATGATGTGACGCGCCAGCCCCAGCACGTATTCAGACAGCGGTTCGGGCGCGTTGATCTCGTGACCCACCGCGGCGGCGTAATCCCAAGCGTGAACCAGGAATTCGATCGACAGGATGGCGCACGCGCTTTTCGCGGGCATCTCGCTCTTGCCGAACGGCACCGACCCGTCCAAACCGTGGCGGTGCCAGGCGTCCAGCGCCGGCCGGGCCGCGGCGACCACCTGGCGCTCCACCGAATCGCCTTCGTCGCGCTCCGGGATTTCCGCGCCCACCATGCCCCCGAGGCCCCTGATCGAGTTCAGCAGGTGCCCGGTCAGCTCCGACACATCGAATTCCGTGCACGGCGTCCGCCGCGACAGGTCGTCAACGGCGATCGTGTGCAGCACCCGCTGCAACACCCCGAAGGTGTCTTCGGCGCTGTGCAACTCGTCGGTGGGCGGAGAATGCGGGCCGGGTCGCAAGTCAGGAGCCATATTCGCCACGCTACGGTCTCGATATGGCGCAAGCATACGAATCCATCACCGTCGAGACGAAAGACCACGTCGCTCAGGTGACGCTGATCGGACCGGGCAAGGGCAACGCGATGGGACCGGCCTTCTGGTCGGAGATGCCGGAACTGTTCGCGACGTTGGACGCCGACCCTGAGGTGCGGGCCATCGTGCTGACCGGTTCGGGCCAGAACTTCAGCTACGGCCTGGACGTTCCGGCGATGGGCGGTTCGTTCACACCGCTGCTGTCCGGCGATGCACTGGCCGGCCCGCGCGCCGTATTCCACCGCGAGGTCAAGCGCATGCAGGGCGCGATCAGTGCGGTCGCCGACTGCCGCACCCCCACCATCGCCGCGGTGCACGGCTGGTGCATCGGCGGCGGCGTCGACCTGATCTCGGCGGTCGACATCCGCTACGCCAGCGCCGACGCCAAGTTCTCGGTGCGGGAGGTCAAGCTCGCCATCGTCGCCGACGTCGGCAGCCTGGCCCGGCTGCCGCTGATCCTGAACGACGGACACCTGCGCGAGCTGGCGCTGACGGGCAAGGACATCGATGCGGCCCGCGCCGAGAAGATCGGTCTGGTCAACGACGTGCACGCCGACGCCGGCGCCACCCTGGCCGCGGCCCACGCCACCGCCGCCGAGATCGCCGCCAATCCCCCACTGACCGTTCACGGCATCAAGGACGTTCTCGACCAGCAGCGCATCGCAGCGGTCTCGGAGAGCCTGCGCTATGTGGCCGCCTGGAATGCGGCCTTCCTGCCGTCCAAAGACCTCACCGAGGGCATCTCGGCGACGTTCGAAAAGCGCCCGCCGCAGTTCACCGGGGAATAACCGGACGCCACGTACCCTCGCTGGGGTGAACCAGCCGCGCTCAATGACTCCCGACGGCAAGATCCGCCTTCCGGCAGACCTGGACTCGGTGACGGCGATCGGCGCCGAAGACCACTCCGAAATCGATAGCGCCGCCGTTGACCGGATCTGGCAGGCCGCACGCCATTGGTACCGGGCCGGATTCCATCCCGCCATCCAGCTGTGCATCCGCCGGCACGGCCGCGTCGTGCTCAACCGCGCGATCGGCCACGGCTGGGGCAACGCTCCGAGCGACCCGCCCGACGCCGAAAAGATCGCCGTCACGCCGGACACGCCGTTCTGTGTGTACTCGGCGGCCAAGGGCATGGCGGCGACCGTCGTGCACATGCTCGTCGAGCGCGGCGTCTTCTCCCTCGACGACCGGGTGTGCGAATACATCCCCACGTTCACCAGTCACGGCAAGCACCGGATCACCATCCGGCACGTGATGACCCACAGCGCCGGGCTGCCCTTCCCCACCGGGCCCAGGCCGGACGTCACTCGCGCCGACGACCACGAATACGCGCAGCAGAAGCTGGGCGAGTTGCGGCCCCTGTACCGCCCTGGGCTGATCCACATGTATCACGCGCTGACCTGGGGTCCGCTGGTGCGCGAGATCGTCTACGCGGCCACCGGCAAGGAGATTCGCGAGATCCTGGCCACCGAGATCCTCAACCCACTCGGCTTCCGCTGGACCAACTTCGGCGTCGCGGCCAAGGACGTCCCGCTGGTCGCCCCGAGTCACGCGACCGGGCGGACGCTACCGCCGGTGGTCGCCCAGATCTTCCGTAAGGCGATCGGCGGAACCGTGCACGAGATGATCCCCTACACCAACTCCCCGATGTTCTTGACCACCATCATTCCGTCGTCGAACACCGTGTCGACGGCGCACGAGATGTCACGATTCGCCGAGATATGGCGTCGCGGTGGCGAACTCGATGGCGTGCGGGTACTCAGCCCGGAGACGATGTACGGTGCGGTGACCGAATGTCGAAGACTACGACCGGATTTCGCGGTCGGTTTGCAACCGGCCCGCTGGGGTACCGGGTTCATCCTGGGCACCAACCGGTGGGGGCCGTTCGGGCGCAACGCCCCGCATGCGTTCGGCAATCTGGGCTTGGTGAACATCGCAATCTGGGCCGACCCCGCGCGCGGACTCTCAGCCGGCGTGGTGAGCAGCGGCAAACCCGGGCGCGATCCGGAAGCCGGCCGGTATACCGCCCTGCTGGACGCCATCACCGCCGAAATCCCGACCGGTTGACAGCGACGGCAGTGGGAACACTGCCCTCATGGCTACCTATCGAGTGCTCAACCCGAAGGGCGAGGTCGTCGCGACCAAAGACATCGAAAGCGCCGACGACGCACACGCCTGGTTCGTCGACAACAAGGCCGACAACAGCGAACTCGGCTGGCGCATGGAAGTCGAGCACGATGGCGACTGGCACTTCTTCGACGACAGCGAGGGTGATCGAAGCTAGGTGTTTGCCCCTCGGCTGGTGGGGCAACCAACAAGGCATGGACTCGCAACGCTTCCGCAAATTGCTGGACGCACCGGGGCCCTTCGTTTCGGTGTATTTCGACGACTCACACGACACCCACGACGCCGAAGCTCAACTCGAGCTCAAGTGGCGGGCGGTGAAAGAAGAACTCGAACGCTCACACGCCGGCGCTCCGGTCATCGACGCGATCGAGGACGCGATCATGAATCTGCGCCCGCCGATCGGCCGCAGCGGACGGGCGGTGATCGCCAGCGCCGACGGTGTGGTGATCAACGAGCATTTGGCCCGGCCCGCCGCTACCGATGTCGCTCGCGTCTCCGAATTGCCTTATCTGATACCGATTCTTGAGCAGAGCTTCGATCACCCGGACTACGTTCTGGTGGTCGTCGACCACAGCGGTGCCGATATCACCACGCATATCGGCGGCACGCTGCGCACCGAGACCGTCGACGGCGGTGGCTATCCCGTGCATAAATCTGCCGGCGCGGAGACGGCGGGCTACGGTGATCCCCAATTGCGGACCGAAGAGGCCGGCCGCAAAAACGTACGTGCCGTCGCCGACCGAGTCGCCGAACTCGCCGACGACAAGGCGATCGAGGTGATCTTCGTGGTGGGTGAGGTGCGCTCGCGCTCCGACCTGCTTGCCGCGCTGCCTGAGCGGCTGCAGGAGCGCGCGGTGACACTCGAGGTCGGGGCACGGCACAGCGGTCACGACTTCAGCGAGATCGAGCGGGCCATCGAAGATGAATTCGTCAAACGCCAACTGCGCACCATCGACGATGTGGCGCAGCGCTTTACCGCCGAGATCGGGCGCCAATCGGGCCTGGCCGCCGAGGGACTCGGCCCGGTCTGCTCGGCACTGCGCCAAGGCGCCGTAGAGACGCTGATCATCGGTGACATCGGTGATGCGACCGTGGTTGCCGATGAAGGCTTGACGATGATCGCCCCCGACGAGAACGTGCTGTCCGAGCAGGGCGCCGCTCCCGCCAAGACGCTGCGGGCTGACGAGGCGCTACCGGTCTCAGCGATCTCGGTCGGCGCCGCCCTGGTGCGCACCGACGAACGGATCGCCCCGGCCGAGGGCGTGGGCGCGGTGCTGCGCTACGCACCGACGCTGCACCAGAGTGTCGACCGCTAAGAGCGGTGGCGGAGGGATTTGAACCCCCGGACGGTTTTAGCCGTCTCTCGCTTTCAAGGCGAGTGCATTAGGCCGCTCTGCCACGCCACCGCTGATAAGGGTAACGGGGGTCGGTAGCCTGGCCATCATGCGCGCCATCGTCGCCGAATCCCCCGAACAACTCGTGTGGCAGGAAGTGCCCGATGTGTCCGCCGGGCCGGGCGAGGTCTTGGTCAAGGTCGCCGCCGCCGGCGTGAACCGCGCCGACCTGTTGCAAGCCGCCGGCAAATATCCGCCGCCGCCGGGAGCGAGCGAGATCATCGGCATGGAAGTGTCCGGCGTCATCGCCGATGTCGGCTCCGATGTCACCGAATGGTCTGTCGGACAAGAGGTTTGCGCACTACTGGCCGGCGGCGGATACGCGGAGTACGTCGCCGTTCCAGCCGGCCAGGTGCTACCCATTCCCTCTGGTGTCGATCTGATCGATGCTGCCGGGTTGCCGGAAGTGGCCTGCACGGTGTGGTCCAACCTGGTGATGATCGCCCACCTGAGCAAAGACCAGCTGCTACTGATGCACGGCGGAGCCAGCGGCATCGGAACCCACGCGATCCAGATCGCCCGGGCGCTGGGTGCCCGGGTGGCGGTCACCGCCGGGTCAGCGGAAAAGCTGCAGACCTGCCGCGACTTGGGCGCCGAGATCACGATCAACTATCGCGACGAAGACTTCGTCGCGCGGCTGCAGGAGTCCGGCGGCGCCGACGTGATCTTCGACATCATGGGTGCCTCCTATCTGGACCGCAACATCGACGCCCTGGCCTCCGATGGACAGCTCGTCATCATCGGCATGCAGGGCGGCATCAAGGGTGAGCTCAACGTCGCCAAGCTGCTCGCCAAGCGAGCCCGAGTCATCGGCACCACGCTGCGAGGACGGCCGGTGAGCGGCCCGAACAGCAAAGGCGAGATCGTCGCGGCGGTGGCCGACGCGGTGTGGCCGATGATTGCCGACGGCCGGGTTCGGCCGATCATCGGCGAGCGGATACGCATCGAGCAGGCGAGTGCCGCCCACCAGAAGCTGACGGCAAGCGAGGTGCACGGAAAGGTCGTCCTGACGCTGCCGGCTTAGCCGAGCGAGGCCAGAGCGCGGACCAACTGGTCGACTTCGGCCGTCGTCGAGTAGTGCGCCAGCCCGACGGTGACCGCGCCGCCAATGTCGTTGACGCCCAACACGTCCAGCGCGCGGGAACTCTCGTTGGTGATCGCCAGGATCCCGTTGTCCGCTAATCGCTGCACGACTCGCTCGGCGGGCACACCGTTCAAGGCGAAACTGACCACCGGGATGCGCACCTCCGGACGGCCGATCACCATCACCAACGGCAGCGAGCGCAACGACACCATCAGGTAGTCGTAGATCCGGTTCAGATACGACGTGGCGGATTGCATCGATACCGCCAGTCGTTCGCGCCGGCCGCCGCGGGCGGATTCATCGAGCGAGGCCAGGTACTCGATGCTGGCCACCACGCCGGCCAGCAGACCGAACTGGTGTGCGCCGAGCTCGAGGCGCGCCGCCCCGGTGGCCTTGGGGTCCGGCGAAATAGAACTGAACGAGTTGAGCAGCGCCGGGTCGCGGAACACGATCGCCCCGATCGGCGGACCGCCCCACGCCGCGGCGTTCACCGCCACCACGTCGGCGTCGGTTTCCTTCACGTCGAGCAGCCGGTAGGGCGCGGCGGCGGAGTGGTCGACCACCACCAGGCCGCCGACGTCGTGCACCAGCTTGGTCATCGCCCGCAGATCGGTGACGGTGCCCAACGTGGCCGAGGCCGACGCTACGGCGACCAGCCTGGTCGACTTTCCGACCAGGCCCTCCCACTGCCATGTCGGCAGCTCACCGGTCTCGATGTCGATCTCGGCCCACTTGACCTTGGCGCCGTAGCGGTGCGCCGCGCGCAGCCACGGGGCGATGTTGGCTTCGTCGTCCAGGCGGCTGACGATGACCTCGTAGCCCAGCCCGGCCCGCGAGGATGACGCCTCGGCCAGCGCGGACAACAAGATCGCCCGATCGGCGCCAAGCACCACACCCGCCGGTTCGACGTTGAACAGATCGGCCACCGCCGCCCGCGCCGCCTCCAAGACGGCGGCACTGCGCTGCGCCGACGGATGGGCACCGACGGTGGTCGGACCAGACCTGCGGAATGCCGTCGACACCGTGGTCGCGACGGAATCCGGAATCAGCATCCCACCCGGGGCGTCGAAGTGTACCCACCCGTCACCCAGCGACGGATGCAGTCCGCGCACCCGGGCGACGTCATATGCCATGTGGGCCACCTTAGAGCTTCCGCTTTTTGCGAAACCGTGACGGTAGCGGGTGCCACGGACGTCCGGCCAATTGACGGCCTCCCGAGCCAGGGCACCCGGCCAGCCATACTAGTCGAGTGGGGCTCTGGTGCGGAACGCTCATTGCATTGTTTTTGCTGATAGCGCCCGGGGCGATCATCGCACGTATCAGTCAACTGTCTTGGCAGGTCGCCGTCGCGGTTGGCCCGGCACTCACCTATGGCGTGGTCGCACTGGCCATCATTCCGTTCGGCGCCATCGGAATACCGTGGAACGGCTGGACCGCGCTGGCGGCGCTGGTCGTGGTGTGCCTGCTGATGATCGGTCTCCAGCTGCTGCTGGCCCGCTACCGCGACCGTGACGCCGAAGCCCTGGGGGTCAGCCGCTGGCCGGCCATCACCGTAGCGGCGGGCGTGCTGCTGGGCGCCCTGCTGATCATGTGGGCCGTCTACCGCGGCCTGGCCGCCCATTGGCAGACCATCCCGAGCACCTGGGACGCCGTTTGGCATGCCAACGAGGTGCGGTTCATTCTGGACACCGGCCAGGCGTCATCGACGCACATGGGCGAGCTGCGCAACGTCGAGACCCATCGGACCCTGTATTACCCGTCGGTGTTCCACGCCCTGACCGCGGTGTTCTGCCAACTGACCGGGGCGGCCCCCACCACCGGCTACACGCTGAGTTCCATCGCCGCGTCGGTCTGGCTTTTCCCCACCAGCGCGGCGATGTTCACCTGGCATCTGTTGCGGCCGCACACGACCGAATGGCGCTGCGCCGGGGCGGCGGCCACCGCGGCTGCGCTGTCGGCGTCATTCACCGCGGTTCCCTATGTCGAGTTCGGCGTCGCGGCGATGCCCAACCTGGCGGCCTACGGGGCGGCGGCCCCCGCGTTCGTCTTGATCACCTCCACGCTGCGGCACCGCGATCGCATCCCGGCTGCCGTGCTGGCGTGGGTGGGCGTGATGTCCGTGCACATCACCGGTGGGGTGATCGTCTTGTTGTTCCTGGTGGCCTGGTGGGCCCTGGTGGCGTTACCGCATCCGGTGCGGGGCAGGTTGGCTGACGTTCTGATCTTGTCCTGCGTTGCCGTGATCACCGCGTTGATCCTGTTACCGCAGTTCATCAGCGTCCAGGGGCAGGAAGACATCATTGCCGGGCACTCATTTCTGACCCACCTGAGCAAGAAGCGGGGAATCTTCGACGCGATCTTCCAGCACTCCCGGCACCTCAACGACTTTCCGGTTCAGTACGGACTGATCGTGGTGACCGCAATCGGCGCCGTCATTTTCCTGATCAAGAAGATCTGGTGGCCGCTCGCCGTGTGGCTGCTGCTCGTCGTGGTCGACATCGACGCCGGAAACCCATTGGGCGGCCCGATCGGCGCGGTGGCCGGAATGTTCGGTGAGTTCTTCTACAAGGACCCCCGTCGCATCTCGGCGGCCATCACCCTGCTGTTGGAGCCGATGGCCGGGGTCGCACTGTTCGCGATAGTGATGGCGGTGGTTGCGGGCGCCCGGCGGGTCACCGACCGGTTCAGACCGGTGGCCACCCCGGTCTGGATCGCGACCACCGCGATTCTGCTGGTGGCGGCCACCGTGCTCACCGCCCGGCATTACTTCTACCGGCACATGTTTCTGCTCGGCGACAAATACGACTCGGTGATGGTCGACCAGCGCGACCTGATGGCCATGGCCTACCTGGCGACCCTGCCCGGTGCGCACGACACCCTGATCGGCAACTCGAACGTCGACGGTACTGCGTGGATGTATGCGGTCGCCGACCTGCATCCGCTGTGGACCCACTACGACTTCCCGCAGCAGACCGGCCCTGGCTACTACCGCTATATTTTCTGGACCTCGGCCCGCAAAGGTGAATCGGATCCACGAGTCCTCGAGGCGATTAAGGCGCTCAATATTCGGTACATCTACACCAGCACGCCGACTGTCCGCGGGTTCGCCGTACCCGAAGGACTAGTGTCACTGGATAAGTCGAAGTCGTGGACATTGATCTACGACAATGGCGGTGCCCGAATTTATGAATGGCGCGGAAACGGCACTACGCCACACTCATAGTCCACAAAGGATGGTGAAGCATTGAGTACCCGCAACGATGACGACGACGTCGAAATCATCGGTGGCGTCGACCCGCGCATCATGGCGGTCTCCGAGGACGAAACCGACGAGCGCTCGCTGACCGACCTGGTTGAGCAGCCGGCAAAGGTGATGCGAATCGGGACCATGATCAAGCAACTGCTCGAGGAAGTGCGCGCAGCACCGCTGGACGAGGCCAGCCGTAATCGGCTGCGCGAGATCCATGCGACCAGCATCCGGGAACTCGAAGAGGGCCTGGCACCGGAACTGCGGGAGGAGCTGGACCGCCTCACCCTGCCCTTCAACGAGGAGTCCGCGCCGTCCGACGCCGAATTGCGCATCGCTCAAGCGCAGTTGGTCGGCTGGCTGGAAGGACTGTTCCACGGTATTCAGACCGCGTTGTTCGCCCAGCAGATGGCCGCCCGCGCGCAGCTGGAAAAGATGCGCCAGGGTGCGCTTCCTCCCGGCCTCGGCAAGCCGGGCGGTGCGCCCGGGCACGGTCAGTACCTGTAAGTGCAGACGCGGCAATCAATGGCGCCGGGCTCTGGTCCTCACATCGAGACGCACAACGCGTGGGTGGAATTTCCCATCTTCGACGCCAAGTCGCGTTCGTTGAAGAAGGCCTTCTTGGGCAAGGCCGGCGGCACGATCGGCCGCAACAGTTCCAACGTGGTTGTCGTCGAAGCCTTGCGCGACATCACCATGTCCCTGGAGCTGGGCGACCGGGTCGGTCTGGTGGGCCACAACGGGGCCGGGAAATCGACTCTGCTGCGCCTACTTTCGGGCATCTACGAGCCTACTCGCGGCTGGGCGACGGTCACCGGTAGGGTCGCCCCGGTCTTCGATCTGGGCGTCGGGATGGACCCCGAGATCTCCGGCTACGAGAACATCATCATTCGCGGTCTGTTCCTGGGTCAGACCCGCAAGCAGATGTTGTCCAAGGTCGACGAGATCGCCGAGTTCACCGAGCTGGGCGATTACCTGTCGATGCCGCTGCGCACCTATTCCACCGGTATGCGGGTCCGGCTGGCGATGGGCGTAGTCACCAGCATCGACCCCGAGATCCTGCTACTCGACGAAGGCATCGGCGCGGTGGACGCCGACTTCCTGAAGAAGGCGCAGTCGCGGTTGCAACGCTTGGTGGAGCGTTCCGGAATCCTGGTGTTCGCAAGCCATTCCAACGAATTCCTGGCCCGGTTGTGCAAGACGGCGATGTGGATCGACCACGGAGTCATTCGCATGTCCGGCGGCATCGAAGACGTGGTGCGCGCGTACGAAGGGGAGGAAGCGGCCCGGCACGTGCGTGAGGTGTTGGCCGAGACCCAAGAAGCGAATCGGGTCGACACGCCCCTGGTGCAAAGAGCATCCGGGGATGAGTGAGACCGTCTTCGCCGTCGTCGTCACCCACCGGCGCCCCGACGAGCTGGCCAAGTCACTCGATGCGCTGAGCACCCAGAGCCGACAGCCCGATCACCTGATCGTGGTGGATAACGACGGTCCAGGCTCCGGCCGGGTGCGCGACCTGGTGGCCGGTCAACCGATTCCGACCACTTACCTCCCATCACACCGAAACCTCGGCGGCGCAGGCGGTTTCGCGCTAGGCATGCTGCACGCGCTGGCCCAGGGCGCCGACTGGGTGTGGCTGGCCGACGACGACGGTCGCCCACAGGACTCGCGCGTACTGGCCACCCTGCTAGCCT
>NZ_LZKU01000126.1 GCF_001672975.1 Mycobacterium sp. 1465703.0
CGGCGGCCAGTTGAAGGGCACGATGCCGGCGATCACGCCGTAGGGCTCCAGCGTGGTCACGTCGAAAACCAGTCCGTAGTCGCGCGCCTGACTCGGCAGCGCCTCCACCATGCCGCCGAAGTACTCGAAGATCCCGATCGCGGCTTCCACGTCGAATTGGCGCGCCTGAGTGATCGGCTTGCCCATCTCCAGCGACTCGAGTTCGGCGATCTCGTCGGCGTGCGCGCGGATGACGTCGGCGATCTGCCGCAGGTAGCGGCCACGGTCACGGGCCGGGCGTTGCTTCCAGTCCAGGTGCGCGGCGTACGCGGTCCGAACGGCCTGATCCACCTGGGCCGTATCGGCACCTTGCACCAGGGTGACGATCTTTCCGGTGGCGGGATTTTCGACGGCGAACTGGTCGTCGGCGGAAGCTGACGACCAGTGGGTGTCGATGGTGGTGAGGGTCTGCTGCTGATCCATGGCGATCGTCACGGTATGCGCTGCGCTGGGATCAGCACCAACGATATCTCCTGATAAATACCATCACTAGCAGTGATAATTGCCGGTGTGGAGCTTCGTCATCTCGAATACTTTCTCGCGGTCGCGGACAACCGGAGCTTCACCGCGGCGGCCAAACGCCTGCACGTCGTGCAGTCCGGAGTCTCGGCCACGATCAAGGCACTCGAGCGCGAACTGGGCACCGAGTTGTTCGTCCGGGGCCCGGCCGGCGTGGCACTGAGCCCTGCCGGAGAGGCGCTGCGACCGCACGCCCGGACCACGCTGGACGCCGCCCGCGCGGCCAAGGACGCGGTCAGCGCCGCTCGGGGCACCCTGCGCGGCACCGTCACGGTGGGCACGCTGACGTCAATCACCGTCATCGACCTGCCGACGGTGCTGGCCGAACTGCACGCCCGCCATCCGGAAGTCGTCGTTCACCTGCGTGCGGCCAGCGCCGGATCGGCCGGGCTGGCCAGCCAACTCCGGGACGGGGACCTCGACGTCGCCTTCTTGGTTTTCACCGGCCCACCGCCCAGTGACCTGCAGGCACGGCTGGTCGCCTCGGTTCCGCTGCTGCTGGTTGTCCCGGCCCATCACCCGTTGGCCCGGCGCAAGGCTGTTCCGCTGGCCGATCTGGCGGGCATGCCGTTCGTCGACGGACCGCCCGGATACGGCAACCGCACCGTGGTCGACACCGCGTTTGCCGCCGCGGGTGTCGAGCGGACCGTCGCGGTGGAGGTCGCCGACATCGGCACGGCGGCGACCTGTATCCGCAAAGGGCTGGGCATCGGTTTTCTGAGCTGGTCCATCCTGGAGGGCATCGACAGTTCGGGCCTGGTCAGTGTCCGGGTCACCGGGCATGACCTGCAGTGGCGGCTCTACGTCGCGACGTCGGCGACCCGGCCGGTCAGTGCGGCCACCCGTGCGCTGCTCGCGCTGATGGAGGAAGTCGCCGACGAAGCCCCGAAAAGTTGGGCACCCCGGGAACAAGGGCGCACCAACCGCCGTTAACATGATCAACAAGTTGAGCGAACCACACTCAATGCTGGGTTGACAGCCCACCGGCCCGAAGGGCAGGCTTGAGCGGGGTCCACTCAGCATAGTGGCACCAAACAAGCTCTACATCATCAGGAGGAATCACTATGGCTCGTGCGGTCGGTATCGACCTCGGGACCACCAACTCCGTCGTCGCAGTTCTCGAGGGCGGTGACCCTGTCGTCGTCGCCAACTCCGAAGGCTCGCGGACGACCCCGTCCATCGTCGCTTTCGCGCGCAACGGCGAGGTGCTCGTCGGCCAGCCCGCCAAGAACCAGGCGGTCACCAACGTCGACCGCACCATCCGTTCGGTCAAGCGGCATATGGGCACCGACTGGTCCGTCGAGATCGATGACAAGAAGTACACCGCTCAGGAGATCAGCGCTCGGGTGCTGATGAAGCTGAAGCGCGACGCGGAGGCCTACCTCGGTGAGGACATCACCGACGCGGTCATCACCGTTCCGGCGTACTTCAACGACGCCCAGCGTCAGGCGACCAAGGAGGCCGGCCAGATCGCCGGCCTGAACGTGCTGCGCATCGTCAACGAGCCCACCGCCGCGGCTCTGGCCTACGGCCTGGACAAGGGCGAGAAGGAACAGACCATCCTGGTCTTCGACCTCGGTGGCGGTACGTTCGACGTCTCGCTGCTCGAGATCGGCGAGGGTGTGGTCGAGGTCCGCGCCACCAGTGGTGACAACCACCTCGGTGGGGACGACTGGGACGACCGCGTCGTCGAGTGGCTGGTCGACAAGTTCAAGGGCACCAGCGGAATTGACCTGACCAAGGACAAGATGGCGATGCAGCGGCTGCGTGAGGCCGCCGAGAAGGCCAAGATCGAGCTCTCGAGTTCGCAGAGCACCTCGATCAACCTGCCTTACATCACCGTCGACGCGGACAAGAACCCGCTGTTTCTCGACGAGCAGCTCACCCGCGCCGAATTCCAGCGCATCACACAGGATCTGCTGGACCGCACCCGTAAGCCCTTCCAGTCCGTGATCAAGGACGCCGGTATCTCGGTCTCCGAGATCGACCACGTGGTGCTGGTGGGTGGATCCACCCGCATGCCCGCGGTGTCGGAACTGGTCAAGGAGATGACCGGTGGCAAGGAGCCCAACAAGGGCGTCAACCCCGACGAGGTGGTGGCCGTTGGTGCCGCTCTGCAGGCGGGTGTCCTCAAGGGTGAGGTGAAAGACGTTCTGCTGCTTGACGTTACGCCGCTGAGCTTGGGTATCGAGACCAAGGGTGGCGTGATGACCAAGCTCATCGAGCGCAACACCACGATCCCCACCAAGCGGTCGGAGACCTTCACCACGGCCGACGACAATCAGCCGTCGGTGCAGATCCAGGTCTACCAGGGTGAGCGCGAAATCGCTTCGCACAACAAGCTGCTCGGCTCCTTCGAGCTGACCGGCATCCCGCCGGCTCCGCGCGGCGTCCCGCAGATCGAGGTCACCTTCGACATCGACGCCAACGGCATCGTGCACGTCACGGCCAAGGACAAGGGCACCGGCAAGGAGAACACGATCAAAATCCAGGAGGGCTCCGGCCTGTCCAAGGAGGAGATCGACCGGATGATCAAGGATGCCGAGGCGCACGCCGAGGAGGACCGTCAGCGTCGCGAGGAAGCCGATGTCCGCAACCAGGCCGAATCGCTGGTCTACCAGACGGAGAAGTTCGTCAAGGAGCAGCGCGAAGCCGAAGGCGGCTCAAAGGTTCCCGAGGACACGCTGTCCAAGGTCGACGCAGCGATCGCCGAGGCCAAGACGGCCCTGGGCGGCACCGACATCACCGCCATCAAGACGGCGATGGAGAAGCTGGGCCAGGAGTCGCAGGCGCTCGGACAGGCGATCTACGAGGCCACCCAGGCCGCCGGCGAGCAGGCCGGCGCGTCCGGCGGCGCGTCCGGGCCATCGGGCTCCGCTGACGACGTCGTGGACGCGGAGGTGGTCGACGATGACCGGGAGTCCAAGTGACGGAAAGCAACCCACAGGAACAGGTGACGGTCACCGATAAGCGGCGAATCGATCCTGAGACCGGTGAAGTACGGCAGGTCCCTCCCGGCGGTGCGCCGGGAGGGGCGCCGGCCGGCGAGCCGGCGGGGGGCGAAGGCAAGGTCGCCGAGCTCACCGCCGACCTGCAGCGCGTGCAGGCCGACTTCGCCAACTACCGCAAGCGGGCGCTGCGCGACCAGCAGGCCGCTGCGGACCGGGCCAAGGCCGCCGTCGTCAACCAATTACTGGGCGTGCTGGACGATCTCGATCGAGCGCGCAAGCACGGCGACCTGGAGTCCGGGCCGCTGAAGTCGGTGGCCGACAAGCTGGAAAGCGCGCTGACCGGGCTCGGCCTGACAGCATTCGGCCAGGAAGGCGAGGACTTCGATCCGGTGCTGCACGAAGCCGTCCAGCACGAGGGCGACGGGTCCCGTCCGGTGATCGGCACGGTGATGCGGCAGGGCTACAAGCTCGGCGACCAGGTGCTGCGGCACGCTCTGGTCGGCGTCGTTGACACGATCGCCGACGAGGATGGGGCGGCTGCCGCACCCGAATCCGCCCAAACCGGTCCGGCCGACACGGACGATAACGCCGACACCTCCGGTGAATAAGGCAGACAATCAACACATTGGACGAGAGACCAAAAGGAAGTGGTGAGGAGGTGACGCAACATGGCCCAGCGTGAATGGGTCGAAAAGGACTTCTACAAGGAGCTGGGCGTCTCCTCTGACGCCAGTCCCGAAGAGATCAAACGCGCCTACCGCAAGCTGGCGCGCGATCTGCACCCGGACGCCAATCCCGACAACCCCGCCGCGGGCGAACGATTCAAAGCGGTCTCGGAGGCGCACAACGTTTTGTCGGATCCTGCCAAGCGCAAGGAATACGACGAAACCCGAAGGCTGTTCGCCGGCGGCGGGTTTGGCGGACGCCGGTTCGACACCGGTGGATTCGGGGGCTTCAACGTCGGCGGAGATGGCGCTGAGTTCAACCTCAACGATTTGTTCGATGCCGCCGGCCGAAGCGGCGGCACCAACATCGGCGACCTGTTCGGCGGCTTGTTCGGGCGCGGTTCGGGTGCCCGTCCCAGCCGGCCGCGCCGCGGCAACGACCTCGAGACCGAAACCCAGCTGGATTTCATCGAGGCGGCCAAGGGTGTGGCGATGCCGCTGCGGCTGACCAGTCCGGCACCGTGCACCAATTGCCATGGCAGTGGGGCGCGGCCGGGCACCAGCCCGAAGGTGTGCCCCACCTGTAACGGCTCCGGCGTGATCAACCGCAACCAGGGCGCGTTCGGTTTCTCCGAACCGTGCACCGATTGCCGGGGCAGCGGCTCGATCATCGAGCACCCCTGCGACGAGTGCAAAGGCACCGGTGTCACTACCCGCACCCGCACCATCAACGTGCGGATCCCGCCCGGCGTCGAGGACGGACAGCGCATCCGGCTGCCCGGCCAGGGCGAGGCGGGGCTGCGCGGCGCGCCGTCGGGTGACCTGTATGTGACGGTACATGTGCGCCCGGACAAGGTGTTTGGCCGCGACGGCGACGATCTCACCGTGACCGTTCCGGTCAGCTTCACCGAGTTGGCTCTGGGCTCAACCATTTCGGTGCCCACCCTGGACGGCAAGGTCGGGGTCCGGGTGCCCAAGGGCACCGCCGACGGCCGCATCCTGCGGGTGCGCGGCCGGGGCGTTCCCAAACGCAGCGGCGGCAACGGTGACTTGCTGGTGACGGTGAAGGTCGCCGTGCCACCCAATGTGGAGGGTTCTGCCCAGGAGGCGCTGGAAGCCTACGCTGCGGCCGAGCGTTCCAGCGGCTTCGACCCCCGGGCGGGATGGGCGGGTAACCGCTGATGGCCAAGAACCAAAAAGGGCGTGAGGCAAGGACTTTCCTGATTTCGGTGGCCGCTGAGCTGGCCGGCATGCACGCCCAGACGCTACGCACCTACGACCGGCTCGGCCTGGTCAGTCCGAGCCGGTCTTCCGGTGGGGGCCGCCGGTATTCGGAGCGCGACGTCGACCTGCTGCGTGAGGTGCAACGACTCTCTCAGGACGAGGGGGTCAACCTCGCCGGCATCAAGCGCATCATCGAGCTGACCAATCAGGTCGAGGCGCTGCAGTCCCGGGTCAAGGAGTTGACCGAAGAGCTGACGCAGACGCGTGCCAGCCAGCGTCGCGATGTGGCGGTAGTGCCCAAGAGCACCGCGGTGGTGGTGTGGCAGCCGCGTCGGGGACGTTGATTCTCGCCCGATTCACTTGTGCCCCAAGAGTTTCTGCCTCCGGCGGGATACAAAGTTCACGAAAAGCGCTAGCCCATGTGGTAGCGCTTTTCGCATTCACCTAGTGCTCGCCAGGGGGCGACTGCAGTGACCCAAGTAGTCACTGTGACCGCACTCGGATCGAAAACTGCGTCGCCGCCGGCTCACCCGGCGAAGCGCAGCGATAGCCGCCCCGCCGCAACGCGTCGGTGGGCGCGGTCATCGGCTCGAAGCACACGATCGCCGTTGCGGGGTCTTCGGCCGGTGGCGCAAAGATCTGTGCGGCGGGGTAGCCCCGCTCGAAATGCACCTCGATGCGGCGTCCGCCGCCGCTCACCGCGAACACCGCGCCATCGGCCACCTGATCGTAGGCATCATCGAAAGTGTTATCCCGCAGCGCCTCTCGGCGGGCCGGTTGTGGTTCGGCATCTCCGGTCGGCAGCCCCCTGTCATCGAGGCGCAGATGCCGCAACGGCGGCGTCTCGATGATCCAGTCGGCCCGGGGCGTGTCAGGCAGCTGCAGGTAGGGATGAAACCCGAAGCACAGCGGCACCGCCTGATCGCCGGTCGCGGTGACCGTGGTCCGAACCGTCAGCGTCCGCGCGGCCAGACGCACCGCCACCGTGAGGACATGCGGATACGGGAAGCTGGCCAGCAATCGGGGATCGGCACCGAAATCCAGCTGCGCGGTCAGTTCGTCAGCGGCTTCACCGGTCACCTGCCAGCCGGGATAGGCGGCCAGGACGCCGTGGATGGGTAGTCCGTTGGGGTCGGCGCGCACTCCGTTTTCTCCGGGTGTCAGGGTCACCGTCAGGTCCTGAGCGGTATAAGTGTTCTCGCCCAACCGATTTGCCCACGGATACAGGATCGGGATGCCCATCGTCTTGCCGTCCGAAAGGTAGGCATCCAGGCCGCGGCGCTGGCCCAGCAGCTCGACATCGGCGTCGCGCAGCGACGTGCCGATCATTCCCGCCTCGGGGACGAACTGCGCAACCACCGGCGACGAGGGGTCGCGCAAGGTGACGACGTGCATGGCTACCTCCATAGCGGGTCATGCTGAATACGTTCGGGCGGAGCACCTTTGGCGATCAAGGCGGCCTTGGTGGCGCTGACCATCGCCGGTCCGCCGCAAATCAGGATCTGGCGGTCGCCCCAGCCGCCGTACTTGGTCACCACCTCGGGCAGCCGCCCGATCTGATGCACATGCAGGCCTCGCGGTGGAGTGACGTCGGGGTAGTCGGCGGCCCAGGACGGGTCGCTGTTGTACTCCGAGACCGGCGAAACCGACAGCCACGGATTGTGCGAGGCGACCTGCCACAAGGTCGGCAGATCGTAGAGTTCGCAACGGTATCGGGCGCCGAAGAACAGGTGTATCCGCGGGTTCACCGCGTACCGGGACAAGTCCATGATCAGCGCCCGAAGCGGCGCCAGCCCGGTACTGCCGGCAACCATCAGCACGTCGCCGCCCTCGCGGTCGACCTGCAGTCCGCCATGCGGGCTGGACAGCCGCCACCGGTCGCCGGTGCGGGTCTCGTTGACGATGGCGGTGCTGACCAAGCCGCCGGGGACCAGGCGGACGTGGAACTCGATCCCGCCGCCCGGGTCGGCCGGAATGGCGGGACTCAAGTATCGCCAGCGGTGCGGGCATTGCGGCACGTGGACGTTGACGTACTGGCCGGGGTGGTAGGGCATCGGGTGATCGAGCTGCAGGCGGATCACGGCCAGATCCCGGGACACCCGCGAGTGCTCGATGACGGTGCCGTCCCACCAGGCCGGCCCCTCTTCGGCGTCCGCGGCGCCGCTCATCACGCCGGTGATCAGGTTCAGCGACTGTCTGGCCGCGTCGTCGACGGCGCCGGTCCAGACCGCACCCAGGTGCGAGCGCAGCGTCACCAGCAACGCGCGCCGCAGCGTGTCGTAATGCTGGGGCAGCACACCGTATTTGCGGTGATCGCGGCCGAGTTGGGCCAGAAACGCCACCGGCTCCTGCGCGCGGCGGGCGACCAGTTCGCCGTACACCCAGTGCAGGGCGTGGGCGAAAGCGCGCCGCTGGGCGGCCATTTCGGGAGGGAACAGATCGCGCACGGAGCTGTCCAGGGCGAACCAATGCGTGTAGAAGCGGTGCACCAGATCACCGGAGTCGCCGTGGGGGCCCGGGGCGTCGGGTGCGAAGGCGTCGCGCAGCACCCGCAATGCTTCGGCGTCCTCCAGGCTCACGGGGCCCGATTCTAGGCTGGGCCGCCGTAACTCAGCCTTGTCGGACGGTGTTGGCCGTGCCGATATTGGCGATCTTGGGCGAACCCCAGTGGTAGAGAACGACGTTGCCGGTGCCGGAGGCGCTGACGGCATCGGTGCTGTCGACGGCGACGCGATTGTCGCTGCCGGAGACGCTGACGCTGGTGCAGTGCCCGGTCAGGGTGATGGTGTTCTTCTTGCCGCTCACCGACAGATAGCCGGCGTGGCACGGAATTGTCTTGGTGGTACCGGTGCCGCTGACCTGCAGTGTCCCGGCTTGCGGCACCGTCGGCGAGGCGCTGTCGTCGGCGAAGGCGGTGCGGAATCCGGTGGCCGCCAGCCCGGCCAGGGCCAGCCAGCCGACCACGATCACCAGCCAGCACGCCATCCCGACGCGCAGCCGCGGGCGCAACCTGCCGACCCAGTTGCCCGTCAGGTCGCGGTCGAGGTCGTAGGCGAACGACGTCACGCAGCGCGCTCGCGCGGGATCGCGTTCGTCGGCCAGGATCACACCGTCGACGTACTCACGCCCCCGCACCACCAGGCTTCCCGGGCGGCCATCGAGCGCGTAGTAGACCTTGGTCGTGGTGTCCGCGCCGCTCCAGCGGCAGCGGGCGACGGTCCATCCGTGCGCCACCGGAAGGTAGACGTTGTACCATGTCTTTACGGTGGAATGCGTTGTGTGCGGGACTGTTTCGGTTCCGTTGACGGTAGCCGCACGTCCCCACCGCAGCAGCGCTATCCGGGTGCGAGCCTCGCGCAGTTGCACAACGTAGATCCCCGCCAGCGTGAGCACCGCGACCGCGGCGAAGGCTTTCGGCAGCTGCACCCACAGCGCGACGGGTGCGGCTCCGACCGCCAGCAGGGTCCACACGTACCACCAACGGAACGGAAGAAGTTCGGCCAGCCAAAAGGAAAGGGGAACACGGCGCGGCGGTCTGGCCAGCTCCGCGCCGGCCTGCTCGGGGTGCTGCGTCGTCTGCGTCATCGATACCGGGGTACCCCCTACGCCGTATCGCCCTAAACTCGGTAGAGTTGAGCGGAACAGACTCAACCTTGACGGCGTTGAACAACCGGACAAGCATTTTTCTGACCCTTCTGGACTGAACGGAGGTCGTCGTGGACTCTTTCAACCCGACCACCAAGACCCAAGCGGCGCTGACCTCGGCGCTGCAGGCGGCCTCGGCCGCCGGTAACCCCGAGATACGGCCCGCGCACCTGCTGATGGCCCTGCTCACCCAGGCGGACGGCATCGCCGCGCCGCTGCTGGAGGCCGTCGGCGTCGACCCGGCCGCCATCCGCGCCGAAACCGAGCGGGTGCTGCAGCGGCTGCCGCAGGCCAGTGGCGCCAGCTCGCAACCGCAGTTGTCGCGCGAGTCGCTGGCCGCCGTCACGACGGCCCAGCAGCTGGCCACCGAGATGAACGACGAGTACGTCTCCACCGAACACCTGCTGGTCGGCCTGGCCACCGGTGATTCCGACGTCGCCAAGCTGCTGTCCGGTCACGGCGCCTCGCCCCAGGCGTTGCGCGACGGCTTCGTCAAGGTGCGCGGCAGCGGGAGGGTCACCAGCCCGGAACCGGAGGCCACCTATCAGGCGCTGGAAAAGTACTCGACCGACCTGACCGCACGCGCCCGCGAAGGCAAGCTCGACCCGGTCATCGGGCGCGACAACGAGATTCGCCGCGTCGTACAGGTGCTGTCGCGGCGCACCAAGAACAACCCGGTGCTGATCGGCGAGCCCGGCGTCGGCAAGACCGCGATCGTGGAGGGCCTGGCCCAGCGCATCGTCGCCGGCGACGTCCCGGAGAGCCTGCGCGACAAGACCGTCATCAGCCTGGACCTGGGCTCAATGGTGGCCGGCGCCAAGTACCGCGGTGAATTCGAGGAACGCCTCAAGGCCGTCCTCGACGACATCAAGAACTCGGCCGGGCAGATCATCACCTTCATCGACGAGCTGCACACCATCGTCGGCGCCGGCGCTACCGGCGAGGGCGCAATGGACGCCGGCAACATGATCAAGCCGATGCTGGCCCGCGGCGAGCTGCGCCTGGTCGGAGCCACCACGCTCGACGAATACCGCAAGTACATCGAGAAGGACGCCGCGCTGGAGCGCCGTTTCCAGCAGGTGTTGGTGGGCGAGCCGTCGGTGGAGGACACCGTCGGCATCTTGCGCGGGCTGAAGGACCGCTACGAGGTGCACCACGGGGTGCGCATCACCGACTCCGCGCTGGTGGCCGCCGCCACGCTGTCTGACCGCTACATCACCGCGCGCTTCCTGCCGGACAAGGCGATCGACCTGGTCGACGAGGCCGCCAGCCGGCTGAAGATGGAAATCGACTCCCGGCCCGTCGAGATCGACGAGGTCGAACGGCTGGTGCGCCGGCTCGAGATCGAAGAGATGGCGCTGGCCAAGGAAGAGGACGAGGCGTCCAAGGAGCGGCTGGAAAAGCTGCGCTCGGAGTTGGCCGACCAGAAGGAGAAGCTGTCCGAGCTGACCACCCGCTGGCAGAACGAGAAGAACGCCATCGACGTCGTCCGCGAGCTCAAGGAACAGCTGGACACGTTGCGCGGGGAGTCCGAGCGCGCCGAGCGCGACGGCGATCTGGCCAAGGCGGCCGAGCTGCGCTACGGGCGCATCCCGGAGGTGGAGAAGAAGCTCGACGCCGCGCTGCCCCAGGCCGAGGCCCGCGAGAACGTGATGCTCAAGGAGGAGGTCGGTCCTGACGACATCGCCGAGGTGGTGTCGGCCTGGACCGGGATCCCGGCCGGCCGGATGCTCGAGGGCGAGACGGCCAAGCTGCTGCGCATGGAAGACGAGCTGGGCCAGCGCGTCATCGGGCAGAAGAAGGCGGTCACCGCGGTCTCGGACGCCGTGCGGCGGTCCCGGGCCGGCGTCGCCGACCCGAACCGGCCCACCGGCTCGTTCATGTTCCTCGGGCCGACCGGCGTCGGAAAGACCGAGCTGGCCAAGGCGCTGGCGGAGTTCCTGTTCGACGACGAACGCGCGATGGTCCGCATCGACATGAGCGAATACGGCGAGAAGCACTCGGTGGCCCGGCTGGTCGGCGCGCCGCCCGGATACATCGGCTACGACCAGGGCGGCCAGCTCACCGAGGCGGTGCGGCGACGCCCGTACACGGTGATCCTGTTCGACGAGATCGAAAAGGCGCACCCGGACGTGTTCGACGTGCTGCTGCAGGTGCTCGACGAAGGCCGGCTGACCGACGGCCAGGGCCGCACCGTCGACTTCCGCAACACCATCCTGATCCTGACGTCGAACCTGGGATCGGGCGGCAGCGAGGAGCAGGTGATGGCGGCGGTGCGCTCGGCGTTCAAGCCGGAGTTCATCAACCGGCTTGACGACGTGATCATCTTCCACGGCCTGGAGCCCGGTGAGCTGGTGCAGATCGTCGACATCCAGTTGGCCCAACTGCAGAAGCGGCTGGCTCAGCGCCGCCTGACGCTGGAGGTGTCGCTGCCGGCCAAGCAGTGGCTGGCGCACCGCGGGTTCGACCCGGTCTACGGTGCGCGGCCGTTGCGACGGCTGGTGCAGCAGGCCATCGGTGACCAGCTGGCCAAGATGTTGTTGGCCGGCGAAGTGCACGACGGCGACACCGTTCCGGTGAACGTCAGCCCCGACGGCGACTCGCTGATCCTGGGCTGAGTGGCGATCGCGAGCGCGGCGGAGCCGGGCGAAGCGGGTCGCGACCATCAGGACAGCCGGAGGGGGACCACCGGCGCTCGGACGACACGCAGCTATTGCCAGCTGTGATTGGGTTGTGACCTGGTCACCTTCTGTGTTCCGGCCCAATAGCAGATACCCTGTTTTGGATGGTCCCCCTCTGGTTCACGCTCTCCGCGCTGTGTTTTGTCGGTGCGGGGGTGCTGCTGTACGTCGATATCGATCGGCGGCGCGGGCGCAGCAGGCGCCGCAAGTCGTGGGCGCGATCGCATGGTTTCGACTACGAGCGTGAATCGGCCGACATCCTCAAGCGCTGGAAGCGCGGGGTGATGTCGACGGTGGGCGATGTGGCCGCCCAGAACGTGGTGCTGGGTCAGATCCGCGGCGAGGCCGTCTACATCTTCGACCTCGAAGAGGTCGCCACGGTGATCGCGCTGCACCGCAAGGTGGGCACCAATGTGGTGGTGGATTTGCGCCTCAAGGGACTCAAAGAGCCACGGGAGAGCGACATTTGGCTGTTGGGCGCGATCGGGCCGCGGATGGTGTACTCCACCAATCTGGATGCCGCCCGCCGGGCCTGCGACCGCCGCATGGTCACCTTCGCGCATACCGCACCGGACAGCGCCGAAATCATGTGGAACGAGCAGAACTGGACGCTGGTCGCCCTGCCGATCACCAGTGCCCGCGCGGAGTGGGATGAGGGGCTGCGCACCGTACGCCAGTTCAACGACTTGTTGCGGGTGCTGCCGCCGCTGCCGGAGGAGACCCCGCAGGAGACCGGGGCGCCGTCGGGGCCGCGCAACACCTCACCCAGCCGGCCGTTGGCGCCCGCGGGGCGTGCTGAGCTGCCGCCCCGGCGCGCGCAGCAGGATGTGGCGGGGCTGCTCGGCCCAGACCTTCGGCCCGGCCGCCGCGCCGCTGAGCCGCTGCGCCGCGAGCAGCCTCGATCCGATGGGCCTTCGGAAACCATCCGCCGCCCACCGAACACTGGGCGCAACGGCCACCAGGCCACCAACTACCAGCGCTGACGACGGGCCCCGGATAGCCCGGCGGCCGGCCAAGCCGCCGTCATTAGGATGTCGCTCATGCCTCGCCCCGTCGCCCTGATCACCGGGCCTACGTCCGGAATCGGCGCCGGGTTCGCGCGCCGCTATGCCGGCGACGGCTACGACGTGGTGCTGGTCGCCCGCGACGTCGAGCGCTTGACCAGGCTGTCGGACGAGTTGCGCGAACATTCCGGCAGCGTCGAGATCCTGCCCGCCGACCTGGCCGATGTCGCGGACCGTCAACGGGTCTGCGACCGGCTTAACGCCGGGGGAGTGCGCGTCCTGGTGAACAATGCCGGCTTCGCCACCTCCGGCGACTTCTGGTCCGCCGACCCCGCGCTGCTGCAGTCCCAGCTCGACGTCAACGTCACCGCGGTCATGCACCTGACCCGCGCGGCCCTGCCGGCCATGCTGGAGGCCGGCGCCGGCACCGTCATCAACATCGCCAGCGTGGCAGGGTTGGTGCCGGGACGCGGGTCGACCTACTCGGCGTCCAAGGCGTGGGTGATCTCGTTCAGCGAGGGCCTGTCCGTCGGCCTGCAGGGCACCGGCGTTTCAGTGCACGCAGTGTGCCCTGGCTACGTGCACACCGAATTTCACGAGCGCGCCGGGATCGACATGGCCAAATCGCCGTCGTTCATGTGGCTGGAGGTCGACGACGTGGTCAACCAAAGCCTGGCCGATATCGGCCGCGGCAAGGTGATCAGCATTCCGGGCCTGCAGTACAAGGCGATCATCGCCGCCGAGCGCCTCATACCGAGGACCCTGATGCGGGCGGTCACCAAACGAATCGGGAGTGGGCGTGGCCGGACCTGACCTCCAAGAGTTGGCGGAGCTGGTGCGACGCCTGTCGGTGGTGCACGGGCGGGTGACGCTATCCTCCGGCAAGGAGGCCGACTACTACGTCGACCTGCGCCGGGCCACCCTGCACCACCGCGCCTCGGCCTTGATCGGCTCGCTGATGCGCGAACTGACCAGCGACTGGGACTACGCCGTGGTCGGCGGTTTGACCCTGGGCGCCG